>JANXZF010000002.1 GCA_025355665.1 Actinomycetes bacterium
CTGGAGAAGCACCCAAAAAGTGGAGCTATGTTCGCCGATGCTAAGAAGGTGATGCCCGGCGGAGTCCCGATGTCATGGATGGCCAAGTGGCCGGGTGCCTATCCAGTCTTTGTCGAGAGTGCTCAGGGCGCTCGCTTTGTAGACGTTGATGGAAATGTCTATATTGATTTTTGTCTAGGCGATACCGGATCGATGACGGGTCATTCGCCAGAGCCAACCGTGAAGGCAATTCGCGAACAAGTTGGCAAGGGACTTACCGCGATGCTTCCGACCCAGGATGCGGTCGTAGTATCAAATGAATTAGTCAAGCGATTTGGATTGCCGCTTTGGCAATTTACGGTTTCGGCAACCGATGCGAATCGGCATGTCATCAGGTATTCACGTCACATAACTGGCAAGAAGAAGATCATTGTCATCGATCGTTGCTACCACGGAAGCGTGGATGAAACCTTCGCCACCCTAGATTCTCAAGGAAATACTGTTGCGCGTGAAGGCAATATAGGCGCCCCAGTTTCACTTGATGAAACCACGCGGGTAGTTGAATTTAATAATCTTGCCGCGATGGAAGCAGCGTTGGCGCACGGCGATGTTGCCGCAATACTGATGGAACCTGCAATGACGAATGTTGGGATCGTCCTTCCTGAAGCCGGGTATCTGAACGGCGTTGGCGAATTGGCCAAGCAATACGGGGCTTATTGGATTATTGATGAGACGCACACGATTTCAGTTGGCCCGGGTGGGATGACTGGCGCCCTTGGATTGAAGCCAGATTTCTTGACTGTAGGTAAAGCCATCGCAGCAGGAATACCAACTGGGACTTTCGGAATGTCGCGTGAAGTTGCCGCTGCAATATCCACGCGCATTGCATTGGATGAAATTGATACCGGCGGAATTGGGGGAACCTTGGCCGGAAATGCTCTATCGCTGGCAGCAATGAGGGCCACTCTCACAGAGGTACTAACTCCTAATGCCTTCGAAGAAATGATTGCGTTGGGCACGCGGTGGTCTGACGGCGTTGATGCCGCCATCCGCGAATTCAATCTACCGTGGACCTGTAATCGGCTCGGAGCACGCGGCGAATATATCTTCCGCTCGTCCGCACCTCGAACTGGTCGTGAGGCGGCTGATGCGGGTGACTTCGAGTTGGAGCAGTACATTCACTTGAGATTGCTTAATGATGGTTTTCTACTCACCCCATTTCATAACATGGCACTAATGTCTCCCGCAACTACGGCTGAGGATGTGGATGCTCACACCGCGGCCTTTAGAAGGATGTGCTCCGACTTAGTCGGCTAGTTTGGCGAAATTTCAATCGTGAATGAAAGTGTGTCGCCATCGGAAATTTTTTTCGGGATCGAAACAAAATGCCACGAGCCTTGATTTTAAAGATTTCACTAGTCGCAAGGACCCATCCGATACATAACGTCGCGACCCCATTCTGAAAATCCAAGGTTTGAATATAGTTTTATTGCCGCAGTATTTTCGGCATCGACGTACAACATTGCAGACATCAATCCTTTTCGGCGAAGATGGGCTAGTCCCGCGATCGTTATTGCACGCCCAAAACCTTGACCTTGAAAATCTGGGTCAACCCCCATCGCGTAAATTTCGCCGATCGGGTCGTGGCCGTGTTCTGCTTGGCCGTCATGTGAATGGGTGTGGGCGCCGTGAATCTTGGTCCAACAAAAGGCCGTCAAATGCTGATCCTCGGTGGCGAGGAGAAACCCCGAGGGGTCGAACCATTCCTCATGCATTCTTTGATGAAGGTGTTCCAATGTCCAGCCCCCTTGTTCGGGATGGTCGATGAAACACCGATTATTCAGATCCAGCCAAGCTTGATCATCCAACCCCGGCAGAAATGTCCGAAGGCCTATATCGGTGTGCGCCTCCGGAAGATGTTGAGTTAAAGGGCGCCGCATTTGCAGTACGGTCCGGCCACGCATTAAACCATTTTCTTTGGCTAACTTTCTGGCACTTGCCAAATCTCCATGAGACCACAAACGCGGAGATGTAATGCCGCATATTTCCTTGAGAAGCGCGCGACCCAATCCACGTCCTCGATGAGAAGGATGCACAACGAGTTCTGCACTTGATCCAGCGACGAGGTCGGTGAGATCAAGGTGCGCGTAGCTCACAATTTCTCCATTTTCTTCAATTACTAAATGTTGGTCATCCATGTCACCGCCGTGGCGAAGATGAAGGACGATATGTTCGGCGATTGGCGGAATGCCGTCATGTTCAGTTGCAACAGAAATCAATGCCAGCACGGCGTCTTGCTGCTGCGAGTTGAGATGTTTTAAATGTCGGATCAACTATTGAACGCGCTCTGTTACGAGGCTTTCTTTATTGCTTAAGGGGAGAGTAAATCGGTATCCGACATTTCGCACGGTGCCGATTATGGATTCGAATTCGGGACCGAGCTTTGCGCGAAGGCGACGAATGTGTACGTCCACGGTGCGCGTGCCGCCGAAATAGTCATAGCCCCAAATCTCTTGCAAAAGTTGAGCGCGTGTGAAGACTCGTCCGGGATGTTGCGCGAGATATTTTAGGAGTTCAAATTCTTTGAATGTTAGGTCGAGGGCCCGGCCCTTTATCTTGGCGGTGTACGAGTTTTCATCAATAACAATTTCGCCGCTTCGGATTTCGCCAGAATTTGGATCTAGCGAATCTCTCATTGCGGCATATGTCCCGATGGCAATGCGAATTCTTGCTTCCACCTCGGCCGGTCCTGCAGTATCCAACATAACATCGTCAACGCCCCATTCGGCGCTTATTGCGGAGAGGCCGCCTTCGGTTGTAATAACAATGACAGGTGCTCCGATTCCGGTTGACGTTAGCAACCGAGTCAAACTTTTGGAACTTGGAAGATCGCGCCGGGCATCAATAAATAGAAGATCCATTTCTGGGACTTCCACGAGAATGCTTGCCTCGGCGGGCAGTATCCGCACTTGATGTTGAAGCAGGCCCAAGGCGGGTAGGACCTCCGCGCTAGCACCCTGCGTATTAGTGAGGAGCAGTACGCGTGCCATGGAGTTCTCCATTCTTGGAACTTCTAGCGTTAATAGGCCAGACTACTCGTGTGAAATCTCTGGTTCCAATTCTGGTGATACTTGCCCTAGCCACGGTTTATGGGCTCTGGTACAAGGCCAGCCGCGGCAAGATTCGAGTCACAGGGACTTCGAATTCTGCACCCGTTGCCGCCCTTACAGCCGAGATTCTGGGCGCTGCGCTAGGCACAAGGGCCACTTTGGTTCAATTCTCATCGGCCTTTTGCACCCCTTGCCGAGCAACCAGGCTGCTTCTTGAAAGCGTGGTGTTGAACATGCCCGATGTTCGCCATTTGGACATCGACGCTGAGGCCCACCTTGATCTGGTGCGCAAACTGAATATTCACTCGACTCCCACTACTCTCCTATTGGATACTCGAGGCGTTGAAGTTGGGCGTGCGATCGGTGCTCCAAGCCGAGAGCAGGTGTTAAAGTCACTTGCCGCTATTAGTTAAGTGCGAACCTGTTGCAATTAGCGAATTACCTTTGGGCTCTTTATCCTTAAGTTATGTTTTCCTGCGAGCCCAAACTCTTCACCAAGCGCCGTGTGTTGGATTTCGGTCGCTTGGCGGGCTCCTTGTGTCGAATGTGATGTAAGCGTTTTTTAGCTTTCACAT
>JANXZF010000019.1 GCA_025355665.1 Actinomycetes bacterium
CGATTAAAAGGTTGTAGAGGATGGTGGGCATCACGTTGGCAATGTTGTAAGAGTCGGCCAGGAGCGCAGTACCCAATAGAGCAACTGCGAGCAGGCTGCGGATGAAGCCAGTTACACGAGAGATTATGGTTCCGACAGCCATGACGCTCGAAGCACGGAAGAGTTCGTTCGATTTCATTTTCGGGACCGCCGCACTCTTCTAATACTTTGGGTAAAGGCTGCCAAGAAGAGGAGCACCGCCGCACCTGAGGTAAACCATGCAACTGCCGGGCTGATAACTGAGACATTGAGGGTCAAAATAACCGAGTCGCCCAAACCCTTTCCCTGTGCGTTTCGAAATTCAGCCAGGACTGCGGTTGAACCTGGCGCTATTACCGTAATGGGAACGGAGAGCTGGGTTTTTGAGTTTGCAGTCAAGGTGACCGTTTCGGGGTTGCCCACCCTGATGCGCGAATTCAAAGGCGTAAGCCTGAGAGTAACCACGACAGGTGCCCGGAAATCATTCACGAGAGTTATTGGAACCCTCTCATGCTGAGAAGTTAAGCGATATTTTCCAGGAACGATTCTCAACCTGTGATTCGCTGCCGCAAGTGCTGTATCTGCGTTGTGGGCAAAATAGAGTTGTCGTTTGGTTGTTGAATCAGAGGAAAGCAAAAACGCAAGTTGCGAGCGCAAGGTATCCAATTGCTGTACGGGAACTACAGTGCTTAAGAGCGCCAGATCTCGACGATTTTGCGAATAGGAAGTAACCGCATCAGATGTGATTTTCGTTCGCGTGTTGGTCCATCTCAGGCTTTGATTTACTTGCACCTGGCGACTTAGTGCAGATTGCAATCGCAATTTACTCGATTCGTAGTAATAGTTTAATTCGCTAGGAGCCAGGCGCTTGGCCATGGAGAGATCGGGATGCCCATACGGGATTGCAAAAACTTTGTCATCGACACTTGCAACCTTCAATTGCGTAAGCCAATTTTGGGCATTCAAATCTTTCACTGCCAGCGCTGTTACTTCATCGATAAGGGCAGCATCTATCAACCATATTCTTGGCTTAGCGACAGGTGAAAACACCGGCAGCCCCAGACGTCCAATTGGAAGGAGTGAGGCATCAAGTTCGCTGTTCAGCGAGACCCCAAGGAGATCGGTGTGCGGTGCATCAAACAAGATTATCTTGGCGTCTGCTGCTTGCGCTTCAGATGGAGAGAATCCCAGAGAAATACAAGTAACAAAGAATGCAGTAATAGCGACTGCAATGCGCCTCCTCATAATTTCAGATCCCCGCTTCGAGCGATCAACTTCTTCTCGTCAGGATATGCGAGTCTTTCGATGATTTCATGGAGTGGGAACCAAGCGACTTCATCAACTTCAGTGACTTGAGGTGCGAGCAAGCCTCCAACCTCACGAAAGAGATAATGATGAACGGTTTTGTGAATTCTCTTTCCGCCAGCCATAAACCAGAAGTCGATGACACCTAAGGATCGAGCTATCTGGCTTTCTATCCCCGTTTCCTCCAAAACTTCTCGTAGTGCTGCCTCTTCGGGTGTTTCGCCAGATTCAATGTGTCCCTTAGGCAAGGACCACAGTAAGCGAGTCCTTGCTGAGTCTTTCTGATCTATTCGACCTATAAGTAGTCCTTGAGTTCCGGCGAAATCGATGACCAGCCCACCTGCACTCACTTCGTCAACACGCTTGGCAAAGGCGCGATCGATCTTTTGAACAGGTTTATTCGAGGGGGGTGTTTCAGCCTTCAAATCTAAAGATTGTGGGGCGCGATTGGCGGAGCGTTTGCGCCGCCTCCTTTTTTTCGTACTTTCGCTGCCCGCACTAGGTGCAGGGGTCATGGCGCAAAGCGTACTGCTCTAGCCTTATCCATTATGACTAGAGCGCTAGGTGCCGCGGGCGAGCTTGCCATCCGATCCCTAATCGAGCGCGCCCCATTGGCGAGTTCACTGGCCGATGCATATAAAACGGCTGGTTTTCGCCTAGCTCTCGTGGGGGGTTCTGTACGAGATGCAATCTTGGGCAGACTTAGCAACGATTTAGATTTCACCACCAATGCGAATCCGCAGGTCTCGAAGAAGATTCTTAGCAAATGGGCTGAGAATGTTTGGGATACGGGTATCGCATTTGGAACAGTAGTTGGAAAACGGGGCGACACCACAGTTGAAGTTACAACTTATCGGAGCGAGAGTTACGAATCTGATAGTCGAAAACCAGATGTTCAATACGGAGATTCACTAGAGGGAGACTTGTGGCGACGAGATTTCACCGTTAATGCAATGGCTCTTGAATTAACGCAGGGAGCGCCGGTTTTTGTTGATCCCTATAACGGGCTAAAAGATCTAGGCAATCGCATTCTCCGGACGCCGAACAAAGCAGAACAATCTTTCTCCGATGATCCACTCAGAATGATGAGGGCTGCAAGATTTGCCAGTCAACTCAATTTTGACGTTGCGGAGGATGTTCTTCAAGCGATGCGAGATATGGCCGGGCGTATTTCGATTATTTCTGCCGAACGCGTTCGTGATGAATTTAGCAAACTGCTTATGTCCGATAACCCTCGGACCGGAATTAGCTTGCTGGTGGATGTTGGTTTGGCTGACATAGTTTTGCCCGAGATTCCAAAATTAAAACTAGAAATTGATGAGCATCACCATCACAAGGATGTTTATGAACACTCCTTAACGGTACTTGAGCAGGCAATTGCATTGGAGGCCAGATTAGGTGGACCCAATTTAGTTATTCGACTCGCAGCGCTATTGCATGATGTGGGAAAACCGAAAACTCGAAGTCATATTCAAGGAGGCGGCGTTTCATTCCACCACCACGAAGTCGTGGGTGCGCGCTTAGCAAAGGAGCGGCTCAAGAAACTTCGATTTGATGGTGACACCGTCGAGCAGGTTGCAACGCTTATCGCACTACATCTCCGCTTTCATGGCTATGGTCAAGGCGAATGGACCGATTCCGCTGTCCGACGTTACGTACGCGACGCCGGAGATTTGCTACCGCACTTGCATGTATTGACGCGAGCAGATTGCACGACTCGGAATAAACGAAAAGCAGAAGCACTTGCCGCCACCTACCAAAGTTTGGAAGATCGCATCGCGGAGTTGATGGAGCAAGAAGAACTCTCCAAGATTCGCCCCGATCTCGATGGCGAGCAAGTAATGTCCTTGCTGAATATCAAGCCCTCTGCCGCAGTTGGGAATGCCCTTGATTTCCTTCTTGAATTGCGGCTTGAAAATGGTCCTCTTGGAGAGGAGCGCGCAACGGAAGCACTTAAGAAATGGTGGGCAAGCCGGCCTTAAATTTCGCGGGATTCAGCAAGAACAAGAAAGCACCCAAGTAAACCACTGAGATCATGGCTGGCACGATCGGCGCCTTCCCAGAAGTTGGAAGGATGAGTGCAGCCAGAACTGCACCTAAGACGATTGATCCGTTGACTAATACGTCATAAACGGCAAAAACTCTGCCACGATAAACATCGTTAATTTTTGCTTGGACCAACGCGTCACTGGTGACTTTGAGGCTCTGTCCGAAAAAACTCGTAAAGAAAGCGGCAATGTAAAGCGAGATGGGTGAGGCAGAAATAATGAGAATAAGCGGAGACAGAGCACTGCCAGCCATCATGTAGCGCATCCATGCGTGCCTTCCAACGCGAGCGACCCCAGTGGGGGCGATGAGGGCGCCAAAAGTGATTCCGACGCCCGCAATGGAGAGCGCTATAGCAAGTCCGGCAAGTCCGGCTTCAGGCCGTGATGAAAGATGAAATGAATTTCGTTCAAGCAACAGTGCCACTAGGACAAGCGCTGTAAACCCACCTCGCTGGATGGCCGTGGCAATAATTGCCCGGGCAGCATCAACGTGTTGGAAGAGATAGGAAAAGCCTTGGCGCATTTCTATTAGACCTTCAGTAAAACTTGCTTTGACCTTCTCGTGGTCTAGTGGGCCAATTTCTTTTCTTTTGAGTCGAAGGGTGAGTGCGGCGGCGATGAAATAACCAAGGGCTCCAATTAAAATTAAGGTTGCATCAGAGTGATTTGCGTTGTGAATAGATTCAAGCAATTTGCGTACTCCAAGGCCAAGTCCTCCACCGATTACAACGAGGAGCGAACCTCCCGTGACTGCCAGCGCATTTGCCGCGATAAGAGAATTTGATTCGATAACAAGTGGAAGGCCGGCAGATAGTCCAGCGAGGATCAGGCGGTTGATACCAAAGGTGACTAGGACCGCGACAGTAAGTTCAGCTCCCGTTCGTCCGTGAAAAACGAGAAATGCAATAACTAATAAATCGATCGCTCGCAGAACATTGGATCCGAACACGGCTCTTTGTCTAGAGACACGGTCAAGAACGGTGCCGACGAAGGGACCAACCAATGAATACGGTAGAAGAACAACTGCAAATGCCAGTGCTGCTCCGAGTGCGCTTGCTTGTCTTTCCGGAGAAAATAGGACAAAGGAGGCCAAAGCGCTTTGGAATAACCCGTCCACTCCTTGCCCAGTCCAGCGCAGAAGAAATATTCTTGAGAGTCTGGGGTGTCGCATAAGTCCCAGAAAACTCAGAGGTTGCATGTTGCAAGAGTAGTTTCTTTAACTTCCCGAGTCTCGTTACTCTTATCGCTATGAATTCGCTGAGGGCATTTGTCGATTACACGTTAGATAAGCGTGCGACACTCATGGCGCTCTATCGTGGGAAAGTAGATGCTTGCGATGCCGATCCTTACTTACTCAAGGCGGCGAAATTTCACGGCGCCCCAGCAAATAGGGCATGCCCTGTATGTAAGAAGAAATCACTCGTCGAGCTTCAATACACCTTCGGCGATCAACTCGGACAATATTCTGGGCGAATTAAGTCAAAGGCAGAACTCCTTGAAATGGAGAAAGAGTTTGGTGAATTCCGCGTGTATGTCGTTGAGGTCTGCCGAGAATGCTCTTGGAACCACCTGTGCGCCTCATTTGTCCTAGGCGATGGGGTGGCAAGAAAGCCCCCGAGGCGTCAAAGGACTTTAGAAGATGAAGATTGGGTTAAGCGGTAACCTTCACGCGTGATCCGTAAAATTTTCATCAGATCGGCCATCTTTATTGGTGGCCTTGGTTTTGTTGCCGTGGGATCCCTCTTTATCTATTCCTACTTCACTGTGAGCATTCCGAATCCCAAGGCGTACGTGAATAGTCAAACGACAATTATTGAGTATTCCAACGGAACAGAGATAGGGCGACTTGGGGCCCAAAATCGCACCATCGTCCCTTTGGCCAATATTCCACTTAATGTTCGACGAGCGGTGTTGGCTGCGGAGGATCGAAGTTTCTACTCAGAGCATGCTTTTAGTATCACCGGCATCGGCCGGGCAATCCTCAATAACTTGAGGGGCGGCGCCTTGCAGGGCGGGTCGACAATCACCCAGCAGTACGCGAAGACGGCTTTCCTCACACCAGATCGTAAAATCCAGCGCAAGATCAAAGAGCTCGTGATTGCGATCAAACTGGAGCAACAACTCTCT
>JANXZF010000050.1 GCA_025355665.1 Actinomycetes bacterium
CACGTCCGACGTTTGCGCCTGGGTGAAAGTGGGTGCCACGTTGACGCACGAGGATCTCGCCGTTCTTGACTCCTGTCCGCCGAAGCGCTTAATTCCGAGGTACTGCGCATTGGAGTCGCGACCGTTTCGTGTCGATGAAACGCCTTTTTTACTTGCCATTTCTCAACTCCTTAGTTAATGCCACTGATGGCGGTGATAAGAACACGAGTGTTCTTTGAACGGTGGCCTTGACGACGGCGATAGCCGGTCTTGTTCTTGTATCGAAGAATGTGGATCTTCTCGCCCTTGGTCTCATCAACGACCTCGGCGGTGACCTTCACGCCGGAGAGAACCTTGGCGTCGGTGGTGACAGTGGCACCGTCAACGACAAGCAGTGCTGGGAAAGTTACGGTCGAACCGGCCGCAGCGTCGATACGATCGACGGTGACGGTGTCTCCGACGGCGACCTTCTCTTGGCGGCCACCCGCCTTCACAATTGCGTACACGTAACAACTCCAGTTCTTTTTCAAAGCTTATGGGCACGAAAATCTCCACCAAGCAGGGTCTAAGGGTACGGAAGTTAGACCCTCTGGGTCAAACTGAGCCCCGCCATCTGACCCTGATTTGGGCCCGTTCCTAGGCTCCGGGTGTGATCACCCCAGTACTCGCGGCGCGTCGGCGACGACGTCCCGGTGTCGGTTCTGGAGTAATGACGTGGGGTACTTCCACTGAAATCTCCTCGGCCGGGACGTAATCCTCACCCAAATCTGGTTCCGTCTCAGCCACTGAAAGTTCAGCCTCTTCCACTTCAACTGAAACATCGTCTGGGTAGAGGTGAACACCGAGGGAATCATCTTCTCGCTCGATGGCCTCCTGGGGCTTCATGATTTCATCGAATGGCATCGAAGGTCGTGCCTTCACGGGATCGGTATGAATATGAATTCCGCGACCACCACAACTTTCGCACGTCGTCGAGAAGGCTTCTATAAGGCCCTGACCAACACGCTTTCTAGTCATTTGCACAAGTCCTAAAGACGTAACTTCTGCGACTTGATGCTTGGTGCGATCGCGTCCGAGGCATTCGACAAGGCGACGAAGAACTTGCTCGCGATTTGATTCGAGGATCATGTCGATAAAGTCGATAACAATAATTCCACCGAGGTCGCGCAGGCGAAGTTGCCTTGCAATTTCCTCTGCTGCTTCGAGGTTGTTCTTCGTAACAGTCTCTTCGAGGTTGCCGCCCTTACCGATGAATTTTCCGGTGTTGACGTCGATTACCACCATCGCTTCAGTGCGATCGATTACGAGAGAACCACCTGATGGCAAGTAAACCTTGCGGTCAAAGGCTTTGGAAAGTTGTTCGTCGACACGATAGTTGGCGAAGAGATCTCCCGGACCTGTGAACTTCTCGATCTTCGAGGTGAGTTCAGGTGCGATAAATCCCAAATAATTATGGATCTCTTCCCATGCTTCATTTCCTTGAATCGTCAGCTTGCGGAAATCTTCGTTGAAGATATCGCGGATGACGCGAACAGCAAGGTCAGGCTCGGAGTAGAGAAGCGCGGGTGCGTGGAAATTTGGGTTGACCGATTTCTCGACAATGTCGTTCCATTGCGCCTTCAATCGCGCGACATCTGCTTCGATTTCAGCATCGCTTGCACCTTCTGCGGCGGTACGAACAATTACTCCCGCCTCATCAGGAACAAGGGCTTTAAGAATCGTCTTCAAACGCGCGCGCTCTGGTTCTGGAAGTCGACGGCTGATGCCGCTCATTCCGCCACCAGGGACATAAACTAAATAGCGCCCCGGCAATGAAATCTGGCTTGTAAGGCGAGCGCCCTTTTGGCCGATTGGGTCCTTTGTAACTTGGACCAGAACAGGTTGGCCAGTTTTTAGCACCATCTCGATTTTGCGAGGTTGTGAATCTGAAATACCTGCTGCATCCCAATTGACTTCGGCGGCGTACAGAACTGCGTTTCGTCCCTTGCCGATGTCAACGAAGGCTGCTTCCATGCTGGGCAAAACGTTCTGGACTCGTCCAAGATAGACGTTACCAACGTAGGAAATATTGCTGTGACGATTTACGTAATGTTCAACCATCACCTTGTCTTCAATTACGCAGATCTGCGTGCGATCTCCGATTTGGCGAACCAACATTTCGCGATCAACGTTTTCGCGGCGCGCTAGGAATTCGCCTTCGGTGATGATCGTGCCGCGCTTGCGGAACGGCTCGCGATATTCAGAGCGTGCTTCGCGTGTGCGACGGGCAGGCCGTCTCGCATCTCCACGTCCCGGACGTTCACGAACTTCGCGAGGCTCTTTTGCTTCACGTGCCTCGCGCACCTTCACAACTGTTACAACGCCGTCTTCTTCAATGGTCTCGCCAGGTACAACACCATCGGCGGATGACCTGCGTCGACGGCGACGATGAGTTGCAGCCTTTGAGGCATCGTCACCATCGTGATCACCTGAAGGTTCAATATTTTCGCCCTCATGATCCTGGGGACGTCTGCGACCTCGGCCGCCGCGTCGTCTACGACGACCGCGACTATCGGTATCTCCGCTTGGTGCTTCACCTAGAGGTTCCGCGACGATCTCGCTGGGCACCTTCTTGCGTGAAGTGGATTTCTTGACGGGAGCTACTTCAGCCCCGGCTTCTGGGACGGCCGCCTTAGCCCTAGGGGCTCTGACCGCCTTCACGTCTGTCACCGCCGCTGCCTGGAAGATGGGCACCGGAATTGCCGGGGTGCTCTTCTTGACTGGGGTCTTCTTTACAGGCTCTGCCTCATTACTGTCTAAGGCAACTATTATTTTCTTAGCCGCACGCTTACGCGGCGTTTTTGGCTCAATAGCCATATCTGGTACCAAATCCTCTATGCGTTCATAAAACGCGGTCTGGCTCGAATAAACGAGCAAATCTTTTTTGAGTTCGCACTTGCTATGCCACGTGGGCAATAACCGCGATGAAATCGCGAGCCGCGCTGAACTTTGGTCCAAGTATGGCAGAGACCGGCCCCAAAGCCCAATATGCGGGTCAAACCACCAGGTGCGCGGCTTACTAGCCCCTCTGACGGGCGTGAACGTTCTGCAGCAGCCCAACTCCAATCAAGTTGGCGAACATGCTCGAGCCTCCATAGGAGATCAACGGCAGAGGTACGCCAAGGAGCGGCATCACCCCCATGGTCATGCCAATATTTTCAAATGCTTGAAGCGCGAACCACGCGACTACGCCGATGCACACTAACCTTCCAAACAAATCTTGCGATCTCCGCGCTATTCGAATACCACGGAGAAAAATTATCAAAAATAAAATAATGATCGTAGAACTGCCGAGAAATCCCAACTCCTCCCCTGCTACCGTGAAGATGAAGTCCGTTTGTTGTTCGGGGACGAAGCGACCATTTGTTTGCGGACCCTTGAATAATCCTTTGCCAGCCAAACCACCTGACCCCACAGTGATTCTGGATTGACGAAGTTGGTAGCCACTTTGTTGTGGGTCGGCGGCAGGATTCACGAACGATTGCAATCGCTTGAGCTGGTAGTCCTTTACGACACCGACCTTCACCGCGGTGAATCCTCCGAGAACGGCAACAATTAGTAAGCCGACTACCCAACGCGATGGCGCCCCAGATACCGCAATGATCATGACTACGGATGCACCTATGATCATTACAGTGCCCATGTCCGGCTGCAGCAAAATTAGAAGGATCGGAATGGCAGCGATCAATAAAGCCAACATAACATCTCGATGATTCGGTTCGTCTCCATCATGCATGCGCTCAGAAAGTAGCAGAGACATTCCGACAATGATGGAGATCTTTGCTAACTCCACCGGTTGCACTTGGAAGCCACCTGGAAATGCGATCCACGCCTGATGGCCGTTTACGGATTTTCCAATCCCTGGGATAAGCACTGCAATAAGTCCGAGCACACCTGTCGCCCAAATCACCGGTGTGTATGCACGCAAAAGTCTGTAATCGATGACAGTTGTTCCGAGGGCGAGAGCAATGCCGATGACAATGTTGATCACGTGTCGCTTGAGGTAATACTGAGGATCCAAACCTGCAGATGCGTACCAAGCCTTCGTCGCCGAATAAACCAACAAAGTCCCCATGATCAAAAGACCTACTACTGCGGCAGAAAGAATGGGATCAAAACCCCGCGTCAGCGAACCGCGCCTTCTACGCGTCTTTGTCGAATATGGAGAATTCATGGCGTGGTAACCGTTTTCATTGTGGGCGAAATTCTAGGCAACGCGATGGGTGGGCCTGAAGGGAAGAGCGCTTTTCCGGCAACCACCTTATTGCCCACGACGCCAAAGAGAGTTTCGTAGATATGGCGGACACCGACGGCGCTGATGTCGGCACCAAATCCACCCTGGCTCACCATCATCACAACCGCGTAGCGAGGATTATCGCTTGGCCCAAAAGATGCAAACCAGGAAGTATTTCCCTTTTTCGTGCCGTTCTTGTTGAGTCCGAACACTTCTGCTGTTCCGGTCTTTCCGCTTACCGCAACTGGGAAGCCGCTGAAAGTGGCCGCGGCCGTTCCGCTAATAACAACTTGGCGAAGTGCACCTTGTAGAAAAGTTAAAGTCGACTTGGTGGCGGGCAATTTTCCAATTACTTTTGGAGTAAATCTCGCAATTACCTTTCCAGCGGTGGTTTCGATCGCTTCGCCAACAGAGGGCTGCCAAATCTTTCCGCCGTTTGCAACGGCCGTGTACATCTGTGCCAGCTTCAATGGGGTAACAACCGTGTCTCCTTGACCGATGGAGAAGTTAACAGCATCGCCACCTCGGATCTTGTCACCGTCAACACAATTCTCCTTTGCCAAGGCAACTAGGAAGGCAGTCTGTTGGCTCTTGGGAGCGCGTTGTGTGTAGTTGCAGTAGTAATTCTTGTTCTGCAAATACCACGCGAGGCGCCAAGCGCGATCGGCGAGGCGGCCACTTGATTCTGCAGGAAGATCGATCCCAGTCTTTTTGCCGATTTGGAATCCGCGAGCCGCACTGAAGAAATAGTCGTGCGCGTTCTTCTTCGGTGAAAGGCCACCATCACGCAACCATTCGTCGAACGCGATTCGATACCAGATGGTGTCGCAAGAAATTGCAATTGCGTCCTTCATCGTGATCGTGCCTTGCGCACGGCTCTCAAAGTTGTGAAAAAGTGTGGTTCCGACCTGAACGCTCGCCGGGCAACTGTAAGTGCCGTTCAAGTTGTATCCAGCATTCGCAGCCGCAACCAAAGAAACTGCCTTGAACGTTGATGCAGGGGCATACAAACCTTGCAACGCGCGATCAAGTGCAGGAACACCGTTTGCTTCGCTGAACAGATCACTTGCTTGTTTGACCGTCAAACCTTTTTCCCAGATATTCGGGTCATAGGTCGGATAAGACGCGATCGCCAATACTCTGCCCGTCTTAACGTCGAGTACGACAGCGGCACCTCCATCGGCTGGATTTCCTGCAACCCTCGCTCGCACAACCGCATCGGCTAATGCATTCTCTGTTGCTGCTTGCAAACGAACATCAAGACTCGTCACGAGGTGATTGCCAGCCACTGGCTTCACAATCCGCGATTGTCGCGTAACGGCCTCTTGTCGGTCGACGATCACTGTTCGAACTCCCGGCTTGCCACGAAGGTAGGAGTCGTACTGGTATTCAAGGCCGGCTTTTCCAATAGATTCGCTTCGGTGGTAGTGGGCACCATTTGCCGATGCTAAATCTGCCGCCGTAAGTGGTCCGACATATCCGAGAAGATGGGCAGCATTTACTCCATCAATTCCTGGGTAACTTCGAACTGCTACAGGCATGGAATCTATTCCTGGATAGAGATCGGCGCGTTCAACAATTTGAAGCGCTTTCGAAGGATCGGCATCCTTCGTTATAGGAATGGGTTGATATCGAGTACCAGTCCAACAACCCGCTTGCACTGTTTTGGGCATTTCTCCGCACAGACGAGTATGCAGATACACATCCGCGTATTTCAATCCCAAAAGTGTGGCCGTCTTTTTAAGAACTGCGACGCCTTTGTCACTTTGCTTATCCAAAATACTTCGGTCTGCGGTTACGGCCAAACCGACTCGGTTAAGGGCCAATGGAACACCCGAGGAATCCACGATGAGCCCACGAGTTGCAGGTGTAACGATGTCGCGGCTCTGGATGCTCAACGCAGCGTCTTTATATTTTGGCCCCGATCCAATTTGAAGGTAGAAGAGGCGCCCAAGCAACGCAAGCATGAGTGAAATGATCAGCGTTTGCGTCACGAGCAAACTCAAGCGCGAGCGCTCGTTCACTGAAACTCCCGCGTTTCAAAGACCGCGTGGTGAAGTCTGGATGCAACTGGAAGAACGAAAGGCGCGATCGCCAAAGTCCAGAGTCCATTTCCGATGACCGTCCGAATAAGTTGCGAAACACGACCGACTTCCAGACCGAGTAAGCCGTTGAATCCAATGTAAGCGGTAACTGCAACGGACACAGCTGCCGCGACAAAAATGACGAGGCTAAGCGGATCGCTACGCAGGCTGTCGTCTCCATATCGAAGAAAAGCGATTCCGAACCCGATCGATGAAAGTATGAGCGCCCATTGACCAAGGGGGCCATTAGAGGCCGGCGCCAAATCCAGTAGTAGGCCAGCGAAAAATCCGACGATTGCTCCGACTTCAGGAGTGCTCAATGCCGACCAACAGAGAGTGAAAATAAGAAAGATCGAAAATCCCCCTAATGGGATGTGCAGTTGATCGAAGATCACCACTTGCACCAAATAGACGGCCAAGAAGATCGCCACGGAATTTATGCTGCGTCTTGTGTACATCCCGAGTTACTTCTTAGTTGTAGGTGTAGGCGTTGCTGTTGGAGTGGCGCCGGGCGTGGCCGTTACGAAAGGTGGCGTGGCATAGATCGTCACGGTTGGAATCGGAGTTGGAATAGGTTTCGGTGGTACGAGTGCGTCTCGCGGATCGTTGATAGGCGGCGTTAGAACTACGGCCACGATTCCCAGCGAATGCAGGTGGGTGAAGAACTGAACCTCCGCCAATTGTGAAACCTGGCCGGCAGAATTAGGAACCGAAGTCACCGTGCCAACAGGCACACCTGGCACGAATGGCTTTCCACCCTCGCTGCCTCGAGCAAGCAAAACATCTCCGACTTTCACCGTGGATTGCGTGTCAAGCATTTGCATGATTGCTTTATCGGTGCCCTGTCCGGTCAAGATGCCAATCTCCTGGCTACCCGCGATTCTCACACCGACGCGGAAAGACGGGTCCGATTCCAGCATAACTAGCGCAGTCGAGGAATAGACCTCTTTGACGACACCTACAAGACCATCACCACAAATTACGGTCATGTCACGTGTGACATGACCGTTCGAGCCGACATCAATGGTGATTGACTGACTAAAGGAATCACTGGTCCCTTGCGAAATAACTTTTGCGCTAACAATCTTGTAGCCACCCGTACCGGCGAGATTGAGTACGGACTTAAGTTGCTTGATTTGCGTTTCAATATCTTTACGCTGCACCAATGCACTTCTCAATTGAGAATTCTGCTCCTGCAGATTCTTGAGCTGTGCGCGCGTCCTTCCAAGGTGGGCGATATCCGAGAAGAAATTTCCGACGGGACTAAAGGCGGAACTTGCTGCTCGTTGAACCGGACCAAAGACACTTTGAGTGCTATGACGAAGCCCCGTAACCAGTGAGACCCCACGCAGATCCAAAGTGATCAGGAAGAGCGAGGTGACTATTAAGGTCACGAACAACAGGCGACTTCGATTGTCCCCGCCGTATCGCATTTAAGGATTGCCTATCGACGTGGTTCGGAGATCAAGACTTTCTCTAAAGCCTCAAATTCTTCGATACATTTTCCAGTGCCCTCGACGACAGCGTCTAATGGGCGATCTGCAATATGGATTGGCATTCCGGTCTCCCTGCGCAAACGCTCATCGAGTCCTCGCAAGAGTGCGCCACCACCTGTAAGCACGATTCCACGATCCATAAGGTCACTTGCCAACTCCGGTGGAGTCTTATCAAGTGTGCTCTTAACGGCGTTGACGATCGCATTTACTGGCTCTTCGATGGCCTTTCGAATTTCTGCGGCCGTGACCACGATGGTCTTTGGCAGGCCTGTAGCAAGATCTCGACCTCTGATTTCGGCATCTGGCTCACCTTGAATTGGATAGGCCGAGCCAATTGCCATTTTGATCTCCTCAGCCGTGCGCTCTCCAAGAAGGAGTGAAAATTCGCGCTTAACCCAGTTAATAATGGCCTGATCTAATTCGTCTCCGCCAACGCGAATCGAAAGGGCGGTGACAATGCCACCGAGCGAGATGACAGCGACTTCGGTCGTACCTCCGCCGATGTCGACAACCATGTTGCCCGTCGGTTCGTGGATCGGAAGACCCGCACCGATTGCAGCAGCCATAGGTTCTTCAATGATGTAAACCTTGCGAGCGCCAGCTGCATAACCAGCATCCTTCACTGCACGTTGCTCGACACCCGTGATGCCAGATGGAACGCACACGACGATACGAGGCTTGGCCAGGTAACGGCGACGGTGCACCTTCTGAATGAAGTAACGCAACATGCGCTCTGTGGTATCGAAGTCCGCAATAACGCCGTCCTTCAGAGGGCGAATAGCAACAATGTTTCCAGGCGTACGACCGATCATCTTCTTGGCTTCGTGGCCAACAGCAAGAATTGCGCCGGTGTCTTGGTTGACCGCGACAACGCTTGGCTCATTAAGGACAATTCCACGCCCGCGTACATAAACGAGGGTATTTGCCGTACCCAAGTCGATAGCCATATCGCGGCCAATAAATGACATCCTGTTGCTCATGTATTCCTCTCAATTGAAAAATCCTTAAAGAAGATTTGTATTTCGCGATTTGCAGATTCAACTGAATCGGAACCGTGAACGATATTTTGGACAACCTTTGTTCCTTGATCACGAGCAAGGTCGCCCCGAATAGTTCCGGGAGCGGCAACCGTGGGATCGGTTGCACCTGCAAGCGAGCGGAATCCTTCGATCACTCGATTGCCCTCGGCGATGAGTGCCACAATCGGGCCAGAAGACATAAATTCGACGAGAGGCTCAAAAAAAGTTTTGCCAGCATGCTCGGCGTAATGTTGTTCGAGCAGTTGACGATCGGCTTGCATCATCTTGAGCGCAACGATTGCGTAACCTTTAGTTTCGATCCGAGAGATGACCTCTCCAATTAGTCCGCGTTTTACGCCGTCGGGCTTAATTAATACCAAGGTTCTCTCTGTGATCACCCCCAGAGTGTAATCGGTCTATTGACCCCTGCGACCATTGGTCTCTGCCGCCCTTAAGAGGGCCGCCCGGGCTGCCTCGCCCTTTCTGCCCACCACTATCGCCGCGATCCAAAGCCCAGCGAAGAGGGTTCCCAGAAAGAAGAGTGGGCTCGCTACAAATCCATAACCAATCAGGGCAAGTTGAAGGATGGATCCTAGGACCCAGCCAACGAAAGATCGCAGTGTTGCCGCTGCAATTACCAAAAGTGCGGCCACAACCCCACCCCAAATAAGGGCAGAACCGCTGTGATTCTTTGAAGCAAAAAGCACTGCAAAGCCCATCACCATGATTTCCATGGCCAGGACCGAAGACGCTAATACCTTCATGCTGAGTTGTGTGAGAGTCGCTTGAGAATTGCCCGTGCTTGCCCGACGGTGACAACAGAACCCGTGATGACAACACCAACTGAATCATCCGTAAGTGGTCTGCGTGCATCGGCAATTGCGCGCTTGATTGCTTCTTCAAGATTGTCTACAACCATGACTCGCTCTGGTCCGAATATTTGATTTGCGATTTGTTCGAGATCTCGAACCGGCATCGCGCGAGATGAATTACTTGCTGTGACGATTAGTGAATTAAGGACAGGTTCTAATTCTTTGAGAATTCCCGCGACATCTTTATCAGCGAAAGCGCCGAACACTCCAATGATTTCGTCAAAGGTGAATTCGGCTTCAAGAGTTTCCGCCAATGCTTTCGCGCCATGAGGATTATGTGCGGCATCAAGAATTACTGTGGGATCGTGGAAAACAGTCTCACATCTTCCAGGAGATGTAACCGCCGCAAAGCCCGCTTGCACAGACTCGGGGTCGAGTTCTTGGCCGCCGAAGAATGCCTCCACTGCAGCAAGCGCGGTAGCCGCATTTGATGCTTGGTGCTTACCGTGAAGGGGCAAGAAGAGATCCTCATATCGCCCGCTTATCCCCTTGATTGTGATCAATTGACCACCAACGGCGATCGCGCGACTCTCGAGCGAATACTCAACGCCTTCGCGGGCGACTTCGGCTCCAACCTCGGCGACGCGTCGCATTAGTTCAATGGCCGCTTCCGGCTCTTGTTGAGCGAGAATCACCGAGGAGCCTTCTTTAATAATGCCACTTTTCGTTTTCGCAATTTCAGTAAGTGTGTTGCCCAAGTACACGGTGTGATCAAATCCGATCGGCGTAATCACCGATACGGCCGCCTCAACAACGTTTGTCGCGTCCCACTCGCCGCCCATTCCCACTTCAATTACGCCGATATCAACGGGCCATTCAGAGAAGGCGACGAAAGCAAGGGCTGTCATCGCTTCGAAAAACGAGATCGGATTCTCAAATTTCTTGTCCATGAGTTCCAAGTAAGGAGCAACGTCGTTGTAGGCGAAGATGAAAAAAGTTGGATCAATCGGCTCGCCATTTATTGCGATTCGCTCGAGCAGGCTCTCAAGATGAGGGCTAGTAAAGCGACCGGTCCGAAGCCCCGTGGCGTTCATCAGCGAATCGACCATGCGGGAAGTAGTTGTCTTGCCGTTGGTACCGGCAATATGAATGGTGGGATAGGCCAACTGAGGCGAACCCAACATGTCCACTAGGACGGAGATGCGCTCCAGCGAAGGCGCTATCCGCGTTTCGGGCCAACGTGCCTCGAGTGCAGCCTCAATCGCGTGAAGCCGAGCTAGGTCCTCTGCGCTTGTCATGCCAATGGAAGCTTGGCTAATTGCACGGTGATTCTTTCAATATACGAATCAGTCTTGGCAAGGCGCTCCCTGATTTCAATAACGACATTATCAGGCGCCTTCGCCATAAAGCCTTCATTTGAAAGTTTCACGATCGCAGTCTCGCGATCTTTCTTGGCTGCTACAAGATCCTTGGAGAGTCGGGCCCGCTCGGCCACATGATCAATAGCTTGGCTCAAATCCATCTCAATTTTGAAAGATCCAAGTTCCAGGGTTTTGCTGGGTGTGAACAGACCTTCTTCCGGGTGATCGATACGGAGTACAAAACGCATTGCGCTTTCGTATCTAGCAAATTCTTTCGGCGCGTGGAAACGGCCAGGAATTCGCTGGCTCGACTTGATTCCTTGGTCATTTCGGAAACGACGCACTTCGGTAATAACATCTTGCACCTGGAGAATAAGTTTCTCACCGTCGGTGTCATGATGTGAAGGAATTGATTTTGGCCATTCTGCGATAACAATGGATTCACCACCCGTAAGAGCAGTCCAAAGTTCTTCCGTGATAAATGGCATGATCGGATGCATCAGCCGCAGTAACTGATCAAGCACAAAGCCAAGAACGCGCTTTGAATCGTGAGCAGTTCCTGAAGCAAACGCCTCTTTTGAAAGTTCTAGGTACCAATCGCACAATTCATCCCATGCGAAGTGATAGATAACATCGCACGCGCGTGCGAACTCATAAGTTTCAAAAAGTTGATCAACTTCTTTTACAGTCTCACTGAGCCTGCTCAAGATCCATCGGTCAATTGCATTTAGTGAATCGAACGTAGGAAGTTCGCCTTCTACCGTCGCACCGTTCATAATTGCAAAGCGCGTGGCGTTCCAAAGTTTGGTACCGAAATTTCGCGAACCGGCAATCCACTCTTCGGCCAACGCTTGATCTGCGCCGGGGTTTGCCCCCCGCGCCAAAGTAAAACGAATTGCATCAGCGCCGTAAACATCCATCAATTCCAAGGGGTCGATGGCATTTCCCTTGCTTCGACTCATCTTCTTGCCGAACTTGTCTCGAACCAAACCGTGAAGAACGATGACGTGAAATGGCGGAATTCCGTCCATGGCAAATAGCCCGAAGAGCATCATGCGAACAACCCAGAAAAAGAGAATGTCGTAGGCGGTGACCAGAACGCTTGTCGGATAAAAGGTTTTGAGATCCTCTGTCGAACCCGGCCAACCGAGCGTAGAAAACGGCCAAAGGGCGGATGAGAACCAAGTGTCTAAAACATCTGGGTCTTGCACGTATCCGTCTGGCGCTTTTTCGTCTGGACCAGTCACAACTACTTCACCGTTTGGACCGTACCAAACTGGGATCTGATGACCCCACCAAAGTTGCCTTGAGATACACCAGTCGTGCATGTTATCGACCCATTCGAAATATCTAGGTGCTAAAGATTCGGGTTCGATCTTTACTCGACCATCTCGAACGGCGTCACCTGCGGCCTTTGCTAAGGGAGCAACTTTTACAAACCACTGCTTGGACAGACGCGGTTCAACCGTTGTCTCACAACGTTGGCAGTGTCCGACCGCATGAATATAAGGACGCTTCTCAGCGACGATACGTCCCTGCTTACGAAGCGCCTCAACAACGGCTTTACGAGCTTCGAATCTATCAAGTCCGTCAAATTCAGTGCCGGTACCTGTTACAAATGCTTCAGGACTAAGTACGACAATGCTGGCAAGTGAGTGGCGTTGACCAATTTCAAAGTCGTTAGGGTCATGTGCCGGTGTGACCTTTACAGCGCCAGTTCCAAACTCAGGATCGACGTGTTCGTCTGCGATGATTGGAATTTCGCGATTAACAAGTGGTAGAAGAATCGATTTGCCTACCAGGTGCGCATAACGCGCATCACCTGGATGAACAGCAACTGCGGTATCACCCAACATTGTTTCGGCACGAGTCGTTGCAACAACTATTGCGTCTCCACCTTCGCCGTAGCGGATGGAGACGAGCTCGCCTGCGTCATCGCTGTGATCAACTTCAATATCCGAAAGCGCTGTCATGCACCGTGGACACCAGTTGATGATCCGCTCCGCGCGATAAATGAGTTCTGCATCGTAGAGACGTTTGAAGATTGTCAAAACAGCGCGCGATAATCCCTTATCCATTGTGAAGCGTTCGCGTGTCCAGTCGACGCTATCGCCGAAACGACGCATCTGCTTGAGGATGGCTCCGCTTGATTCTGATTTCCATTGCCAAACACGCTTGATGAATTCTTCGCGGCCCAAGTCATGTCGAGATAGACCTTCGGTTGCGAGTTGCTTCTCGACAACATTTTGCGTGGCAATACCAGCGTGGTCTGTGCCCGGTAGCCAGAGAGCGTTGAATCCCTTCATACGCTTCATGCGAATGAGGATGTCCTGAATCGTATGGTCCAAGGCCGTTCCAATGTGCAGGATTCCAGTCACATTTGGTGGAGGAATCACGATACTGAAAGGCGGTTTGTCGGATTTAGCTTCAGCCGTGAAATAGCCAGCTTTCACCCACTTTTCATAAAGAAGGGCTTCGACCAGGTCTGGAGTGAAACTCGAAGGCAGTTCGCGTTGACTCATGGAAGAGAGTCTAGATTATGCGCTCTTCTCCTCTGGACCTTTCTGTCCGCGGACGATCCTCTTAGGAATATCGCCAGATCGAGCAATAAATGTCGGAGGTGCCCCATCGGCGATGCATTCTCTGGTGACGATGACCTTGGCAACGTCGGTTCGGCTTGGCACGTCGTACATGACCGAAAGCAGGACGGATTCCATAATCGCACGAAGTCCTCGAGCACCAGTGCCCCGCAAAAGGGCGAGCTCTGCGATTGCATCGAGGGACTCGGTAGTGAATTCGAGTTCAACATCGTCTAAATCGAAAAGACGAACATATTGCTTGACCAGAGCATTTTTCGGCTCGGTAAGAATTTGCATCAGAGCGGTCTTATCGAGTCGCTCGACGCTAGTGACGATCGGCAAACGTCCAATGAAT
>JANXZF010000043.1 GCA_025355665.1 Actinomycetes bacterium
CGGGAAGTGGGCGCTTAGCTGGGTCACGGTCTTCTCGCCCTGGCCCAGAAGTTGGACCAATTGGCGCCTGTTTGAGTCGCTGATCACCTCCCATAAATCGGCCATGTGAATAGGTTAGCGCACACTAACGCAATTATCGATCATTGAAAAGGGTTTGAAAAAAGATCTTCTCTTATGTATCTATCTTGCACACACTGATATATCATCAATTTCATGATTCTGGCCGCCCTGCCTTCCAGGGTAAAGAGCAATCTCTCGCAATCGGAGGAGGCCTACAACCAAATTCGTTCAATGATTGTCTCGCTAGAACTCGAGCCTGGTTCTCTCATCAACGAGAGCGAGCTTATGGATCGCTTGGGCTATGGCCGAACTCCAATCCGTGAAGCGCTACGCACTCTTGCAGGAGAAAAACTCGTAGATGTTTATCCACGGCGAGGAATGTTTGTAGCCAGTGTTGACGTGCAGAACTTATCGTCGATTTCTGAAGTTCGAGCGGTGCTTGAAATTAAAGCCGCAAGCCTTGCTGCGCAACGATCTACTCCCGAAGATCGCAAAACGACGATTGCTTTGATTGCCGAGATCGATGCAATTAGCGGCGCTCCCAATATGAAGAAACTCATTCAATTGGATCAACGGATTCACCGTCACATTTATATAAGTACACACAATTCGTTTCTAGAAACTTCCCTTGAACAGTATTACGGACATGCGCTTCGGATTTGGTTTCTAGCACTTGATCGAGTTGAGGATCTTTCCGAGGCGGTAATCGAGCATCGCGCTTTGCTGATTGCAATTCGCGATAGTGATGCAGACGGTGCCGCAAAGGCGATGCGAGATCACGTAGAAGGTTTTGAAAGCAGTATCAGAAGGAATCTCTAACTCAACACGTACGCGACAAGAAGAAAAGGATCGAGCCATGAGTACAGTTCCAAGCAAGGCCAAGGCGGTTGTCATCGGTGCAGGCATTGTCGGAAACAGCATTGCCTACCATCTGGCGCGTTTGGGATGGCGAGATCTCGTGCAGATCGATAAAGGTCCTTTGCCTAATCCTGGCGGCTCGACGGGGCACGCATCCAACTTCATTTTCCCGGTTGATCACTCAAAGGAAATGACGGCGATCACCACAGAGAGTGTGCGCCAGTACGCCGAGCTTGGAACGTTCACGCAGTGCGGCGGTATCGAGGTAGCCCGCACACCCGAGCGAATGCAAGAACTTCAGCGTCGAATTTCATCCGGAAAGTCATGGGGAATCGAAGGCTCTCGAATCGTCACACCTGCTGAGGTGAAAGAACTTGTCCCTTACATCGATGAGACTGTGATTCTTGGCGGCTTCTATACCCCGGGCGTCGGCGTAGTTGATTCTTTGCGCGCTGGAACATTGATGCGCGAAAAGGCAGTTGAGATGGGCGCCCTTCAGACTTTTGCCAATATCGAAGTACTCGGCATGGACGTCGAGAATGGACGCATCAGGAGAGTGCGCACGGATAACGGCGACATTGAAGCCGAATACGTGGTGATCGCCACAGGTTGCTGGAGCCCAAAGTTGGCCAAGATGGCTGGTGCATCCATTCCCTTGACACCTGCTGTGCACCAGATGAAAGACATCGGACCTGTTCCATTCTTCGCCGATTCGCGCGGTGACATCGAATGGCCGATCGTTCGTGACATGGACACCAACATGTACGAACGTCAGCATGGCACCGGCCTTGAAGTCGGGTCATACGCTCACCGACCAATTCTCTACACACCAGAGGACATTCCATCCAATGCAACAGCGGCACTGTCGCCAACGGAATTCCCGTTCACGCAAGACGACTTCGATATTCAAGATGAACATTCACTTGAATTGATGCCCTCGATCATCGGAGATGAAAACGTTCGCGAGAAGTACGCGATCAACGGAATCCTTTCGCTGACCCCAGACGGAATGCCTATTCTCGGTGAGACCCCTGAAGTTAAGGGACTTTGGACGGCCTCGGCTGTTTGGGTAAAGGAAGGACCTGGTACGGGTAAAAGCGTCGCAGAGTGGATGGTGCTCGGACAATCTGAAATCGATTTACATTCTTCAGACATCGCTCGCTTCCACGAACACCAGAAGACGACGTACCACGTCAAGGCGCGAACAGCAGAAGGATTCAATAAGACCTACGGGATCGTGCATCCTTCAGAGCAGTGGGAGAGCAACCGAAACGTGCGCCTCTCGCCCTTTTATGCTCAAGAAAAAGCACTCGGTGCTGAATTCTTCGAGACAGTCGGATGGGAGCGGCCGTTCTGGTATACATCTAATGCGGGGTTGCTTGAAAAATTCGGCGCCAAAGTAATGCCTCGTACTGCCGAGTGGGATTCGCGATGGTGGTCACCGATCATCAATGCTGAGCACCTTCAAATGCGCGAGAGCGCTGGCGTTGTCGATCTGAGCGCGTTCGCTCTCTTTGATGTCACAGGGCCTTCAGCACTCTCTGTTGTTCAAAAAGTTGCGGTTCGCCAAATGGATGTCGCGGTCGGACGGGTTGTCTACACACCTGTACTAGCCGAAAATGGAGGATTCAAATCGGACCTCACGATCATGCGTCTAGGTAAAGATCACTTTCGAGTTGTCACTGGTGGCGCACACGGCATGGCAGACAAGAAGTGGTTCTCGGACAACTGCCCGGCCGATGGTTCAGCACAGGTCTTCGACCTAACTTCTTCCTACACAACAATCGGCGTATGGGGACCGAAGGCGCGCGAGATTTTGTCATCCATTACCTCCGATGATTTCTCAAATGCAGGATTCAAATTCAGCACTTGTCGAGTAGTTGAATTCGGTCCGTTGCGAGTGCTTGCATCACGAATTTCATATGTTGGCGATCTCGGTTGGGAGCTTTACGTTCCAATCGAACAAGGCGGAAAATTGTGGGATTTGATTTGGGAAGCCGGCAAGGCTCACTCGATGATTCCAGTTGGAATTGGTGTTTATGGCACGACGGGTCGCTTGGAGAAGAGCTACCGCGCTTACGGGGCTGAACTTGAGACTGAGTACAACGTCCTTGAAGCGGGAATGCAAACACCGAAATTGAAGGAGCAAGATTTCATCGGTAAGGCCGCACACATACGCCATCGTGAGAGTGCTCCCGTTACGACGCTATGTTCGCTCACGGTTGATGATCACACATCCTCAACAGGTGAGAAGAGATACATGCTTGGTCGCGAGCCAATTCTGACTCTTGAAGGCGGTCCAATCAGCGACTCACACGGACGTCGTTCGTATGTAACGAGCGCAGGTTCAGCTCCATCACTTGGCAAGCACATCCT
>JANXZF010000127.1 GCA_025355665.1 Actinomycetes bacterium
TCTCAAGTCGTTAACGGCACGATTTCAAAAGTTCTCGTGATGGAGAGCGAAGATTTTGATCGCTACGGTCTTGCCGCATCGGCCGAGGCAATCGCTCACGTGGTTTCTGAACATAAACCAGCGGCTCTTCTAATTTCGACCAGTGCATTTGCGAAAGAGTTGGCAGGTTGCGTTGCTGTTCTAGCTGACTCGGGCCTGATCACCGATGCAGTCGATGTCACGGCCGAACTTGTTGCCACGCAGATTATTTTCGGTGGCTCCACCACTGTTCATTCTCGGGTTTCGCATGGAAGTGCAATCATCACTTTGCGTCCCAACTCTGTGACACCCGATGCGACGACGAGTTCTCCAGAAATAATTAATGTGCCGGCACTAGTTTCAGATCGAGCCAAACATGCCGAGGTAATTTCTCGACAACCGCCAGTGGCTGAAGGTCGACCAGAACTTACTGAGGCTCACATCATCGTTTCTGGTGGACGCGGGACAAACGGCGACTTCTCACCGGTAGAAACATTTGCGGATTTGTTGGGCGCAGCAGTTGGTGCATCTCGTGCCGCGACCGATGCAGGTTGGTACCCGCATTCTCACCAGGTGGGTCAGACGGGAAAAACAGTTAGCCCGCAGCTCTATGTTGCTTGCGGTATCTCAGGTGCAATTCAGCACCGCGCGGGCATGCAGACGAGCAAGACCATCGTGGTTATCAATAAAGACCCTGACGCGCCAATCTTCGAATTGGCTGATTTCGGCATAGTTGGCGATCTTTTCACGGTCCTGCCTCAGGCCAGCGAAGGGGTCAGAGCACACAAGTCCTAGACTTGGGCGCATGTCCGTCTACCTCGATCACGCAGCGACTACGCCGATGGCACCTGCTGCAGTTGAGGTTATGACTCGCCAAATGACTCGTTTGGGAAATCCATCGAGTCTGCACGCATTCGGCCGTGAGGTCAGAAAAGATCTCGAAGGAGCCCGTGAATCCATTGCGGTGGCTGTTGATTGCCATCCAAGTGAAATTATTTTTACCGCCAGTGGAACCGAGGCCGACAACACAGCGCTTAAGGGGTTGTACTGGAAGGGTCAGGGAGTGGGTCGAAATGTCGTCGTCATTTCAGCAATTGAACATCACGCGATTTTGGATCCTGCGCAGTGGCTTAAGACCCATGAGGGCGCAGAGGTAATTACGGTCGGAGTGGATCGCAACGGCGTCGTACTTGCGGGCGAGATCGAAGAATTGATATCCCGTCGTGCAGATGAAATCGCCGTGATTTCGATTATGAGTTCAAACAATGAGACTGGTGTTGTTCAGCCGATTGAAAAAGTTGTTGCGATGGCGGGTGCTGCATCGATTCCCGTTCACACTGATGCAGTTCAGAGTTTTGGAAAAATCCCGCTTTCTTTTAGTTTGCTTGGCGTCACGGCGATGAGCCTGAGTGCGCACAAGTTGGGCGGTCCCATCGGCGTCGGCGCCCTAGTTCTGCGCAAGGGATTTGACATCCCGGCCTTGCTGCATGGAGGGGGACAAGAGCGAGACATTCGAAGTGGAACGTTCAACGCACCAGCGATTTTGTCTTTTGCCGCGGCGGTTAAAGAAAATTCTACAGACTTGGCAGATGGCAACGAGCGAGTTCGAAGTATGCGCAAGATATTGGAAGTCGGCATATTTCAACGTGTTCCAGATGCATATATAAATGGATTTGCGACCGAGCGTTTGCCCGGGATCGTCAACGTCACTATTCCGGGAACAGAGAGCGACACGCTTCAATTGCTATTGGATAACCAGGGCATCGCTTGTTCAACGGGATCGGCATGTAGTGCTGGGGTTCAACGACCGAGTCACGTTCTTGTCGCCATGGGTCACACCGATACGACGGCCCGCTCTTCGGTCCGTTTCTCTCTTGGCGCTACTTCGACCCAAGCCGATGTTGACGAAGTACTGCGCGTGCTTCCCACTGTGGTTGAAAGAGCGCGCATGGCGAATATCCGATGAGACTCATTGCGGCGATGAGCGGTGGCGTTGATTCTGCAGTTGCTGCGGCGCGCGCACACGAGGCAGGACATGAAGTTATCGGGGTTCACTTAGCCCTGTCTTCGAATCCGCAGAAATACCGATCCGGCGCACGTGGATGTTGCACGATTGAGGATTCACATGATGCTCGCAGAGCAGCCGATGTGATCGGCATTCCTTTCTACATTTGGGACATGGCCGAGGAATTCCACGAAGGTGTGGTGGAGAACTTCATCGCCGAATACGCAGCAGGGCGCACTCCCAACCCGTGTTTGCGATGCAATGAGAAAATTAAATTCGCCGCCGTTCTTGATCGTGCGCGAGCGATTGGTTTCGACGGAGTGGTTACAGGACATTACGCGATTACTCACGCGGGGCCGATGGGCAAGACATTGCATCGCGCCATCGATGATTCCAAGGACCAGTCCTACGTTCTTTCCGTTCTGACTATCGAGCAAATTGCCGGTGCCATGTTTCCACTGGGGGATACGACAAAAGTCGATGTCCGCAAAGAAGCAAAAGCCCGCGGACTTTACGTGGCGAACAAGCCGGATAGCCATGACATCTGCTTTGTACCTTCAGGGGATAACGCAGGGTGGCTTCATCAACGACTTGGCAGCAAGGTGGGACCGATTGTCGATCAAGAGGGGCATCAGGTCGGTGAGCATAAGGGCGCATACACATACACGATTGGCCAGCGTAAAGGCTTGGGCTTGTCGGTCCCGACGATTGATGGTTCGCCTCGGTTCGTTCTCAAAGTCGAGCCGACAACCAACACTGTTGTCGTAGGTCCGCGAGAAGATTTGGCTGTGACGCGAATGATGGGCGAAAAAACAGTGTGGTGCGGACCCGACGTTGGTCCTGATCGTAACCGCGGGTTTGTGCAAGTGCGGGCACATGGACAAGCTCTGCCGTGCACCTATTACTTCGACAACGACGTGCTTATCGCCGAACTCGACGAACCATTGTTGGGGCTGGCAACTGGTCAACAGATGGCAATCTATGACGAGGATCGCGTGGTGGGATCGGCGACAATTAGCGAGACCGAGCAGTGACAACGCAGGCTCGGCATCGCATTGCAGAATTAAGCGAAGCAATTCGCGATCATCAGTTTCGCTATTACGTTTTGGATAAGCCAGTTATCACGGATGCCGAATTCGACGTGCTACTTCAAGAGCTCACTAAATTAGAGGCCAAGTATCCCGAACTCCGCGAACCAGATTCGCCCACGCAGATTGTTGGTGGGGGTTTCGCAACTCACTTCGAGCAGTTCGACCATCGCGAGAAGATGACAAGTCTGGACAACGTCTTTGATTTGGAAGAATTAAACACATGGTTTGAGCGCGCAGAAAGAACCGTTTCGGTCACCGAATGGCTCTGCGAATTGAAAGTCGATGGCCTGGCCATCAACCTGCTTTATGAAAGCGGAGTTCTCGTACGCGCATTGACACGAGGAAATGGTGTCACCGGTGAGGACGTCACTCTCAACGTGAAAACGATCAAGAATCTGCCACATAAATTGGTAGGAGAGAATTTGCCCAGTGTCATCGAAGTTCGTGGCGAGGTCT
>JANXZF010000055.1 GCA_025355665.1 Actinomycetes bacterium
CAAGCGATCTTGGATCTTGGTGGGGTTGTTAGAACGCGTACTGAAATATCACTGACTGAACGAGTGCCTCGTCGTGATGCTACATTACTTGGGGTATTAGAGAAGGAAGCGCCAAGTAGCAGCAGGATCGGCATTTCCACAACGTGATTGCGAATTTGCCCGTCGTTAAGCCCTGATGTTGTGCTCTGTTTCGATAATTCGCACCGTATGGCTTTCTCCGCGCATCACAATGGAATGACTTACTGCACCGAATCTCGTGTGCCGAATGCCGCGAAGCAATTCGCCATCAGTGATTCCGGTTGCCGATAGGAAGACATCCGTTGAATTGATGAGGTCTTTAGCGTGGAGAATCTTCGAAAGGTCATGGCCTTTATCAATTGCGCTTTGGCGTTCTTCGTCGTCCTTAGGTGCGAGTTGTCCTTGAATAACGCCACCCAGACAGATCATCGCTGCAGCCGTGATGACACCTTCTGGAGTTCCGCCGATGCCAAGCAAAATATCGATGCCCGTTCCTGGTCGAGTTGTCTCAATCGCAGCAGCGACATCGCCGTCTTGAATCAACCGGATGCGAGCGCCAACGTCTCTGATTTCTTGGAGAAGAGCTGCATGACGGGGTCGGTTCAAGACAACTACTGTCACGTCGCTAACTGAAACCTTTTTTGCTTTTGCTACCAGACGCAGATTTTCCGCAACAGGAAGACGAATATCAACCACGTCGGCTGCTTCGGGACCAGTGACGAGTTTGTTCATGTAGAACACGGCAGATGGGTCGTACATCGTGCCTCGAGGGGCGAGTGCAATAACGCTGATCGCACCGCTCATTCCATTTGCAGTAAGGGAAGTGCCATCGATGGGATCAACGGCCACGTCGCAACGAGGCCCAAGTCCATTTCCTACAGCTTCTCCGTTATGGAGCATGGGAGCATTGTCTTTTTCGCCCTCACCAATGACGACGATGCCAGCCATGTCCACCGTGTTGATCATGCTTCGCATGGCCTCCACCGCGGCATGATCAGCCAAATTCTTATCCCCACGCCCCACCCAAGCCGACCCGGCGAGGGCTGCGGTTTCCGTGACTCGTACAAGTTCAAGGGCAAGGTTTCGATCTGGGTGAATGCTGGTGGCCATTGGGCTAATTTACGCTCTCGCGAGTGATGTCTGCGCCAAGGCTCTGAAGTTGCTCAGCGAAATGAGGGTATCCACGATCAATATGGAACGAGTCCTCAACAACCGTGACACCCTCGCTTACCAGACCTGCAAGCACCAATCCCGCCCCTGCACGGATATCGGTGGCGGCAACAGGGGCCCCCGAGAGTTGCTCAACGCCTCGGATCGATGCATGGTGGCCATCGACGTTGATGTGTGCCCCAAGTCGGATGAGTTCATTGACGAACATGAACCGACCTTCGAAAACATTCTCCGTCACTATGGCATTTCCGTCAGCAATGGCGTTGAGGGAGATGACCATGGGCTGAAGATCGGTAGGAAAACCAGGATAGGGGAGTGTGGCAACATCGATCGACTGCGGACGATTTTCCATCCGAACTCGGATGCCATCTGCCGTCGAAGTGATGATGGCTCCGGCGGATGTTAACTTCTCTAAGGGTATTTCCAAATCCTGCGCGCGCCCTCCATGAATGGTGATATCTCCGCGAGTCATTGCCGCGGCAAATGCCCAAGTACCAGTGACGATGCGGTCCGAGATCGTGGAGTGAGTGGTGGGATGCAATTGTGAAACGCCATGTATGACAAGTGTCGGAGTGCCAAGGCCCTCGATCTTTGCCCCCATGCTGATAAGAAATTCGCCTAAGTCAACTAGATCTGGCTCGCGCGCAGCATTTTCAATTGTTGTGATTCCTTTTGCCAGGACCGCAGCGGTGAGCAAATTCTCTGTTGCTCCGACACTTGGGAAATCCAGAAATAGTTCTGTTCCTACGAGACCCCCTGGCGCGCTCGCCATTACGTAGCCATGTTCGTTGTGAGCTTTGGCACCAAGTGCTTCAAGACCTTTGATATGAAAATCAAGACCTCGAGAACCGATCGCATCGCCGCCAGGCAATGCGACTTCTGCTTCACCGATCCTTGCGACGAGGGGACCAAGCACATTGATTGACGCGCGCATTTTGCGCACGAGATCGTAATCAGCGCGGTGACCGGGCTTCTCGGGAACATCGATGGATACTTCATGGGGAGATCGCACCACAGTGCACCCGAGCCTCGTGAGAAGCTCAGCCATAGTTGCAACGTCGGCAATATCTGGAACGTTTCTGATAGTCGTCTTGCCTTGAGCCAGAAGCGCCGCAGCCATCAATTTGAGCGCAGAATTCTTCGCTCCGCAAACCTTGACCTCGCCACGTAGACGAGCACCGCCGACTATGCGTAAACGCTCAGGCACTGGCACTCCTTCATGTGGTCTTGGTTGGGCGATAGTGGTCTCATCGTAACTGCCCGAATAGGCTGTTCCCATGGTTCATTTAACGCGTATTTACACGAAAACTGGCGATGACGGAACCACTTCATTGGGCGACATGAGTCGAACGTCTAAGAACGACCCAAGGCTCGAAGCATATGCCACAGTCGATGAGGCAAACTCGGCAATTGGAGTCGTCTTGGCTATGGGTGACTTATTCAAGGATCTGCATGCTCTATTGGTTCACATCCAAAATGATCTTTTTGATGTTGGTGCAGACCTTTGCACTCCTGTCGTGGATTCTCCCGCCTTCGAACCCCTGCGGGTAGTGGAATCTCATGTCACATATTTGGAAGAGCAGATTGATAAGTACAACGATGAGTTGGATCCACTTCGCTCTTTTGTGCTTCCATCTGGAACACCAGCGGCCGCCTTATTGCATGTCGCGAGGACCGTTACTCGTCGAGCAGAACGACGGACGTGGGCCGCGATTCACGCGTTCGGTGCAGGGGTAAATCCGTTGACGGCCAAGTACCTCAACAGACTTTCAGATCTCTTATTTGTTCTTGCGCGAATTTGCAACAAGCCAAACGGAGATCAACTCTGGGTTCCTGGAGCCAATCGTTAATTTGTATTTGTGGTCGGCGTATCTGTAGGCGATGGCGTACTAATTGTGTAGACGTTTGAAGGGATCTTCTCTTTGATCGGGTCATGGTGGCAGTTGATAGTTATTCCACCAACTGACACATTTGGCTTCAAAGGCTCGGTACTGATGAGCAGCACCGTAATAATTTGCTTTCGATTTGTTGCTGTAGCTGTCGTGCGAAGAGTGCCATATGGCACAATCGAACTGTCGGTTGCCGATAACGGGCCGTGCACGGTCGAGTTGATCTCCCACCAAGTGCAACCATTAACTGATGCAACACGGATAACGCCGCATGCATACTTATTTGGAAGGCACTTCATAAATTGGGACGCCAGCGAGGGATCGGCAGAGGACAAACTTGTCAATTCTTTGCCGAGCGGAATTCTCCAATAGATTTCGCTGTTCACACCACTTCCTTGAGTGAAGTTTGGCGATGGTGGCCACTTTGGTGAAGGGGAGGGGGAAACCTTCACAACTTTTCTTTTGTAGACCGTGTATTTCTTCTTTAGGGTGGGCTTTTTCGCGATCGTTTTCTTAATTGCGGGCTTTTTAACGACGGGCTTCTTCGTTGATATAGCGGTCGCCTTAGGAGTTGATTTAAAGGGGGTTGCCTTCTTGGTCGCTTTGACCGTCGGCTTAGGCGTTGGTTTTGTAGTAGCCGCCCACGAGGTGCCAATCGACGCAATCATCGCTCCCGCAACGATTATCGAAAGGACCCGTCCCTCTATTCTCGATTCCATTTGAAAGTGCGGATTGAAATCACGAGCCCAACAATAAACCAAATGGCGAGGACTAGCAGGGTCCGAGCAGTCTCCCAGGAATGGGCGACCTCAGATTGAGCGAACGCATCGGGCAAAAAGACCGACCTAATGCCCTGGCACAGCCATTTCAGAGGAAACACAGAGGCAAAGTCCTGCATCCACTTGGGCAATTGCGTGAAGACGAAGAAAACCCCTGAGAAGAACTGCATGATGATGATGACGGGTGTGACGATTGCAGAAGCGCCTCGCCCGCTTTTCGGAACGATCGAGAATGCCACGCCAAGAGAGGCCGATCCCCCTGTACCCAAGATCATGATCACCGCAAATATCAACCATTTATTCGGCGATGTCGGCAAGTGAATACCAAAGAAGAGGACCCCTCCCAGCAAGAGAAGAATTACCTGGAAAATAATGCTGGCCAGGACCATGATCAACTTGCCAATGAAATAGCTAGTTGCTGGCATTGGTGTGCCGCGAAGTCGCTTGAGCGATCCGTCGTCGCGCTCCATCGGGATATTGATCGCGAGTTGCTGGAAGCCGCTGTTGATCATGCCAGAGGCGATCATGCCGGCCAAGAAGTATTGACTGAATTTCACACCGTTCGCGATTTCACCTTTAAAGACCGACCCAAAAATGGCCATGAGGATAAGAGGAAAAAGTAGGGTGAATACAACGGATTCGCGTTGGCGTAAGAATTGGCGTATCTCAATCTTCCCGCGACGCCACCCCATCTTTAATGTGCTTGGAAGCTTTGTCATTTAGCGCTCTTCCTCAATCATCTTCAAATAGATGTCCTCAAGGGTGGCGCGAGATACCGTGAGCTTGGGAATCTCCTCGTCGAACTCGTGCATTAGTTTGGCAATCGCTGCTGTTGGTTTATCCGTAAATTGCTCGTGCATGATTCCCGCAGATTCCCACTGAACTCGGGCAAGGGAGGTTGCGCGATCTCCCAAATTAGCCGGTGTGCCGATTTCAAGAATCTTGCCTCTGTTGATCACCGCGACACGGTCTGCGAGTGCCTCAGCTTCTTCCAAGTAGTGCGTGGTCAAAACAATCGTTGTTCCAAGATCGCGTAACCCTCGGATTAAGTCCCAGAAATCGTGCCGGGCCTCGGGGTCGAAACCCGTAGTGGGTTCATCGAGAAAAAGAAGTTCTGGGTTGCCAACAATGCCGAGCCCAACATCTAGTCGGCGCCTCTGCCCGCCAGAGAGAGTGTGTACGAGTTCCTTCTTCTTATCACCGAGTCCGATCGCCTCGATGACTTCGTTTGCATCGCGAGGATCGGAGTAGTAGCCGGCATAGTGATGAATGGTTTCGGCTACCGTCAAGTCGCCCGCATCAGATGTGGCTTGCAAAACGATTCCGATACGATCACGAAAATCTCTTGCACCTTTGCCCTTGAATTGAGGGTCGAAATCTAAGACCTTGACTTCACCTGAGTTGCGAGTCCTAAAACCTTCGAGGATCTCAACGGTGGTTGTCTTTCCGGCACCGTTTGGACCCAAAATTGCAAAAATTTCGCCTCGTTCGATGGTCAAGTCGACGCCGTCTACGGCCTGTAGTGAACCGTAATTCTTATGAAGGTTGCGGACTTCAATGACGCTCACGTAACCATCCTGCCATGCGAAGGTGAAGTATGCGATACGGGAAAGTAAATATACGGAACAATAGGAGAGTGAGCCCCCGACGTAATCATCCAAAAGGTCGCAAGCCAAAATCTGACGACCATGAAATCGGGACGAGCGGGGAAGCTATAGAAGAACACGACGAGGGCATCTATCGAGTGCGCAAGATCACTGGATCAAGTTCGACTAAACCCTATCGATGTCCGGGATGTGACCAAATGATTCCCATGGCCACCCCTCACACTGTTGCGTGGCTAGAAGAAGATGTGGAAAGTCGACGCCATTGGCACAATGCATGTTGGGCCAAGAGGGCGCATCGTCAGCCACGAACCGAGCGCACGCGAAACGCACCCAGATACTGAGAATTTGAAAGGGACTCTAGCCTCGCCCGTTAAACAATTTGGTAAGTCCCACGATGACTCGATCTCCAAAAGCGCTTCGGCTAAAACTCGTAAAAGAAATCGGCAGTTGAAAACGCGCTTGCACTAGAGATCGCGGATAAGTAAATTCCAGTAATCCCTCGGGACCGTGGATTCGTCCATACCCGCTGTTCTTTACGCCCCCGAACGGAACAGATGGCACTGCGGCAAATGAAGTTGTCGAATTGATAGCCACCATCCCGCATTGAAGCTGGCTTGCGATTGCCTTTCCGGATTTCTTTGACCAGACCGATGCTCCCAAACCAAACTCTGAATCGTTTGATAACCGAATTGCCTCTGCAATATCTTTAACTCGATTGATGATAATAACCGGGCCAAAGGTTTCTTCGGTCATTGCTTTGGAATCCTCTGGAACATTTGTCAGGATCACAGGTTCTACGAATGGGCGCTTTACCGAAGCTAGGCCACCCACTACCGCAGTGGCGCCTCGAGCTAACGCATCTGAGATATGAGATTCGATGATGTCGATCTGCTTTGGCATAGTGGCGGGTCCGTATTGGCCAAGGCCTGGCGCGCCTGGCTTTATCGTTTTGGAAAGATCAACCATTTTCGAAATGAATGCGTCTGCCACTTTTTCGTGGACGTAGACACGTTCGGCTCCTATACACGTTTGTCCGGCATTGGACATCGCCGACCAGAGAGTGAAATCCGCCGCCGTCTTGAGATCAGCATCTTGGTCCACGATTACAGGGTCTTTCCCTCCGCACTCAAGAACTACTGGCGTCATGGATTTCGCACAGGAAGCGGCAACTAATTTTGCTGTTTTTGTTGATCCTGTGAAAGCGAGTTTATTGACTCCACTTTCGCACAGAGCCCTTCCGGTTTCTCCTAATCCCGTTATAACTGAGAAGATCGCATCATCTGGGGCAACTTCTGCGAAAGTATTTGCAAGCCAGACTCCGACGCTAGGGGTGAATTCGCTAGGTTTGAAAACGACGGTGTTGCCGGCAGCCAATGAATATGCGATGGATCCCATCGGGGTAAATATCGGATAGTTCCAGGGTCCAATGACTCCGACGACGCCAACGGGGGAGCGCTCCACTGTTGCAGTCATGTTGATCATCAATATTCCTGGCCTTCGACTTTGCGGCCGCAGAACTTGTCTCGCATTTCGCGCGGCCCATGCGAGGTGCCCTATGGCAAGTGTTGCCTCCAATTTTGCATCGCTTTCTGGCTTTCCGGTCTCGCGAGAGATTAGCGAAGCAATCTCTTCAATTCGATTCGTAAGAAGTTTGCCCCACGCTAGTAGGACTTTGCGTCGACCGTAGAAACCCAACGACTGCCATGCTGGCGCTGCTTCTGCTGCGGAATTGACGACTCTGGCAACGTCATCTTGCGAGAAAATTTGGAATGTCGCGAGGATTTCGTCATTGACGGGATTGAGCGAATTAAAAGTGAGAATGCCTCCGATGGTCATTCAAAAAGTGTAGCCCTGCGGGCAATAGGTACACTTGGCCTGTGCCTGAGTTGATTCGTGCCAATACCTCACTTGCCTCCAAACGAACCCATTTTACGGTTAAGACTGCCGATGGCCTGAATCTGGTTGGCGAGGTTGCCGCACCACTTAATGAAGTAAATGGCGCGATCCTCTGCCTTCATCCACTCCCGACAGCTGGGGGCATGATGGATAGTCACATCTATAAGAAGGCAGCAAACAGGCTTCCAGCACTTGCTGGAATCACCGTCGTTCGTTTCAACACACGCGGAACGACAAGCGATGCTGGTACAAGCGAAGGACATTTTGATAATGGTATGGCCGAAAAACTAGATGTTGAAGCGATGCTTCGATATTGCTTCGAAGATCTGGGGCTGGTAAATCTCTGGGTTGTTGGCTGGTCATTCGGGACTGATCTTGCCTTGCAACATGCAAAGGATCCAAGACATAAAGGTTTAATACTTTTGAGTCCACCACTTAGAACAACAACTCCCGATCAGCTCAAGTTCTGGAACGATGATATGAGACCGATCGTGGCACTCATTCCGGAACTAGATGACTACCTTGTTCCTCACGAAGCGCGCGAAAGATTTGCGGTCATTCCTCATGCTGAATTAATCGCTGTCGAAGGCGCAAAGCATTTGTGGGTGGGTGAGCCTTCCGTGTATCGAGTGCTCACCGAGATTGTGAAGCGGGTTTCACCGAAATCAGTGCCTTTGCCGACGCAGTATTAGGTCAACTCGGTTCTAGGAAAGACCACCTCGTCCAGGATCAGAATAATTGACGCAGCGATTGGAACGGCAAGAAGAGCGCCAACTAGACCCAGCAACGATACTCCGAGAAGTGCGGCGATTATCGTCACTAGGCCCGGTACTGACAGCGTTCTATGCATTATCCGAGGAGTGATTAGATAATTCTCGACTTGTATGTAGACCATATACAGCGCAAAGGCGACTATTCCGGTAACAGCTGATTGAGTCAGCGCCACGATCGTGACGATTGATATTCCGAGCGTATGGCCCACAAGAGGGATAAGATCGAAGACAAAGACCAACATGCCTAGTGCTATCGGCGAGGGCAGGCCAAGAGAAGCCGCCAGGGCGAATATCGCGAAACCTGAG
>JANXZF010000052.1 GCA_025355665.1 Actinomycetes bacterium
AATTCCGTACCGTTTGCTGAGACCGCGAACCAGACTCCACCTACACCTTGCCCGTTGGTTGAACCCTTACTCGTGTCGCCGATGAAGGTGTAGACAGGTCTTCCATTTATAGCAAGTTGCCTAGTGTGACCCAGAATTGTCACTTTTCCCTTGAGGCCTGCCACGTCGATCCTCGTAGTACTCGAAGTAATCGCTGGCCAATTTGTCGAACAGCCGCCAGTGCATCTGCTTATCCCGGAGTGGGGCTTGTCCAAATCGTAGAAATAGGCCGTCATGCCCTTACCGTTAACGACGATCCTGCCCAAAGAAGTGGATACGACAGAAAGGGTAGTGACCGCTGCTGAGGCGGTCGTCGCTGAAGCGACGAGAACTAGTGCGCTCAGTGAAAGCCAAATGCTTGGCCTTTTTCGAAATTTCATGTCGGCCTCCAATACCTGAAGAACGGAATGGAGGGGCAGTTCGTTCAACGCTTAGGCGGTTTTTTTAAGATACGGATTTGCCAGGCGTAACTATTTTTCAGGCGCGAATATTGCGTCGTATGCCCATGCTGCTATGGCTCCACCAAGTAGTGGTCCAACGATCCAAACCCAACTGTTGGTCCATGTTCCAGAAACGAGAGCTGGTCCAAACCAACGTGCCGGATTAACGGCTGCGCCAGTTAGTGGTCCCATGAAGAGAATGTCGAGGGTGATCATGAGGCCGATTGGGAATCCAGCAACTGCGCCAAAGGTTCCGCGCTTATCTACGGCAACTCCGAAGATCACTGCAACTAAGAGGAATGTTCCAATTGCTTCCGCGATCATCGCTCTCGTCGGGCTTACGCCCACTGCAACGGCTGTCGCGCCCAAAGATTTTCCAGGTTGACTGCTCCAGCCGGCGATGTATCGAAGAGCCAAGGCCGCGACGGCCGCACCAGAAAGTTGAGCAATTACATACGAGAAGAAGGTATTGAGACTAATTCGCCGAGTGACCAAGAATCCGAGTGATACGGCTGGATTGAAATGTGCGCCGGAGATTGCAGCGAAGGCACAGACCATCACAGCGATTGCAAGGCCATGAGCCACCGCGACGCCGAGTAAGTCCGCCTTGCCGTTCATGATTGAGCCGGCGCCGATCAAGATCAATGTGAAAGTTCCGATGAACTCTGCTGCGAGTTTCTTTGTCATAGCGATCCCCTAATTCTCTGTATTCCTTGAGTAAATCGTAGAGGCAGACGGTAGCAAAGTCATGGCGCGCATCATGATGGCGTCCATTGATTGGAATCAGTAGTTACCCTAATGAAATGAATCCACTAAGTATCGTGGCCATACTTGCTGGGCTCTTCTCTCTTTATGCGTGGGTCGCTTCTCTCATCACGGGCGACACTTCTCAAGTTGATCGCCTCTGGTCTGTAGTCCCAGTGGTCTATATGTGGGTGTACGTCCTTTCCGCCCATCAATCACATCGTCGGCTGCTGGTGATGGCGGTATTGGTTACAGCTTGGGGAGTGCGTCTCACCTTTAACTTTGCACGTAAAGGTGGCTATTCCGGTGTCGAGGACTATCGGTGGGCAGTTTTGCGGGCACGAATGAATAAGTGGCAATTCCAACTGTTCAACTTCTTTTTCATTGTGATTTATCAGAATTTCATCCTCGTGATAATTACTTTGCCCGCGCTGATGGCTTATGAGAACCAGGGCGTCAAGGTGTCCACCGCGGATGCTTTCTTGGCGCTTCTATTTATATTGCTGCTTGTCGGCGAATTCATCGCTGATCAACAGCAATGGGATTTTCACCAGGCGAAGAAGGAGATTGTGCGTTCGGGGAAGATGCCAAGGGTTCGCTTCCTTCAGGCTGGCGCCTTCAAATACTCCCGGCACCCTAACTACTTCTTCGAGTTGGCCCAATGGTGGGTCATATATGTGATTGGTGCACATGCCGCTTCAAAGGTCGTCGCCTTGCCGATAGTGGGGGCAGTTTTACTAACTCTTCTATTTGTTGGCTCAACTCGCTTTACGGAGCAGATTTCTCTGGGAAAGTACCCAGAGTATGTGGAGTACCAACGTCGAACATCGGCTGTCATTCCTTGGGTTCAGAAGGTGCGAGGAAGCAACATTCCCGTTGAGGCGGTCGACGCAATATAGGATGGGTAAATGTCAATAGATTCTTCGATAGTCAGATTCCTAAATAATTGGGGCGAACAACATAAGTCACTAGTTCACCTATGCTCTAACGATTTTGTTTACTTGGTGATTTTGATATCAGTCGCGTGGTTTGCGATGAGAATTCTTAGCACGCGTCCCGTAAGTGCGGGTTGGAAGGATTCAATCTCAAGGTTTCTAGTCAAAGGAATTGTGGTTTTTGCCATTCCTGTTGGAATAGCCATCGTTATCTCAGAAGGTGTTTCTCGCTTTTATGTTAGATCTCGTCCATTCGTGGCTGACCCGACGGTCAAACTACTCGTTCCACATGGAGCAGACGGAGGAATGCCCTCGCACCACATCGCATTCATGATGACGCTAGTTATTTCTGTTTACTTTTATGATCGGAGAATCGCGGCGATACTTGCTTTATTAACACTGATTTCCGGGATCGCGCGAATCGCCGCAGGGATTCACTACCCAAGTGACATTCTGGCTGGAGCCGCGCTAGGTGTTGCCATCGTCTACATTTATCGCTGGGCATTAGTTAAATTCTCCGGCGAAAAACAACTCTCGCTAAATTAGGCAAGAGCCAATCGCTTTAAGCGGTGTAATCACCCTTTGACGTACGAGAGTTTTTCGGAGACTTTGCCTTGACGCACGCGCATCACGTCTACTCCCCTCACGTGGCCATCGCCCCAGGTATAGCGCCATCGAACGACGCATCGGTCGCCACAGGCGATGAGCTCCTCCTCGTCAAAGCGGGCCATGGGAGAACTTGCTAAAAAATCACGCAGTTCAGTTCTCACATTTATTACCCCAACGTGTCGAGTCCCATCTGGCGCCGGAAAGGTGTTCTCAAATATGCAGTCATCGGTCATGAGCGCCATGACGGCGTCGATGTCATGGTTATTAAAGGCTTCGTTGAAGGTATTGATTATCGAAATTGTTTCCTGAGTTTGAGCGTCCATTACTCTCCTTTTTGGATATGTCAGGTTATCCCGACGCTAGACCCAAGCCCCCGCCTTGCCAAGAGACTGTCATACTTCGTTTATGTACATCCCCAAGCATTTTGACGTTTCCCAGTGGAGCGAGATTAAAGGATTTGTTGCACGCGCTCGCGCGGCAGATCTTGTGACGATTGATCCAAGCGGGATGCCCCAAGCGACGTTGATGCCCTGCATCTGGCAGGTAGATGATGCCGGCGAAACCAAATACGGATCATTGGTTATGCATATGGCCCGGGCCAACCAACAGTGGAAGTCCATTACTGCCGGTGCCCAGGGGTTGGCGATCGTGCATGGACCGCAGGCGTACATATCGCCATCCAATTACGAAGGGAAAATGACAGATCACAAAGTGGTGCCCACGTGGAATTATCAGAGCGTGCACCTAGGCGGAACGGTTGAGATCAGCGAGGACGTAGATCTGCTTCGCAAAATAGTTTCAGATCTCACGGATTTTCATGAAGCCCGGCGAGATGAGCAGTGGAGAGCTTCCGACGCCGATCCCAACTACCTGAAAGCCCAATTACAAGGAATTGTCGCTGTAATTCTTCGAGTTACACGTGTCGAGGCCAAATTTAAGCTCAGCCAGAACCGGAGTCTTGAGGATCAGAGGCGCGTGATTGCAGATGTGGAAGGTTCTGATTTGCCCGAAGAACGCGAGATTGGCTTGGAAATGAAAAGAAATATTGGTGAGGCCTAGTTTCAGCCAATCAGGCACCCCTTCTAATTCAGTTTCTCACTAAGGCGAAATCACCGCTAATTGTGTTTGCTGTAATGACCACGACTTCTGAGACATCCGAACCGGGAATCCCGTTTGAGTCCAAGGAGATTTCGGACTTCATGTCCCCGCTTATGCTCTTACCGTCCACATCGATTTCGAGATCGGGCGCAACGTGAACCTTGATATCTCCACTAATACTTCTAAGTGAGTAGTGACATCCGGAGAATGTTCGTGCAGTAATATCACCCGATATGGAATTCAAGGTGCAAATCTCGGTTGGATTCTGAAGCACTGAGATATCGCCAGATATTGTGTTGGTCTCCAGTTTTACAACATTTAGGTCAACGTGCACGTCGCCAGAGATTGATTTCACTTTCACTGAGTTAGTTTTTGGAAGTTTGACCAGCACATTGAGATGGCTTGGGTGGCCACTGAAGAATTGCATCAATCCACCATTTTTTCGACGGATGCGCACGGATATCTTGTTGCCAGAGGCGGATATGTCGATCCAGTCTGCCATGTGCTTAGCGCTTTCAGATTTAGCGAAAATATCTACATGGCTCTTTCCATCTTCCGACTCAACAATCTGTACGTCATCGGGGACGACTTCAACGTAGATGTCGGGGTTTGCAATATCAAATGTCTCACTTCTCAAGGCGTACAAAGAATTTGTGTCCATGATTAGCTTCGTCCCTTTCCCTTAAGTTGGCGATTGCCGTGCGATACTGAAAAACTGCCTCGTTCACTTGCCTTCAATAACCAAGAATTTAAAGAGATGCCTTCCTTGACTGCCGCCGATTCGATCCGTGATTTCAGGTCTTCAGGCAGTCTCAGAGTGATTCGCGCATTCAACTCTGTTGGGGTCTCTCGATTTGGACCATCGTCTTGGAGGCAGACCAGCTCAACCTCGTCGCCATCGAGGCGGGCTTCAACGCGTGAGCCGGGGATCTGGTCTTTCATTTCACCCGCGATTTCCGTCAGTGCCTCGAGGAGACGGCTGCGCAAAACAGGGGTCAATGTGGGAATTAGGCGGGAAACGGCCACCTCTAGTTCGGTGCCACCGAGCTTGCCCAGAGCCTTTAGATCAGCCGAAAGCAGATCAATGAACTTTGACATCTTCATGGTGTCATGATGACATCATAATGACACCATTGTCAAGACTTCCGTGACACTTTTTCGCTCCATGCCTGGCCTGCCCGCTACCATGGCAACAAATCTCAGAATTTGGCGAGCCAGAGCAAGGAGTGGATTTTGGCGTTAGTCCACGTAGCACTGCTGGTTGGATGCGCTGGGGCGATTTATCTAGCTTGTGAATGGTTTGTAAATGCTGTGGAGTGGCTAGGCGTCCGTTTGAAGATGGGGACGCTGGCAATTGGAACAATTCTTGCCGCAATTGGTACTGCTCTTCCAGAGAGCGTGGTGACTTTGGTTGCGGTAACTATGGGCAATTCGAAGGCATCAAAAGACATTGGCGTCGGAGCCGCGATGGGTGGCCCATTAGTACTTGCCACAATTGCATACGGTGTAACTGGATGGATGCTTATCCGTCGCAAGAGATCAATCGCAAAAGCGATGAATGGCACCTCTAAAGATCAAGATCGCGATCTTTTGGACGATGTTGATTTGAGCAGACTCCCCACTGATCAAAAATGGTTTCTCTCAATATTCATTGTTAAGGTCGCTCTCGGCTTGGTCGCCTTCTCGTATAAGCCTTGGTGCGGCTTACTTTTCTTCGCGGCATATGGTTTCTATTTCTTTAAGGAAATGCGGGCGGATGCTGAAACGCATTCGAGTATGGATCTTGAACCTTTAAAGTTGCAACCGAATCGCACAACTCCAATGGGATGGGCTATCGCCATTCAAATTCTTGTCACACTCGGAATAATTTTCGGAGCTTCACAGCTGTTCGTTGCGCAACTGGAATGGGCCGGACCGGCACTGGGTCTTCCGGCAGCGGTGACCGCTTTGCTTCTTTCTCCGATTGCCACCGAACTTCCAGAAGTCATGAATGCGATTATCTGGGTTAGACAAGGTAAGACATCATTGGCACTTGCGAACATCAGTGGTGCGATGATGATTCAGGCGACGGTGCCGTCAGGACTAGGCATCTTGTTCACCCCGTGGCATTTCAGCAACGCATTGATACTTTCTGGACTAGTTACAATGATAGGAATTCTTTACCTTCTCTGGTTGATGCGAACTCACCGGTTTACGTCGGGGCGCCTGGCTATTTCCGCTGGTTTCTATGCGATATTTGCCATCGGCCTGCTATTTATTGGCTGACTGAGAGGTTTCAATGACTGTATCCTTTTCCCTATGCGTCCGTAGCTCAACGGATAGAGCTTCTGACTTCGGATCAGAAGGTTGGGGGTTCGAGTCCCTCCGGGCGCACTCCTGACCTGCGGTTATGCCTAATCAAAGTCTCTTTCATCCCTGGTGTTTCCATTTTTTGCTTTTATTTTGCTTTTAACCGTTCTCGATAGCGAGGGCAAACTGATCTGCGACCGCCCTCTTATCATCCGCACGGATATGTCCATAAATTTCAAGGGTGACGGAAATGTCTTTGTGTCCGAGTCTTTCCTTAACCAAATGGACCCCTACGCCGTGTCGGAGAAGTTCGGTTGCGTGAAGATGGCGGAGGTCATGCAAGGTCTGGTTTCGTAGCCCAAGGCGCGTGCAGACAGTTTGGAATACCTTCGAAGGGGTATCGGGATCCACCGGAAGGCCGTTCTCTTGCACGAAGATGTAACCTGTTTCTTGCCAGATTTCGCCGATCCGAAGGCGCTCTTGGTTCTGCCTGACTTTGTGAGCTCTTAACAGCCGAGCGGTTTCTGCATCAAAATCTACAACTCTTCGGCCTTCGCCGCCCTTGGTTGAATCTTGCTCGATGATCTCATTGCGAACCCTGGTTCGATTCTTTGAGATTGTAACGATCCCTTTTTCTAGATCGATATCGGACCAACGAAGGGCAACCAATTCGCCGCGGCGAGCACCTGTGTAAGCAGATAATCGGTAGAAGGCGGAAAGTCGGTGATTTTCCACCCCAGTGAAAAATAACTTCAACTCGCTCGCAGTGAAGGGTTCGTTCCTTCTCGTCTTACCTTGGGGTCTTTCAATTCCCTTCGCAGGGTTGAGCGCGAGTCTTCGATCTTTAACGGCTCTCTCTAAACCCTGTGAAAGCACAATTGATACAAGACGAACCGTGGAACGAGAGAGTGGTTTCCCTTTTCTGCTTCCGCCCTCGGCCAAATCCAGATAGAAACGCTCTATCTTCGTGGGGTTGAGATCTCTGAGAAGCGTTGAACCTAGTTTGGGCAAGATGTAGAAATCAAGGATTTGACGGTAGTTATCTGCCGTTGTCGCCTTGACCTTCGACTTCTTGATTCCTATCCATTCTTCTAAGTGTTCTGCCACCGTGATCTTGGACGGTGAAACGAACACACCTTGGCGAGCCTCTGTTCGTGCTAGATCTCTGGCGCTCTTGGCTTCTTCCTTTGTTGCAAAGCCACTGATCCATTTCTGCTTGGTAATGCCAGAAATTGGATCTTGTACTCGGACAATGTAGGACCATTTCGACCCGCGCTTTGCGAGACCATCCTTTTGTTCACCTGTTTTGTGACGTGTCATTTCTTCCCCTTCTTTCCGTTGTGTTTTTAACAATTAAAACTTCTGGGTGTATTTGATTCCTGGCTTTGTCTCGGTTTCGCTTCTCACGATTTCTCACCATCGCTCCGCACCTAGGTGAACACCACTTTCCGTCTTTCCTCCTGCGGCGGGGAAAAAATGGAAGTTGGCACCCTTGGCATAGAACGGGAATCCCACCATCTCGCAATTGCTCGAGCACGTAAGTCGCAAAGGCGGTCTCGAAACAGAGATTTCGGCGGTTGTCCTCTTCGGTTTGGGCTCTGCGCACAATGCTCA
>JANXZF010000062.1 GCA_025355665.1 Actinomycetes bacterium
GTCATTTTCTGACTGTGCTCCATACCAGTACTCGATCATGCGCCGAGAAACGCTGATGCGAGGCGGAAGGGAAATTTCACCGCTTGTAACTGCTTCCTTAAGACTCTCTCGAGAGAACCACCTGATTTCAACGATCTCCTCGCCATCTGGGCGCGCTGTCGAGATATCAGATGCTGTTGCCTCGTAGGCGATCATGATGGATGCAGGAAAGGGCCAGGGTTGCGAACCGAGGTAATGAACAGAATGAACAACGAGTCCGGACTCTTCTTCTACTTCTCGTAGAACGCATTGTTCGAATGACTCACCTGGCTCTACAAAGCCAGCAAAATTGGAAAATCTTCCAGGCGCCCATGAATGTTGACGGCCTAACAAAATTCGATCTTGCTCATCCTTTACCAACACAATGACTGCGGGATCTGTGCGCGGATGATGTTGACTTGCATCAATTTCGCAAACACGTACCGCACCGCCCAGATCGGATTTTGTCGCGGCTCCACAACGGGCACAAAACTTATGAGAGGAGTGCCAATTGGCCAACGCAATCGCGTGCACGGCAAGACCGGCTTCTTCGTCGTCAATTTCGGCGCCGATTTGGCGAAGGGATCTCAATTCTTCTTCACCAAAAATTTCTTCACTCGTGTGCCATGCAAAATAACTGGTCCCGTTGGCAGTATCTAGACCAAGGAAATATTTCTCACCGACGCCTGAAATCTCATCGGATTTATGGAAGATCAAACCCGAATCTGTTGCATGGACGCGATCGACCACGACAACGAGGATTTTTGCCTCGTGCCAGAGTTGCTCCATTTTCAAAGGATCGGTGCGCAGATGACCGGCTCGATCAATATTGCTCCGAGCCAGAACAAGGTTGTGCAACCGACCTTTGTTGGTAATGCTCATGATGGGCGAGACTACTAGCATGGGCCAATGCGCCTCACCTCGTGGAATTACCTTCACGGCCTGCCTACCCCGCTCTCGGAGTCCACAAATCAAGGCCTTTCCGAGGCAATTGCGGCTCTGCGCACAGACGTTCTTGGCCTTCAAGAGGTCGACCACATTCTGGGCAGATCAAACAATGAGAACCAGGTGGCTCGCATCGCCAAGTTGATGGGCACCACGCATTGGGCTTTTGCGCCTTCTGTCATGGGTTCTCCAGATGAGGACTGGATGGCACCCAGCACCACGGATGTGAAAGTTGTGACCGAAAGTATTGTCGGTGTCCCGGGATACGGAATTGGCCTAGTGTCGAAAATTCCTGTCACATCCTGGCATCGACTCGACCTCAACGTCGCACCCGTTGGCATCTTTATGAAATTGCCTAGAAATGGAACCATCAAGCGGATTTATGTTCACGATCATCCCCGGTCTGCTATCGCAGCCGTACTGGAGAATGGATGGGTCATCATCAACACTCACTTGTCGTTTGTGCCTCTCTTCAATTATCTGCAACTACTTCAAGTGAAGAGGTGGGCAAAGACATTGCCCGTCACGGACAAGAACAAAATCATCATCATGGGAGACCTCAATTTGCGTCGAAGCGCGATGGTTCGCGGAATCAATTGGAACTCTCTTTCCACCAAACTCACATTTCCAAGTTGGTCACCCGAGGTGCAAATCGATTACATACTCTCGCAGAAAGTCGCCTCGGAAGATGTAATCGCAATTGAACTTGCCCCGTCAGGAATTAGTGATCATCTTCCACTAAGCGTAGATGTGGATCAGTAAGCCTCAAGCAGAGAGATCAAGCCTTCTTCATCCAACAAATCTGAACGTCGGTCAGTAACGCCCGTAGGAACGTGATGGAATGCTGCGCTCACCTTAGACAGGTCAACGTCATTGAGTTTGGACCACGCCAATCGGTAGACGGCTAGTTGTATCGCCGCAGATTCACCCAACTTCTTGGACCCAGTCTTCCAATCCACGACCTCAAACCTATCCCCGATCTTGTAGACCGCATCTATTCGCCCACGAAGCAGAACTCCGGATACAACGGTTTCGAATGGAACTTCGACGGCGAAGGGCTGGCGATCTGCCCACTCGCTGGCGAGCCAACTCGCCTTGAGTTTCTCGAGAGTCTGATCTTCTTCAAGTGGATCTACTGGTTCGAGATCCTCGTCATCAAAAAACGTCCCTTGGCCAAAATGCTTCTCGACCCAAGCATGGAAGACGGTACCTCGGCGTGAATACTCATCTTGCGCACGAGGCATCGGTCGACGTATAGAAAGGGCTAATTCTTGTGGGTTTTCGCGCAATGCCACCAATGTTGAAACCGAAAGACGTGGAGGTAAGAAGACTTCGGGTTTGGAGTTGCCTCGTTGAATCTCAGCCAATAGAGCCACACTGTCGCGAATCCACGACTGAATCTCCCCGTCCTCATTTTCGATCAGCGAGTGCGGTAACGATGAGCGAACAAGATCGATACCCGCATCAAATGCCCTTCGTCGGGAACCAAGGGGATCACGTGGCCATAGTCCCTCTACAGGATCGTCCAACGAAGGATTCGTCTGACCATCTTCTGGCTTGGCAGTATCAGAAAGAACGATTCCGCCGTACTGCGCAGCAGCTAACGCAACGAACTCATAAATCTCACTTGGCTCGATCGCCTTCTTTCCGCCGCGCCATCGCGAAGTTGTGGCGATTAAGTTGGTGCGGGCACGAGTTACAGCCACATAACCCAATCTGATCTCCTCGCCATGTTTCACCAGTTTGCACTCATCGGCGAAGGCTTTAAACGCCTTTGCCAAATCGGCATTGGTCCTACATTGGGAGATTTCAATCTTCGGAAGTTCCTCATTATCGCCCCGTAATTGAAACGGAATATGCTTTTCATCGGCCAGCCAATTGTCTTGTCCTTTTCCGGCATTGGGGAAAGTTCCTTTCGCTAACCCAGGAACAGCGACAACGTCCCACTCGGCGCCTTTGGAGTTGTGGATGGTCAGAATCTGAACAACATCCCGACGAACCTCTGGAGTGCCAGACTTGAGTCCCCCTTCTTCGGCTGCCGTAACATCCAACCAGGTGAGGAAGTTTGTGATGGTGCCACCTGTACGAGCGAATTTGGCCGCTTCATCCATAAAACGATCTAAATGTCGTCGTCCGTTCTGCGTTCCATCACGAAGCATCACTTCGACATCAAGGCAGAGGTAATTTTCAATTTCGCAGATGAGATCGGTTAGCGGACCTCCCGCCCGCGAACGTAAGCGACGCAAGTCCTCTGCGAAATGAGTGAGTCGAGCAAAACCTGAAGCGGAGAAGTTCTTCTGATCTGCTGTGCTTATCTCGTCAAGCGCCTCAATCAGACTTCCGAGGAATTGATCATCGGCTTCTTCTCGGAGGGGATTGCCAGCCGCAATCTTGGCGATCAATCCCTTAGAGGACTTCTGAAATTCTGCTGAACGCGACTTTGAATACCGGCCTAAGGCGGCTATGTCTGATGCTCCGAGGTTGATTCTCGGACCGGTCAGATGTCGCATCAACGATGCGCCTGCATCGGGGTCAGTCACTACGCGAAGCAGACTGATGACATCGGCCACCTCAGCTACGTGAATCAAGCCTCCAACACCCAAAACCTCGACAGGAATATTTGCCTCGCGCAATGCCAACTCGATATCAGGGATTTGTGAGCGTTGGCGAACTAGGACGGCAAAAGAGGAGCGTTGGCTTGCCGTTTGTGACATTCGATCAGGACTAAACCAGAGGTTAGAGAAATATTCTGCAATAGCGTTGGCTTCGGCATCGATAGTTTCGAAAATTCCACACGCGAGTTCGCCAGAGCCGGCGCCTGGATGGGCAACCAGTGGGGAAACCTCGATAGGTCCTGCCTGACGAATCTGGCTGGAAATCTCATTGGCGAGATTAAGAATAATTTCATCGTTTCGAAATGTTGTAGAAAGGGAATACTGTCTTGGCCCGATCTGCCCAGCACCTTTAGGAAAATGCTTCGCAAATGAACTCATCGTTCCGGCAGATGCCCCTCGCCACGTGTAAATCGCTTGGCATGGATCTCCCACCGCCATCACTGGATGTGCATCACCGAAAAGTGCTGAAAGCATGCGGACCTGAGATTGAGACGTATCTTGGTATTCGTCGAGAAGAACGACTCGGTATCGAGAGCGCTCTATTTGCGCAACATCCGGAAATTCCTGTGCAATATTTGCAGCAAGCGACATCTGATCGTCGAAGGACAGAAGTCCATCTCGTCGCCTTGTCGCAATAAATTGATCAACCATAGGCAAGATGGACAGCCGTTGATTGAGGACTTTCACAACATCCCGTACGGCATCGTTGGTCATCGGGCCCACTGCATCGATCTGAGAAAGTATCTTCAGCGACTCATCGGCAATGTCATCGGATGAACATTGGTGTTCGAGTACAAGTCGGGTTAATCCGATGACATCACCAATCACAGTACTTAGGGCACTTTCAGAGGTAAAGGAGTCGTCGCTCCAATTGGTCACAAGATCCGATGCCATCTGCCAGATTGCCGCGTCACCTAACGGTACATCGCTTGCATCGATTCCGTAACGGATTGAATGCTCCGATAGAAGGCGGCCGGCATAAGCGTGGTAGGTCATAACAACAGCGTCATTGGCTATGTTTTTGGCGATTATTCCTGACTGCTTTAGTTGTCTTAATCTTGATCTGATTCGGATACCAAGCTCGCCTGCGGCTTTGCGAGTAAAGGTCAACCCTAGGATTTCATCTGGCCGAACCAGACCATTGGCTACCAGATAAAGGACGCGCGCGCTCATGGTCTCGGTCTTGCCGGAGCCTGCTCCTGCAATAACTACTGCCGGCTCGAGCGGTGCGGCGATAATGCGAGCCTGCTCCTCTGTTGGTCTTCGTACCTTGGCATCCACCGTGGAAAGCGCACGGGCAATATCGTCCGGAGAATACTTAATATTCATTCGCTCACCGTCCTGCCTTCGACCTGAATCGGACAGGCGTTTCGGAGATCACACTGACTGCATCGCTCATTTATGGTGGCAAAGAATGAATTCCCGCTCATGCCTTCTGCAATTTCCATAATCACTTCTCGAATAGAGTCGGGATCGACGCTTTCTTGTCGACGAAGGCTCGCCGACTTTGCATCTGTTCCAAGATAAACGAGTTCGGCCCCCGCGCTTCTGCAACTTGGATGCAGCTCGGTGAACCCACCTTCAACGACTGCAAGTTGGTATGCCTGCATTTGTAAGTTGTCTGCCACCTCGTCTTTGCCGATAGCTTGTCTTCCGGTCTTGAAATCAACAATGAATAGTTCGCCATCGGCCGTGACTTCAAGTCGATCCACGCTTCCCCGTATTAGCGCGCGACCCAAGATAACTTCGAATCGTGCTTCAACGCCGATTATCGCTCGTTCCTTAAGGGAAGCCGTGTGGTATCTGACGAACTTCTCAATCATTACGACAGCGCGTTTGAGTTGGGTGGCACTTACCCACCCAGAATTTGGATCAATCAATTTCCATGATTCGCGCAATTTCGCTACGAGATCGTCCTGTGTGAGCGATGGTTGCTCCTCCATCAAAGCCGCAAACGTATGAATGGCAGACCCCAAAACCTGGGCCGTACTGTCACCATTAGTGCCACCGCTACGTTCGAGAAACCACTTAAGGCCACAATCCTTAAATCCTTCAGCGCTACTTGGCGATACTGGCACCAAAGTATCGGGCGAAACCACTGGCCCAGCACTGCTAATTGACAACACGCCAGCCCAAGAATCGACATCGGCAGCCGAAAGTCCGTCAGAGTCCAAACGTTTTAGTAGGGAGCCAGCAATGCTGGCTTTTTCGCCATTGAGCTCATTGCGTAATGTGGACACAAGTGCGGCAGGGGTGATCGGGCGCGGGACCTTCGTAATAGATTGGTCCGTATCGCTATCTCCCGATATTTTCGCCACAATTTCTTCAAAATAAGCAGACGGCTCGTCATCATCCTTTTCAACGGCAGTCACGAGGAGTTGAGAATTGGCACGTGTTACAGCCACATGCAACAACCGTCTTTCATCCTCAACAAGTCCACTGGCCGACACCATTTCGAGTTCTTTTCGGGCGAGGTCTCCATGACGAAGACGATCAACAAGTCTCTCGCTGCCAAGTAGAGATCCCCGTTGACGAAGATTGGGCCAGGTGCCTTCCTGCAAACCGGCGATCGCGACAATCTCCCACTCGCGTCCCTTTGCGGCATGCGCAGTGAGGATCTCGACAACATCGGGACGTTGGGCTTGCGCCGTAATGACGTCGCCCAGAATGTTTTCTTGACTTATTTGGCGGATGAAACTATCCGCCTTTGAATGTGGGAAGCGTTCAGCAAATCTTCTGGCCGCCTCAAAGAGTTGCATCATTGCATCAAGATCGCGATCGGCGGCCGCCCCGCGTGTGCCGCCCCGCAAGGCCTGTCGTCTCCACGCCTGGCTAAGACTCGAACCATCTGAGGTTAAGGCACTATTCCAAATCTCCCAGAGAAGATCTTCACCTTGCGTAGTCGATCGACGAAGAACTTTTCGGGCGCGGGAAAGAAGTTCGTGGATCTGGTGAAGTGGCCTGGCGCCCTCAATGGTGATTTCACCTTTTTCGATTGCGGCGATGAGGAGTTCGGCGCCCGTGCGCACATCCTCCTCTGACCTAGTTGCAATCAGCACCCTTCGTATTCTTCGCAATGAAACAGAATCGGCACCACCAAATTCGCTGAGCAAAAGTCGTTCGCAAATGTCGGTATTGAGTTGCTTCTGCCCCAAAGCAATCTGGGCGAGAAGCAAAAAAGGCGCAATAGCGGGGTTCTTTGAAAGCGCTTCGATATCTGAGGCCACCGGTATTCCCGATTGTGAAAATGCACGACGCAGAGCAGTGGCTTGCGCCCCAGGGGTTCGCAAGATGACGGCCATCTGGCTCCAGGCTTTGTTCTGGATCAGATGTGCGTGCCGGAATTGGTATGCGATGAACTGGGCTTCCTCGCTCAAGGAACGGAAACGACCAGTTATGACAGGCGCCCCATAGATTTCAACTTCAGGAACGGAACAGATGCGGTCGCGCTGTGGAGCCGCCCCGCGAAAATCATCAGCCACACTTTTGCCGATTTCGAAAACAGCAGGGGTACTTCGAAATACTTCACGCAAAATTATCTGTCCTCCGCGGCTCTTGTACTTTTCCAGTTCTGCATCGAGTTGATCTGGATCAGCACCTCGGAAGCGTCCAATAGCACTATCACCGTCAGCGAAAATCACGATGTCAATTGCTGCAAGTTCATGAAGTAATTTGCGCTGAGCCGGATCACTTTCCTGATATTCATCCACAAGAATTGTTGTGAATCGAGCGCGAAGATCAGTGGCGATCGAAGGATTCTCTTTGAGGTAATGGAATGCCTCGATCACGATCTGGCTTGGATCGATGCGCCTCTTTGCATCTCCGGCAGAATCTGCCTGCAAGTCCATAACGTCGAGGTATTGCTTCCAAAAAATGGCCGCGCTCTCCCAATACTTTTCTCCGTATTCGCGCCCGAGGTCGCGCAACTGATCGGGCGAGAGATTTCGCTCGGATGCACGCAAGATCAGGTCGCGTAGTTCACGGACAAATCCATGAGTAGAGAGAGCCTTTTCAAGATCGGTTGGCCAATAGTTTTTCCCAAGATCAATGTCGCCATCAAGCAGGTCGCGAATAAAGTACTCTTGTTCGGGCCCTGACATAAGAATGGGATCGGCGGAATCGGCATTCATTTTGAGGATGGAAAAAGCCAGGGAGTGAAAGGTGCGTGCTATCGGCTCGTGCATGATTGCTGTAGTGCGCAATGCCACTGAGTCGCGTAATTCTGAGGCTCTCTCGCGGCCATAGGTCAGCATCAAAATCGAGTTGGGATCTTGGCCGTCAGTAATTCGTGAAAGCGCCGATTCGACGACCAGAGTCGTCTTGCCCGTGCCGGGCCCGCCAAGGACTACTAAGGGAGAGCCACGGTGGCTGATTACGCGCTGTTGATCGTCAGAAAACGTTGTGGCCTTGGCAACCATTGGGCGTCGAACAAGGGGTCCGACTAGATCAGGCTGGCCTTTGGTCACGCCCCCCATTTAACATGAAAGGAGAGACATTAACTGACATTGGACTAGTTGCGAGTGATTGCTTATGGGCCATATCCATAAGCCAGTACTTTGCAGTCATTGCCAACATACTTCGCATATCCCTCATGGCCGGTGCCACAGACGTTTCCGCTCAAGTCTTCGGTGACTGAAACCGTATAGATGTCTCCGGTGACGGCGTCATGGACGACTTCCGTACCAAGTTGGGCGTTGTAAGCCCCGTTCTCATCGGATGACCCATCTGCCGATGGAGTCGGAGTAAAAAGGTCGGGCGTTGAATTTATTTGCGCACTACACCTGATACTCAATACCGCTCGAAAGTAGCGCGATAAGTCAGATTGAGTTGTGTTAAGTGGCACGATAACGCTTCTCACGATATTCAGATAGTCGATCGAGATCTTGTCACCTTGTATTGGAAAGTAGAGAACATATCCTCTGTATTTTGCCGAAGAAACATTGAAGCCGTGATAGCCCTGAACGAGCAGTTCGCCCCCACTCGTTATAAATCTGTCGGCCTTAAGCCCGCCTGCTTCATTGCGCACAATTGCCAGAGCTTGAACACGGGGATCGGGCGAGGACAGATCTGGATCTCGACCATAGAAATTGTCAAAGGCTCTATTCAGATATGTGACAGGGAAATACCACAATTCACCAGCCACTTTTTTGTCCGAGGAGACGATGTCGGCTGCCTTGCCCTGAAAATCGATTATCGCCCAACCCTTGGGTACATAGGCATAGCAATTCGCCGACGTCACCTTCACGACAATTTCTGCGTCATTCACGCTAATTCGATTTGCAGACGGAGTTGGAGTTGGTTTTATTACAACCGTGATGCCCTTATTCCAAACTAGTTTGCTGCCAGATTTGATGCACGTGTACTTCTTGTCAGAAATTATCGACGTTTGACCAAGCTTTGTGCATTTTGCACCTGCCTTAACTACCGCAGTCGCAGAATTGACCGACGAAAAGAGAAGCAACACTAAAACAAGACTAGCTACCCACAATTTGCGAGGCATGCAGACAGCCTATTTTCAAGACGCCGCATCGGCTATGGGGTAGCCCCTTTTACGAATAAATCCATGAATTCATTTACTGGACTCTCTTCGAATCTCACCTGGTCGAGACTGACTTCGAGAATCTTGCCTTGTTGCTCCTCGAGAAACACCCTCGCGAGGTTGGTCTTGTACTTCTCGATCAACAGCGGAATCCCCTCGACCCGCCGACGAGCATGGCCGATCGGGTACTCGACAACAACCTCAGCCAGACTGCTTCCGTCAGCAAATTCAACGGTCAACGCGTTCGCGATCGAGCGTTTATTTGGATCGTGATAATCGACCGTGAATTGTGGATCTTCAACGCAAGTTATCTTCGCGCGCAAGAGGTCAATTCTTGAATCTCTTGCCACGTCGTCTTCATAATCGCGAGCCGTCAACCGACCGAAGATAAGCGGAACCGCCACCATGTACTGAATACAGTGGTCGCGATCTGCGGGGTTGTTAAGTGGGCCCTGTTTGTCGATGATGCGGATGCAAGCCTCGTGGGTGCGAATAGACACTCTTGAAATTTCGTCAGCACTTTTACCCAGCGCTTTCATCTTTTCAAAGATCATCATCGCTGCTTCCACTCCAGTTTGCGAGTGGAATTCGGCAGGGAAAGAAATCTTGAAGAGGACATTCTCCATGACGTATGAGCCGTAGGGACGTTGGAAAGTGAAGTGCTTGCCCCTAAAAAGCGCGTCGTAAAATCCCCATACCTTTGCCGAAAGAACGGTTGGATATCCCATCTCACCGGCCTTGGCCATGAGCGCCAGACGAACTGCACGCGAGGTGGCATCTCCCGCCGCCCACGATTTTCGAGAACCGGTATTCGGTGCATGGCGATAAGTGCGAAGAGATTGTCCATCTACCCACGCCAAAGAAACTGCGTTGAGAATCTGAGATCGAGTAAGACCCAACATCTTTGCCACAACAGCCGTGGATGCAACTTTCACCAAGACGACGTGATCGAGTCCAACCCGGTTGAAAGAATTTTCTAGGGCGATACATCCTTGTATTTCGTGCGCCTTGATCATTGCAGTCAATACATCTCGCATGACCAGCGGTTTGGTTCCGCTGGCAATTGCCATGCGTGAAAGCCAATCGGCGGTGGCAAGAATGCCGCCCAAATTATCTGATGGATGACCCCACTCTGCCGCTAGCCAGGTGTCATTAAAATCCAACCAGCGGATCATCGCACCGATATTGAAGGCTCCCTGTACGGGGTCCAATTCGTAGTTGGTACCGGGAACTTTTACGCCATTCTCAACGATCATTCCGGGAACTAGTGGTCCCAGTAGCTTTGTGCACGCTTCATACTCCAGTGCCTCAAGGCCACAACCCAACGTATCTAAAAGTCCGTTCCAAGCGGTTTCATATGCCACTTCGGATGTGATCTCGAAATTCTCGACGTAGTCGACGATATCGATGATCTCTTGGTCAAATTCTTGCTGGACTTTCTTGATAGCGAGTGACACTAATGAACCTATCTCTTGTCGATGGGCACGAAGTCCAGATCTTCTGGGCCAGTGTAATTTGCACTTGGACGAATGATTTTATTGTCGTTACGTTGCTCAATTACGTGCGCTGACCACCCTGACGTCCGCGCGATCGCAAATATTGGGGTGAAGAATGTGGTTGGGATCTTCATCTTGTTGTAAACGACAGCGGAAAACCAGTCAAGGTTCGGGAACATCTTCTTCGTTTCCCACATTACAGTTTCAATCCGCGATGCGATCTCAAACAAGTGCATTGAATTTTCTTGACGAGAAAGTTCTTCGGCGACTGCCTTAATCACCTTATTGCGAGGATCTGAAATTGTGTAGACGGGATGACCGAATCCCAGGATTACCTCTTTGTTCTCAACTCTCGATCGAATATCCTTTTCGGCAGCATCAACATTGTCGTATCGCTGTTGAATTTCCAGGGCAACTTCATTGGCTCCGCCGTGCTTCGGCCCGCGAAGAGCCCCTATCGCCCCGCAAATCGCGGAGAAAATATCAGATCCCGTACCGGCGATGACTCGACCCGTAAATGTTGAGGCATTGAATTCGTGCTCTGCATACAAAATGAGCGATACGTGCATCGCCTTGACCCACTTGGGATCGGGTGGAACTCCGTGAAGAAGATGCAGGAAGTGCCCACCAATAGTTTCATCATCGGTCTCCACCTCAATCTTCTTGCCAGTTATTGCGAAGTGATACCAATAAAGAAGCATCGAACCAAGACATGCAAGAAGGCGATCTGCGATTTCACGGGCCTCAGAATCGGTGTGAATCAAGGACTCGGGGCTCTGGCAACCGAGAGCAGATACACCTGTTCGCAATACATCCATTGGATGCGCAGTGGCCGGAAGTGCCTCGAGTACTTGCTTGACCGATTTGGGCAGGCCACGCAGAGAGCGAAGTTTGATTTTGTAATTGGCGAGCTCTACCGAACTTGGAAGCTTCCCATGTACAAGTAGGTAGGCAACTTCTTCGAATTCACATTTCTGAGCTAAATCAACAATGTCGTATCCGCAATAGTGGAGATCGTTGCCGGTTTTCCCTACAGAGCAAAGAGCGGTATTGCCAGCGGTTACCCCCGAGAGGGCCACCGACTTTTTCGGCTTAAATTCGACTTTCGTATCTTCGTTCATTCCTGCTTCCCATCCTCGGTCGCTTGAAATTTATCCAAAGCGCGTTCATATTTGTAGTAATCGATGCGCTCGTAAAGTTCTTCTCGCGTTTGCATATCTGCAATCACCGATGCCTGGCCACCGTCACGGCGTATCGCATCAAATACATTCTCAGCCGCCTTGTTCATCGCTCTGAAGGCCGACAGAGGATAAAGGACCATCGATACTCCGACGCCCGCGAGTTCGTTTGTGGAAAACAAAGGTGATAGCCCAAATTCAGTTATGTTGGCTAGCACGGGGACATTGAATTCTGACGTAAATCGCTTATAAGTCACCAGATCCCAAATCGCTTCGGGGAAAATTGCGTCAGCACCCGCTTCGACGTATGCATGTGCGCGATCCAATGCGTAATCCAGTCCTTCATCCGCGAGAGAATCTGTCCTGGCCATAATAAAAAAGCTCTGATCGTAGCGAGCGTCAACCGTTGCCTTAATTCGGTCGACCATTTCCGCTTTACTCACAAGTTCTTTGTTGGGGCGATGTCCGCACCGCTTGGCACCCGTCTGATCCTCGATATGCATTCCTGCCGCACCACTCTTGATCAAGGATTTTGTAGTGCGCGCAATATTAAAAGCGGAGGAGCCAAAGCCAGTATCGGCATCTACCAGCAACGGAACGTCACAAACATCTGTGATTCGACGTACGTCAATGAGAACATCCTCTAGATTGGAGATACCTAAATCCGGAAGTCCCAGCGATCCAGCGGCAACGCCACCACCTGAAAGATAAATTGCCCGATAACCGGCCCGTTTTGCAAGAAGAGCGTGATTTGCGTTTATTGTGCCGACAATCTGCAATGGTGATTCATCAGCCAATGCATTTCTAAACCGAACTCCCGGGGAGGGTTGAGTCACAGCAGGAGCGTACCAGTTGGAACTTCCCTCAGTCTTGGTTGTTCCGTTTTGCACGCGCAGTCAAGCGGGCGCGTTCGTCTGCATTGAGAATTACCTTGCGTATACGAACCATCGCCGGCGTTACCTCAATGCACTCATCTTCACGACAGAACTCAAGGGCACCTTCCATGTTGAGGCGTTTAGGTGGAATAAGACGTTCGGCCTCGTCCGTACCTGAAGAACGCATATTGGTCAGCTTCTTTTCGCGGACCGCATTGACGTCCATATCTTCAGATCGCCCGTTCTCGCCGATTACCATTCCTTCATAAACCTCAGCGCCAGGTTCGACGAAGATAGATCCACGATCTTGAATGGCGTACATCGCATAACTTGTGACAAAACCGCGACGATCGGAGACAAGTGAGCCGGTCGGGCGAGTACGAAGTTCGCCGTGCCAGGCCTCATACCCATCAAATACATGATGAAGAAGGCCGGTTCCGCGAGTTTCGGTCAAGAATTCGGTACGGAACCCAATCATCCCACGCGAGGGAACACGGTAATCGAGGCGAATCCATCCCGTGCCGTGATTGACCATCTGTTCCATGCGGGCCTTGCGAAGTGCCATCAATTGAGTAATGACACCTAGGTAATCCTCTGGTGCATCAATAGTTAGATGTTCCATCGGCTCGTGCAACTTGCCGTCAATGAGTCTAGTAACCACCTGTGGTTTCCCGACAGTAAGTTCAAATCCCTCACGCTTCATAATTTCTACAAGAACAGCAAGTTGGAGTTCTCCGCGACCTTGTACTTCCCACGTATCTGGCCGATCGGTGTTAAGGACGCGAAGTGAAACATTGCCGATCAATTCAGCGTCAAGGCGACTCTTGACCAGACGGGCGGTCAATTTGGTGCCGCTCTGTCCTGCAAGTGGCGAAGTATTAATACCAATCGTCATCGAGATACTTGGCTCGTCCACCGTGATGAGCGGAAGAGCGATCGGATTATCGGCATCCGCCAAAGTCTCGCCCAAAGTAATAGTGTCAAAACCTGCAACAGCGATGATGTCTCCAGGACCTGCCTCTAGTGCCGGAACTCGCTCGAGTGCTTCAGTCAAAAGGAGTTCGGAAACTTTGACTTTCTCCATGGTTCCGTCGGTCTTCATCCACGCAACCGTCTGCCCTTTTTTGATTACGCCTTCGCGAACGCGGCAGAGAGCAAGACGGCCAAGGTAAGGAGATGAGTCGAGGTTTGTCACATGCGCTTGAAGCGGTGCGCCTTCGTGATATTCCGGTGCCGGGATTGCAGAAAAAATGGTATCAAAAAGTACGTCTAGATTTTCTTCCTCGGGCATTCCGCCATCAGCAGTACGAGTCAGAGATGCGCGTCCTGCTTTTGCAGAGGCATAAACAATAGGAAATTCAATCTGCTTCTCGTTGGCGTCTAGGTCCAAGAAAAGCTCGTAGGTCTCATCGACGACTTCAGCAATTCGCGAGTCAGGACGATCGACTTTATTGATGACCAAAATAACTGGAAGATTCTTTTCAAGTGCCTTGCGCAATACGAAACGGGTCTGAGGAAGCGGACCTTCAGAGGCATCAACCAGAAGGAGGACGCCGTCGACCATTTCAAGTCCGCGTTCTACTTCGCCACCGAAATCGGCGTGGCCAGGAGTGTCGATAATGTTGACGATATTGGTACCGCGATGAACGGCAGTGTTCTTGGCAAGGATCGTGATGCCCTTTTCGCGCTCAAGGTCCATCGAATCCATCATTCGGTCTTGGCCTTCGGACTGCTCCTTGTAGGCAGCGAATGCTCCTGATTGCCACAACATGGCATCAACCAAGGTGGTCTTGCCGTGGTCTACGTGGGCAATAATTGCAACGTTACGCAGGTTGTCACGCTTTTTAATTGGCAAACCTGCCAAATGCGCTGTAAATGAATTAGCCATGAACCCTCAACTCCACTCGATTGTGCCCTTAATGAACATCAACAGAGCGGTGCAAAGAATACCATCTAGCGCATGTAACCCTTAAATCGCGTCATATTTAGCCTGAAAGTACGCGAAGAATCTATGTGTTTTGAGGAAATCCCAAATTGATTCCACCATGGCTTGGATCCAACCAACGACTCGTGATCACTTTGCCTCGGGTAAAGAATTGAACGCCCTCGGTGCCGTGAGCATGCGAATCGCCAAATAGCGAGTTCTTCCAACCGCCAAATGAGTAATACGACATGGGAACTGGAATCGCAACATTGATGCCGACCATTCCCACTTCGACTTCATTCTGGAATCGACGGCCAGCCCCGCCATCATTTGTGAAGATCGCGGTGCCATTTCCATAAGGATGACTATTTACTAATTGCAGCGCCTCGTCATAGCTCTTGACTCGGATAACACTGAGCACGGGTCCGAATATTTCTTCTTTGTAAATAGACATTTTGGATGTGACATTGTCGAACAGCGTCGGTCCGAGCCAGAATCCCCCACCGTCCACCTTCACATTTCGCCCGTCAACAACAAGTGTCGCGCCTTCTTTTTCGCCAGCGGCAACGTGGGACGCCACTTTGTCACGATGCACCAGCGTGACCAAAGGACCCATGTCTGCGCCTTGAGTTCCATCGCCCGTCTTGATCTTCGCCATGCGTTCGGTGATCTTTGAAATTAATTCGTCAGCAATCGGCTCGACAGCAACCAGTGCCGAAATTGCCATGCAACGCTCACCTGCAGAACCAAAGCCTGCATTGATGGCCGCGTCTGCTGCCAAATTCAAATCTGCATCAGGCAGAACGACCATGTGATTCTTGGCCCCGCCTAACGCCTGGACCCGTTTGCCGGATTTCGTTCCGGTCTCGTAAACGTATCGGGCGATGGGTGTAGAGCCCACAAATGAAATCGACTTGATTCCTGGATGCGTCAGCAAAGCATCCACTGCGACCTTGTCTCCGTGAACCACATTGAAGACTCCATCTGGCAGACCAGCTTCTTTCCACAGTTCGGCCATAAATGTGGCAGCGCTTGGATCTTTCTCCGACGGCTTAACAATTACGCTGTTGCCGCACGCAATTGCAATAGGGAAAAACCACATGGGAACCATTGCAGGAAAATTAAATGGAGAGATGATTGCAACGGGCCCCAACGGCTGGCGAATCGAGTAGACATCAACGCCAGTGGAAACTTCTTCGGAAAAGCCGCCCTTAAGTAAATGTGGAATTCCACATGCGAATTCCACAACTTCCAACCCGCGAGTAACCTCGCCCGCGGCATCGCTTAAAACTTTGCCGTGTTCGGCCGTAATTAAGGCCGCAATCTTCTCTTTATTGTTATTTACGAGTTCACGAAATGCAAAAAGTACCTGCACTCTTTTAGTTAAAGAGCTGTGACGCCATTCATTGAAGGCTCGAGTTGCAACTTGTACTGCATGGTCAACGGTCGAAATGTCGGCAAAATCAACATTTCCTGTTATTTGTCCCGTTGCAGGATTGTAAATATCCCCACTTCGTTCGGACTTTTCCTTTGAGAACGCGCCATCAATCCAATGTGTCACTTGAGTCATGTGCTTACGTTACTTGGGACAGATATAGTGGCGCTAGTGCGCCTTGGAAAGGGACAAACGAATGGCTAATTCATCCATTAATTCAACAGACGGGGCTGACGTTTTCGCCCAAGACCGAGCTTATGTATTTCATTCGTGGTCTGCACAGGCGCAAATTGCTCCAATTCCCGTCGCCGGCGCCCAAGGTTCCTACTTCTGGGACTACGATGGAAAAAAATATTTGGACTTCTCATGTCAATTAGTGTTTACAAATATCGGTCACCAACATCCAAAAGTTGTCAAAGCAATTCAAGATCAAGCAGCAGTGCTCGCAACGATCGCACCGCAGCATGCAAACGTTGCGCGCAATGAAGCCGCAAAAAGAATTGTTGAACTCGCCGGACCAAAATTCCAAAAAGTTTTTTTCACAAATGCCGGCGCCGATGCGGTTGAAAACGCGATTCGTATGGCGCGTCTTCACACGGGCAAGGAAAAGATTCTTACAACCTACCGTTCCTATCACGGCAACACGGGCGCGGCGATTACCGCGACGGGTGATCCCCGACGCTTCCCCAACGAATACGCGACAGGACACGTGCATTTCTGGGGGCCTTACCTTTACCGAACTTCTTTCTGGGCGACCACCGAAGCCGAGGAATGCGCGCGAGCCCTAGAACACCTCGAGCAGACCATAATCTTCGAAGGCCCAGCAACTATCGCCGCTGTGATGCTTGAAAGTATTCCCGGAACCGCTGGCGTTCTTGTTCCACCAAAGGGTTACCTCGAGGGTGTTAGGGCGCTGTGCGACAAATACAAGATTCTCTGGATCGCCGACGAAGTGATGTCTGGCTTTGGACGTGCCGGCAAATGGTTCGCATTCCAACACTCGACGGTAGCCCCGGACTTGATCACCTTCGCAAAAGGTGTCACATCTGGTTATGTGGCATTAGGCGGCGTCATCATTCCCGAAGAGATTGCCAAGACTTTTGATGACAGAGTTTTCCCGGGCGGACTCACTTATTCGGGCCATCCTCTTGCATGCGCGACTGCCGTTGCCACACTCGATGCGATGAAGGAAGAGAAGATGGTGGAAAATGCCGCCCATATTGGCGAAACCATCTTGGGTCCAGGACTTCGCGATCTGGCAAGAAAGCATATGGTCATGGGTGATATTCGAGGCACCGGCGTCTTCTGGAGCGTCGACTTCGTCTCTAATCGCGAAACACGTGCTCCACTCGCCCCGTACGGTGCTTCAAGTCCTGCGATGAACGAACTGGTTGCAGCGTGCAGAAAGAATGGCCTGATGCCTTTTGCCAATTTCAACCGATTGCAACTGGTACCACCATGCAACATCTCCGAAGCCGATGCGAAATTGGGATTGGAACTTCTGGACAAGTCCATCTCCGAAATCGACAAGTACTACACCGCATAAACAGATAGATAACTGATGGCGCGCTCACATAACTCAAAGACCTGGGTCGCCCTTTGGACGGTTTACATACTCTGGGGTTCGACATACTTTGCCATTGCGATTGCCGTAAGATCAATGCCCTCACTTCTTGCTATGGGTCTTAGATTCCTGCAAGCCTCACTGTTGCTCGGACTCTTCCTTCTGATACGCAAGGGAACATTCCCTTTTCGTATACCGCGAAAGGAAATTCTGAGCGCCGGCATGTTCGGTGCGATGAGGCTTGGAATCGGCCTTGGTGCGACATCCCTTGCCGAACATACAGTTCCAAGTGGAATCGCGGCCCTCATCTACAGTTGCCTCCCACTGTGGATCTCACTCTTCAGGGCAATCTCCGGTGATCGACCTGCGGCACTTTCTTGGTTTGGAATTGCGATCGGATTCATTGGGGTCGCCATCCTTTTAAAACCTGGACAAGTGACAGCAGTGGCCCACTCCGACCCAAATAAACTCTGGTTCTGGATGGCCGTCATTCTCTTTGGAAACTTCTGTTGGGCACTCGGCACTTTCTTGGCACCTAAATTTCCGACTCCGAAAAATACTTTCATCTCAACTTTTTACGAGATGCTTTTCGCGGGATTCATATTGGTGATAGTTGGTTTGATCTCCGGTGAGAAGTTATCGAGTTTCACTCACAGCACGGCGTCTGGTTGGCTGGCACTGCTCTATCTCAGCGTCTTTGGCTCGATTATCGGGTACAGCGCCTATGTATGGCTTGTTGCAAATGCCCCTGTCGGATTGACTGCAACTTACGCCTATGTGAATCCTGTGGTCGCGGTCTTTCTCGGCGTTGTATTCATTCATGAGAAGTTTCGAGTTTCCGAATTGCTTGGCGGATTAATTGTCGTGCTGGGCGTAATACTTGTTGTCAGCGTCGAAGGTCGAAAGAAGTTCGCTACTCGGGCTCGACCACTGGAAAATCTATAACTGGCAAAAGGCTTCCAGAATCAGGACTGTAACCTTTCGTTGATGCTCCCATCAATGATGAGGAAAGAGCAACCGCTGTCAGTAGACAGGCGACTCCACTAATGAGAATCGCAAATCGCGGATCGATCAAGGAAACGACTACACCCCCGATTGCGAGGGATGAGAGTTGCCCAGCAGTTGTGACTCCAGTTACCGCTGACAAAATCCGACCTCTGCTCGATTCGGGAGAGCGTTGAAGAATCAAAGCCATGTAGTACGCATTTAAAACAGCAACACCAGCCCCTGCGAGCATTACCGAAGGAAATAGCACCCACAGGTTCCACGACAGACCATTAAAGATTACTCCGATACCAACCACTATCGCACTTACGATGATGTTCCTTGGAAGTTTCCCTTCAGTGATCCTTCGACGTTGGTTTACCACAGAAGCGATAACGATCGAACCAGAAAAGAAAGATGCCACCAGACCATAAACGAATGTCGTTGAGTGAAGATCATCGAGTGTAAAAAATAGTTCAGCGATATTTACCATGCCAAATGAGACATTCAAAGTGAAGCCCAAAATTGTCAGAGCCCTTATTACTGGCTCCTTGCGAACAATCTGCATACCCACCCATACATCCCCGCGCTTTCGTGGTCCACTTTCGCGGGCGTGAAATGGCAAGGTGAGGAAGAACGGCACAATTGCCAAAGCAACGAACGTCAAGGCATCGGCAACCATGGGTGTCACATACCCGAGTTTTGAAATCATGATTCCAACACAAGCGGGTCCCGCCATCCCGGCCAGCGCATAAAACGCTTGCCACAGTGACATCGCCCGCGGCATCTCTTCCTTATCGATGATTTCAGGCAATGTTGCATTCCATGCAGCCGGGGCAATCGCACCCCCGACGCCGATCAAACAAACCAGTATCAGAGATACGAAGAGTGGCCCGTTGATCACGAGCAAGGCAGCAAAACCAGCCTGAATGATGTTAACAATGGGAGCCAAACGCCTAACCGGTATTCGATCCGCCAGCATTCCAGCCCAAGGAGAAAGAAAAATGAGTGGAAGTTGGCCCGCCGCAAGAATTGCAGCGATTGATAGCGCACCGCCACCGTCGTGTTTCTCCCGAAGTAGGAGTGCGAAAACTGCTAGCTCATCGCCAAAAATCGAAACTGCACGTGCAACAGCGATTACCCGTACCGTGTTCCAACCATGCGGTTTCGCTTTACTCATTCACCAATCTTGTCTGTAGAATTCGAACTCAAGCAAGACCTGACTTGGGCTGCCCTTACGCCGGTAGCGAACTCCCTACTTGAGTGTGGCTCCAACTGCCCGTTGCTGCCATAAGGTCAAAATCTGACTGGTCACAGTTTGCATGGTCGTCTCCGTTGTCGGCCCAACTGCGTGAGACACACACGATGGCAATAGGTTGCAGGTCCATGTGGTGAGCCCCGCATCAAATACAGCAGAACCCGAAGGCGTTGTAAACCAGACCGTTT
>JANXZF010000080.1 GCA_025355665.1 Actinomycetes bacterium
CGGTTATTTCGCGGCCCGCCAAGCCTCGTAATCCTCAAGACCCCCGAACCAGCACGATCCGGCATCCAGGTCATACGTCCGATGCCGGCCGCGGCCCGGCATGTCGCTGACGAGGCGGAGTAATTCATCTCGCAGCGCCGCGGGCTTGTCCAGCAGACTGCGCAGCGTATAAACCGATTGCACGGAGCTGTAAGCCTCTTGGGTGCGGTGCTTTTGTTTAAGCCAGGCATCGGCCACGTCCTCGTACGCAAGGAGGTCATTGGCCATGGCTCGCACCGCTTCAGCGGTAGGCGCTGCCGTGCCGAACAGTCGTACCGCCACCTTCTCGCGTTCGGCCTTTTGCCGCTCCTTGGCCGCCTTTTCGGCGTGGTGTTTGTTGCTCGCCGCCCGCGCATCCGCGCCATCCATACCGGCCTTGTAGGCGCCCAGCACCCCCTGGGCGGCAATCAGGACGTCGATATCGTAGCCCAGCTTTGCGGGGTCATGTCGCCCCAGGATCGTCCGTAGATCCTCGAGCGTGCTGATGGCTCGGGACACGTTCGTGCGCAGCGTTTTGACCTTTTCCCGGCCGTGCCATTTATCGTTTTCCACGTATCCCGTCAGCGCGTTTTCGCGATGCTTCCTGGCGGGTGGCTTGCCCTTTAGTAGGGACGTGCCGCGGCTATCGATCTCGCGCTCAAGGCGCCGGACCTCGGACACGTTGTACGCCATCGATCGCCTGGCGTCTTCGAGGTCGTCCGTGAGCTTTCGATTGGCCGCTTCGAGTTCGCCAATCCTCGCCAGCGCACTCGTATCCGCTGCCGTAGGCTTTGCCGGCGCCATGCGAGGCCTTCCCGGCCGCGGGGGTGGGAGACCGGCAGCAAGGCGTTCCGCCGCCTTTCGCGCCCTGTACGCCCTCATGCGCTCACTTGCCAGGAGCGCGTTTCCGGTAACAGGACGTCCACGTCGCTTGTTTGCGGTATCCATAATTTTCGGCCTCGTATTAACGTAACGGTATTATAACAAATACGTTACGATAATGCAAGCGAATTGACGAGGGTGCGGCTTCGAGCCGAACTACGAATCCGGGATTTCAGTGACGAGCAGCGACGCAGCTTACAATTACGCGCGATGTTCTCTGGGAGTCGGAAGCAGCGACAAGGGCGGAGGTCACCAAGGTCGAGAACGATCTAATTCGCCAGCACGGGGCAAGTAATCCGGATATCGGGTACAACCGTAAATAGAGTACGCTGCTTGTTCTAACATGCGGATTGGAGCTATTGATGGGCTATAAATCTGTCATTGATAAGCGAATAGCCGGACATTTGTTGGTATGTAAAGAGTCGGCGCGCCTGGTCGTTGACTCACTTCAAAAGGCTGGAGTCACAGCGTCTCTTTTTGGGTCAACGTTGCGCGGCGACATTCACACCGGCTCAGATATTGACATTTTGATCCTTGATTATTCTGGTGTTTCTCGCGGTGCCATATTGGATATCGCAGAAAGAACATCGCGCGTGCCGGTTGACGTCCTGTTTGCCGAAGACGTTAAGCCTGCGGTTCTTCGTATGATTAAGGAGCAAATTAATGCCATTCAAGAACGCTGATGGTTTGAAATCGTTTTTCTCGCTCCAGAATATCGAGCTGGAAAACATCAAGAAAGACGCTGAGGCCATTCCGAAAAAGAGCAAAATGCTGAGCCGCGTTACCGATCCAGATCTGGTTAGCTGTATTGAGGACAGCATTGCTTTTAAGATTCACGGAGCATATACAGGGATCGAAAACTTTCTTGAAAATGTCGCGAAGGAGTTCGATCAATACATCCCAGATGGGAAAAACTGGCATGCTCAATTGCTTACTCAAATGGCCTCACCTGTTGGTGATAGGGGTGCCATTTTAAGTGAGGGCACTAGGCTTTTGCTAAATGAATTGCGAAGCTTTAGGCATTTCATTCGAAATGATTATGGTGCGGTATTGGATGGCGAACGAGTAGTAGAGCTCGGGGCTGTCGCAATTAACGCGCTTAATCTGCTTTCGTTGGATTTGAGCCGATTTGAGCAAGAATGTTTTTCCGATGAAAACGATGGCGATGGTGATGGCGCCGGCGGCGGTGCTGCGGGCGGCCCTCCGCCAAGGAATCGAGGTATGAGCGGGCCGAAATAGTCCTTCATGCCCACCAACATCCTCAACCTGCCGGCCTATCACGTCACCCACGTCGATCAAAACGACCATGACTACCACGTCAAAGCTGAGGTCAAGGCTCCACTGACCGCGTGTCTGCATTGCCGATCCGACAGCATCGTCGGTTTCGGACGCCGCGAACAACTGGTCCGCGATCTACCTAGTCACGGCAAACGCGTTGGGATTTACGTAGATACCCGTCGTTTCCGCTGCCGGGCCTGCTCCAAAACCTTCTATGAGCCCCTGCCGGCCATAGATGCCCGCCGCCCGATGACATCCCGCCTGATCGAATGGGTCGGCAAGCAGGCCATCAAGCGGACGTTCGCCAGCATCGCGGATGAAGTCGGCATCGACGAAAAGTCCGTCCGTTCGATCTTCCGCGATTACATCAACGAACTGGAAAAGACAATCCGCTTCGAAACGCCCAAGTGGATGGGTATCGATGAAATCCATCTGGTCAGGCCACGCGGCGTTATAGCCAATATTCAGAACAACACCATCGTTGAGCTCCTGCCGAACCGGAACAAGGAAACGATCCTACGCTACCTGTCCGGTTTGGAAGGCCATCAGCAGGTCCAGTATGTGGCGATGGATATGTGGGTACCCTACAGGGACGCTGTTGAAGAGGTAATGCCCCAGGTCCGCATCGTCATTGACAAGTTTCACGTCCTGAAAATGGCCAATGAAGCGTTTGAGCGGGTACGTAAAAGCTATCGTGAGTCGCTGACGCCCAAGCAGCGCCGCGGCCTCATGCATGACCGGTTTGTGATGCTGAAGCGCGAGCATGACCTAACCGATCAGGAGGCGCTCAAACTCTCCGGCTGGCTAAGCAATTATCCTGAGCTGGGGCTGGCCTATCGGCTCAAGGAAGACTTCTTCAAAATCTACGACGCCAGCACGCCCGAGGAAGCCTTGGCGCGGTTTGCGGCCTGGGACAGAGCTGTCACCGCTGAAGTCAGGGATGCCTTCTCTGATCTGATCCAGGCCTGGCGGAACTGGCAGCCGTACATTCTGGCGTATTTCGATCACCCGGTCACCAATGCCTATACTGAATGCCTGAACGGGTTGTTGCGGATCATGGACCGTCTGGGCCGGGGGTACAGCTTTGAGGCGCTACGCGCCAAGATCCTGTTTGCCGAAGGCGCCTACAAGAAGCAGCTCATCCGACCAAAATTTACCCGTCAGCGAAAGGAGCCGGAAGTGGCGATCTATGGATTCCAGGTCGAATACATGGCATCGCTTTCGCCGACAAATCAACATAAAGACGCCGACAGGGAAATCAACTTCGGGGTGGATATATCAACCTTGACTCGCATGATTGAAAGCGGGGATATTTAACCATTTCAATCATAGATTCCGGATCAGAAGTGTCCGGTTAAATTGAAACGTACCGACTGCAAAGCCAGTAACGACGGGTATCTTGAGCGATCAAGGGGTGTCCACGATTTGAATTTCTCTGAGCGCAAAAATGCCGTGA
>JANXZF010000057.1 GCA_025355665.1 Actinomycetes bacterium
GCCAAAACCGGATTTAGCCAGAAAAACATCACTCTTCGGATTGCCAAATTTAAGTTCGTCCCGGCAGCATGCATGGTCGCTCACGACCCAATCCAGATTGCCGAGTTTCATGAAGTTCCAGAGGGCTTCGACGTCTTCTCGCGGTCGAAGCGGAGGGTTCACTTTACCTCCGACACCTGGAGAGTTATGAATGTCGGCTAGTAGATGGCCTATTGTGACCTCGCGTCGGAAGTCAATGTGTGGAAACGTCTGCGCCATTTTCATTGCTGCATCGACGGCCTTGAAAGAACTCAAATGAAGGAGATTAATATTGGTTAGCTTCGTCTCGTGTGCTAGATACGATGCGATTGTGATTGCTAGACCCTCTGAGTGGGGAGGACGCGAATGGTGGTATGCCTCAAGGCCGGAGTACTTACCAGATTCTTCAACGATCTTCGTATAAGCGCTCATGATTTCAGCCGTTTCACAATGAAGTCCGAGTGAAATTGAGTCAGCCCTATCTCCGAACTTCTCTCGTGCACTTTGGACCCCTCGCATGACGAATTCAAAGTGCGCAAGATCGTAACGCTCGTCGGGTGGCGTCATTAAGAATGAGGATTGATCAGAGGAACGGCCATGTAATCCATGACTGCCATAGAACATAAAAATCTTGAACGAACTCACTCCGAACTGGCTGATAATTTCAGGGATTTCGGAAATATGTTGCTTGGTCATTGGGGCTAAGTGGAAGCCGTAATCAACGTAGGCACGATCTTTGCTCATAGCGAGCACGTCCGGGAAGAAGTCCAAATAGCTTCCACCTCGGTTTAAGTAATATTGTCCAGTGCGCATGTACGTAATGGCAGTAGTAACTCCACCTTGCGCCGAAGCGCGACTTTCAGAGATGGTGTCTTGATCGAGGGGATTGTAGATGCCCCAATGTTGGTGAGCATCAATTGCGCCTGGGTAGGCTACACGGCCGTTGCCGTCAACAACCTTCTTACTGTTTGACGTATTCAAGTTCGCGGCGATTTGAGTGATTACTCCGTTGGCAATGCCGATGTCCAAAGGGACAGAAGATTCCCCATCATGGTTGACGACGATTACATTAGTTATGACTAAGTCGAAGACACTCATGATTCGCCTTTCAGTAGTTCGTCGTAAATTACTGTTCCACCTGATGAACCAGGTCGTTCCACCTGATGAACTAGGTTTACGCAGACTACTCGAATTTAGAGTTGATGGGCAAGTTATTCTCTTTTCTTTTCACTTTTTTACTGTTACGGTGCGCGGAACAAGTTCCATCTCTGAATAGGAAGGGCGAGGGCCATGATTTATCTAGTTTACAAAATGCACTTAACGGGGAAGTCTCGTAGCAACTTGAAGACCTTCTGGCACTGGTTAGAAGATCGAGAAAAGTGGTTTTACAGTTCTTTACCAATGGTTAAGAGCGTTCGCTGGTATTACAGCGTCGTTGGCGACGTGTACACCCTAGAATCTTGGACTGCATTTGAAGACGAGGCTGCATTCGGTGAGTACCGTAAAGTGCTAGCAGTACTGAAGGCAGACACTGAATGGGAAACTGAGCGAGTATCGCAAGATGATTGGTATGAATTTCTATCAACGCGTTTAGTAACAGATCCACCCGCCAAAGTTGGTTTTGGACAACTAAATAATGTCCGCTGAAGGAAGTTCACAGCGAATCGCAACTGTTGAGCGTGCAGCTGACGTTCTATTGCTTTTTTCAAAAAGTGCTGAGCGAGATCTCGGAATAAGCGAGATTGCCCGGAAATTGGACATATCGAAGGCCGCAGTTCATCGAATCCTTGCGTCCTTGAGAAGTCGTGGATTTATTGATCTGCTTGAGGAGTCGCGGCGATATACGCTCGGCACTTCTTCACTGGCTCTGGGTCTCAGGTGTCTAACCCAATTGGACATACGTACTTTGGCCGGACCGGAACTGACAGCGCTATCTCGGGCAACCCACGAAACGGCAACTCTTTCCATTCGTTCTGGATTTGAGCGATTGTACGTCGATCAAGTGGTTCCAAATCGAGAAATCGTAATGTCGGTTGCAATTGGGATCACGCATCCATTGCATGCTGGTAGTTCTTCAAAGGCATTTCTTGCCTGGCTGCCAGAGGCCGAGATCCTTCAATTCCTTCGTCGGAAATTGAAGCCAGTTACACCTCAGACAATTACCGACCCCGCGAAGATCTTGAATGAGCTAAGACTTATCCGAAATAGGGGCTATTCGCAATCCGTGGGAGAGAGGCAGACTGGATCAGCCTCGGTGGCGGCGCCCATTTTTGATCGCATGGGCAATCCCATAGCGGTCATCAGCGTATGCGGCCCGGCAGTACGTTTTAAGTCAGAGTTATCGCAATGCGTCCCAGCTTTACTTGACTCTGCCTCACGCTTATCAAAGCGTATGGGGTACATACCTCCCAAGAAACCTTGAAAAACCATGCAGATCGGTTTTGCAATGGGTCTGGCGGGGATTGCCGTCGAGGACTATCGAGATATCGCCGTTGAAGCAGAACGAGCCGGCACCTATGCGCTTTGCGTAGGCGAAGCGGCACACGAAAGTTTTTCGATGGCAGCCTATTTCGCCACGCTCACGTCAAAGCCGAAGATCATCACTGCGATCACTACGTGGGTGCGCCCTCCGATGAATGCCGCTGTGGCAGCAACAACCGTAGATGAGATCTCGAATGGGCGATTTGAGTTGGGGCTGGGAACAATGCCAGACAAGTGGAACCGTGATTACTATGGAATAGATCCCGATCGTCCGGTTTCGCGTATGCGTGAATATGTTTCGGCAATTCGCGCAGGTTGCGAAGCGCACAGCGGTCGAAAAGCGAACTTTGACGGTGAGTTCTATCAGGTTAAAGATTATGAACGGTTCTCTGTACCTCTTCGAAATCGAGTTCCGATTCACCTGGCCGCAACTCGCCCAGGCATGGCACGACTTGCTGGTGAAATCGCAGACGGCGTAATCGTCAATTGGTTTCATACGAAAGAGTGGTTGCATCAAAGTCTAGAGCCGGCAATTAAGGAAGGTAGTGCTAAGTCTGGCAACATTTGCAGGAGATCGGCGATGGTTCGAGTCCTTATCGAACCGAACTCAGATAAAGCTCGAGAAATGCTCAGACCGTCTTTCGAGTTGTATCGCAAGATCCCCTATTTTCAAGAAATCGCTAGATCGGCTGGCTTTGCAATGACTCAAACTTCAGAGTTGCCTGGTGAATTAATTGATGCCATGACCATTCACGGGTCTTTGGATCAGGTGGTTGATCAGATCTATCAACGCTATGGCACATGGGCAGATTGGCTAGAGCTCATTCCGGGCGGCGTCACGCCAGAAATCTTGAGAGATTCCTATGAAAGCCTATTTACGTTGCTTCCAATACTCAATTTTTAACGTACATTTTTGCAATTCCCAATAATCTTTCCGCTTGGTGGAACAACATCACGAATTGGTAACAAACCTAATTTGAGTGTAATTATTGATTTTTTTCCATTAAACCCTTGACCCTTGAGGAACGAGTGTTTAACATATTTGGAAGGGTGTTTCGTAGAGCGAAACACTAACGGCCTGTGATGGAGGAAACGTGATTAGGAGAAAAATAATCATCACCGCACTTACAATAAGTGCGATGATCGCAAGTACGGTTTCGGCAACAGCTGTAGATCGCCCAGGTCTAGTTCCCCACAGTGTTTGGAAGTCTGGGCAGGCAGTCATCAAGGTAGGTTTAATTGCACCAATGACTGGCGTGTTTGCAACTCTCGGTGTGAATCAACGCAATTCGCTCCAAGTGTTAGCTGATTCTATTAATGCGGCTGGTGGTATTGGTGGCGCGAAGATTCAGATTGTAGTTCGTGATGGAGGTCTTGACCCCGTTGCTTCAACGAATGCGGCAAAGGAGTTTGCTGGAGACTCTTCCATAGCCTTCGTCATGGGACCTTCCATTTCATCGTTCTATGCTGGTGCTGCTGCGTACTACGAAGCTAATAAGAAACTCAATTGCCAGGCAGGTGTTGCCGCACTTGATTTCACTGACTACAAGTACGGGTTCCGTTCGCAGGATTTCTTCAAAGATGACTACGCTCAAGAACTTTCAATTCTTCAGCGAAAAGGAGTCAAGAAATTTGGCATGATCTACGAAGCGGGGAGCACGGGTATTGCTGCTGACGCGTTCTTCAAAGATTCAGCCCCTGATTACGGCTTGACTTACCTCGGTTGGCAAGTAATTACTTCAACTCAGACGACCCATGATGCAGAACTTCAGAAGTTGATCAACCTGGGCGCTCAAGCCGTTGATATCTCCAATAACGCGTATGGGGCTTACACGACTCAAGCTGCAGCGGATCTTAACTTCAAGGGCATACTCTTTGGTGGGTCCGGGTCGCAGAACATCGCTTTCCAAGAAACCGGCGGAGACCACTTCGTAGGCACATTGATGGCTGCTCCTAACTACCAATTCCCAATTCGCGACAAGTCAACTTGGATGCCTGGTTACAAGGCCCATATTGACGCTGTTGTGAAGCAATACGGAGTAACCACAGGTCCTAAGTCCGGTTCCACGTCTCCTAACGGCACCGCAATTGAAGCCGATTGCTTGTACGCATTCGCAGTTGCTTCGAACAAGGCTCGCTCATTTGATTCCACAAAGGTGCGGGATCAAATGGCTTCGCTGGACATTCCCGCAATAAACACGCCATCGGGAGTTCGCATCCATCCAGGCACCAATCACAATTTCTACAGTGCCGATGGAATTAGCGTCTACCAATGGTTCAAGGATGCAAATGGCTGGTACACCGTTCAGGTCAACGGCCTTGCTGTACTTAACGCAAAGTGCACGATAGTTGGTTGGCTAATGCACCGATCAAACGGAGCTCCATTAATCTGCACGAAGGTAGGGACAAATCTCTACTACAAGGCGCAGAGCGCATAACTGATAGGAAAATGCATCTAAGTTAGGAAGTAATAGTGAGAGTGGACAGGCACTTAATGATCCACTCTCACTATTTTCTTGAGGCACGGCCACCCGTACAGCCTTCGTCGAGAAGAAATGGTTTTTAATGGATCTGCAGATTTGGGTTGAAGGGCTTTATATTGGGTCGGTTTACGCGCTCATTGCCCTGAGCATGACGGTCGTCTACCAACCGACGCGCATTATGAATTTTGCACAAGGTGAGGGCTTCGTTCTCGGTGCGGCAATTGGGTATCAAACAATTGGCGTGTGGCATTGGCCAGTCTGGCAAGCCGGTGCAGCCTTGATACTTTTGGCAATGGCCATGGGCTATGTAATGGAGCGGATGGTCATGCTGCCTGTGCAACTGAGCGGAAACCGATTTGCTTGGATTATCGCGACACTAGCTGCTGCCCTCATCTTCCAGTCCCTATTCAATTTGCCCTACGCTAACGTGACTTTTGGTTACTTTGAGTTTTTCAAGACAAGAGCAAATATCTTCGGGGCGCATATCGCGATGCAAAAAATTCTCGTATTTACGTTCATGGTTTTTGCTGCCGTCTTCTATGATCAGCTACTCAAGCGCACTTTGTGGGGTCGCTCAATCAGGGCAGTTGCTCACAATAACGACACTTCCATAATTCTCGGAATTCCCACCAAACTTGTAATCAAGGTGGCTTTTATTTCAGGCACGGTGCTCATAGCATGCGCGGGCTTTTTGGCAGCACCCGTCATTATTGTGGCTCCTGCATCCGGTCTCTTTTTCACGATTCAGGGCTTCACGGCCGCGATCATTGGCGGCGTTGGAAGCCCGAAAGGTGCGGTTGCGGGGGGATTGATGATCGGGATTCTAGACAGTGTTGTTCGAAGTTCCTTGGGCGGGACCTGGGGCGTATTTAGCACGGTAATGGCATTGGCGCTGATTTTGGTAGTTCGGCCCAACGGTTTCTTTGGCAAGAGAGTTGTGGGGAGATAAATGATTTCGTCGTACAAAACACTAAATCGGGTGCTGGTCGCAGGCACTGCCATTGCAATTGCGCTGCTTTATCTTTTTCCACTTTTTGCTCGGACTACAAATAACCCTAGCTACTACCTCCAGATAGTCTCCGTCGCGCTTTGTTCGGCGATCCTCACAATTTCGTTAAATATCTGTATGGGCTACGGCGGACTTATGTCCCTGATGCACACCGGATTGCAGATGATGGGTGGCTACGCAGTTGCCATTTTGACCCTGAATCATCACTGGAACGGTTGGCTAGCTCTAGTAATGGCCATCGTGGTCGGTGCTGTGTTCGCCGTATTGGTTATCCTCCTTTCCTTGCGGGCAACGTATTTGTACTTTGGAATGATAACTCTTGCCGTGAACTTGATCGCAATGGAGGCGATTCGACAAGGTGGCTCCTTTACTGGTGGCTACAATGGTCTCATCGGAGTAATGGCACCCGGAATTACAACGACGATGATGACGCCACAAGCATTTTATGTATTTCTCCTGACGATTCTCATTGGTGTGTACGTCATTCAGCGGAATCTAGTCTTCAGCGGATTTGGGCGAAACACTATGGCTCTTCGCGAGTCACCAGAGACTGCAACTGCACTTGGTATTTCACCAAACGTCCACCGGGTAAAAATCTTCGCGGTCTCGGGTGCCCTCGCTGGACTGGCCGGGGGACTGCTTTCAATGCAACTCGGTTATGCAATGTCGGAGATCGGTGATCTAGGTAGTGGCCTGATTTTCTTCGTTGGACTATTTCTTGGCGGCATTTCCACCCTGGCAGGACCAATAATCGGAGTCGCAGTCGTAGCAACGATCGCTTTCCTTATTCGCGGAACTGCGCAGTACAACACTCTCGTTTTGGGCGGTCTTTTACTTTTATGCATGGTGGTTCTACCACGAGGTGTTGTCGGAATGTATCGCTATTCTCGGTTTGGATCGCCTCATGTTCGGGAATTCGATCAGGCCGAGATCGACTCGTTTCAACTCGACATTTCCGTCAAAGATGTCGTGAAGAATCAAATTCTTCTTGAATCGCATGATTTGGCGAAGCATTTTGGTGGAATACATGCCGTGGATGGTGTCTCAATTGTCTTTAGATCGGGAGAAGTCCATGGAATCATAGGGCCAAATGGTTCCGGAAAATCAACTCTAATTTCTTGTCTTACCGGTTACTACCCCCTCACTGCGGGGTCAGTAGAAATATTAGGCAATCCGGCTCCGAAAAAGCCATTCCTAATATCACGGCTTGGGGTTACCCGTGTTTTTCAAATTCCACACCTTTTTGAACGAGAAAGTGTGCTGGACAATGTCTTGACCGGAATGTACCGACGAGACAGATATTCAATTTTTGATGCAATATTTCGCACCCCTCGGTACCGGAAGGCCAACGCACGCAGCACGGAAGAGGCAAGAGCCCTTCTGGCATTAGCAGGTTTGTTGAACCAACAAGACCTGACCGCGGGATCTATTTCCCATGGCCAGAAGCGTTTGTTGGAAGTTGTGAGAGCGGTTGCAACTCAACCCAAGATCTTGATCTTGGATGAGCCGGCAACGGGCTTGCGCCAGGATGAATTGGATGTCTTGAAAGGCTTGATATCCAGATTGGCGAAAGAAGGAATGAGCGTTGTCCTAATAGAGCACAACGTCGATTTCTTGATGAACCTTGCTGACATTGTGACGGTTATAGAGAGTGGCAAAGTGATTGCCGAGGGTACACCGATGGAGGTTCAGAAGAATGAGAAAGTGCTCGACGCGTATCTCGGTCGTACTGACTTTTCGAAGGAACTCGCATGAGTAACTTGGAGTTGAAGAATCTCACCATCACATACGGCGGCGCAAAGGCATTGAATGGGTTATCGATTGAGGTGAAGGAAGGCGAGTTCGTCGCTCTCCTTGGTGCAAATGGCGCGGGCAAGACAACTTCCCTTCGTGCCATCTCGGGCCTACTCAAGCCAACCACGGGCTCGATCCGTTTTGGGGGAGAAGACATTACAAAATTGTCAGGGTATAAACGTGTGGCACTTGGAATCGGCCACGTGCCTGAAGGTCGACAGATTTTTCCCGATCACACAGTCGATGAGAACTTGCAACTCGGCTCATTCATTAAGCGAAAGTCATACAAAGAGGTAAGTCAAACCCTAGAAGAAATGTTTGGACTATTCCCCAAGTTGAGAGAGCGACGAAAGCAAATGGCCGGAACTCTAAGTGGGGGCGAAGCACAGATGTTGGCGATCGCGCGTTCCTTGATGTCTAGACCTCGGATATTGATGCTAGACGAACCCAGCCTTGGACTCGCGCCGCAGATGGTTTTGGAGATGTTTCGTTATCTCAAGAAGTTGCATGCGGAGCAAGGTTTAACAATCCTCTTGGTGGAGCAACAAGCTCGATTGGCGTTACAGCTCGCTAGCCGTGCTTACATTTTGGAACGTGGCCAGGTGAAGATAGCTGGGTTGGCAGAAGACTTAATCATCGACAAACGTGTTGCAGAGGCGTATTTGGGGACCTCTCATTAGTGTCTCGGTGCAGCCTCTCGTAAGTGGGGTTACTGCCGCCCTAATCGGAATCCATGATCTAGACAACCAACTAGGATTTTGGCGCGAAGAATTGGGCTGGAACATCATTGAGGAAGGCGCAATCTCAAGTGTAGTTGCAAGAGAACTTTATCGGGTCGATGGTGAAATTAGGGTTTGGAAATTGGCTCCAGTGGAAGCCGACTCCGGCCAACTTTGGTTTATGCAGACGCCAAATTCCGAGTACCTTGTTCCGCGCCATCCGCACACAAGTGAGTTGGGTTTTCATGCCGTCGATCTTTACACCAGGGATTGCATGGCCACTTATGATCAATTGCTCGCTAAAGGTTGGAAATGGCCGGCACTTCCGCAGAAATACGACGTTCCTCTAAGCGGCAAGAATATTGAAGTTATGGAAGGTTTCTGCTTTGGACCTGAGGGAAGCGATATCGTTTTTGTCGAAGCCAAGAATGCACGGTCAACTATTGTTTGGGATAAGGATCCAACGCTGGCATACACAGAATTGACATCAGTTGTGTGCGGAGTAAAGGATGTCGATCTGGCTAAGGAGTTCTTTGGACCAGAGGGTTTGGGGATGTCAATCTGGTATGACGTAACGATGATATCGAAAGGCGTTAACATCGTGGCGGGCTTGCCGAGTGATTCGGAAATTCGACTGGTGTTTGCAGCGGGTGGTAAGACTGCACGGATAGAAATCATTAACGTGACGAATCACGAGCCAACTGCTGATTGCCGACAGATTCAGCGACCTGGGAAATCCCTTGGGCAGATTGGTTGGTCCTTTCTTACCACCGATCTCGAATTGGCGATGGCAAAGGTTGTATCCAAGCGGGGGCGATTAATCACCCGTCCCGTTCTCACGAACGATCCAATCCACGGTAGTGCTCGAGTTGTGGCTGCGGAAACGCCCGAAGGAGCATTCATAGAATTATGGGAGCAGGGCTAGGCATGGAGCACCAGAGTTGGTCGGGCCGCATTGACTATATTCATGATGATGGTCGCCATCGTGGTCGTGAATGGTTTACGGTAACCAAACATCAAGAAGGCTTTCGAGTGGCTCGGGCAATGTGCGAGATGGATGACACGGAGATTCTGCGCGACGTGACTTTTACAATGGCCGAAGATTTTCGCCCTGTTGAGTCGTATATCCGGCTCGTTGTTAGAGGCAAACATCGGGGGAGCGCATGGTTTACTTTTGAAGGCGAAGAAGCCAAATGCGAATCTTGGATGACTGGCCTTGGCCGAGTTAGCCAGACATTGGCTGTGCCTGGCGGAGCTGCTTCTTTCGGGTCTCATCCTGTGCTCTGCGACTGCTTTCACTCGGCACTTTATGACCATTCCAATCCAGTAAAGATTCAACCTATTGCCCAAATTCTGAATTCCTCACTTGAGCCCGATGGTTCAACCGGTCCGATGCTTGGTCAATGGGCAATCAGCATGGAGTTCATCGGCGAAGAGTCGGTAACAGTGCCGGCTGGCACATTTGACACACACCATTATCGTTTTCATCTCGATAATTACGGCTGGGCACCGGAAGATATTTGGGTGATGCCGGGGTCGCGTCAGTTGGTAAAGATTCGATGGGACGTACTCAAGACCACGTATGTGTTGGCCGAACTAAGTGGAACTCCAGTATGAGTCAGCTTCGCGACGTTCTAAATAGCGTTGCTGGAGTTTGGGATGGAACGTATTCTCATTTTGCGTTAGACGGAACCCTTCTCGAGAAATATGCATGCCACCAAGAAACTCGGATGGATGGGGACAGTTGGTTCGAAAGGGTCGTTTACAGGCGTGAAGACCAGCCCGAGGAAGTGCTCGATTTTCGTGCCCAAATCGTTGGGGAGAACCTCCTTTTTGAGGATGACAACTTTGTCGGAAGAACGATTCCGGCAACGCCACAGATGTTTCTCTTTCCATATTCCTGGAAAGATAGGCCAAACCTCAAAATTCTCGAACTTGTTTATCTTGTTAACGAGAATTATCGAACACGGCATTGGCAGCATTTTGAAAATGATCGACTGGTAAAAACATCTATGATCGAAGAAACAAGAACTCCAAACGGCAAGGTTGCTATCTGGAGATAGTCCAAATTACAGATGGAGAAAATTTCAACTTCATCTGCCATCTCAAAATATTGAGGTTGCCTTTACGTGTCACGTGAAGGCAACCTAGACATGCGCCCCGATTTTAGTCACACCTAGGAATGCTGCCGCCAGTACACAGAACCAGATTGTGTGTACCCACGGGAGGCTTCTTTTTAGTGAAAGGACAACTGCACCTTCGGCCTCAGCATCTGAATTGCCGGCCAGGATCTTTCCCATGGCTGGACCGAACGCAACGAGTGTCCTTCGGATTTGGATGCCACCGAAAATTGCAAACGAATAAAAAAGAACTTTCAGTGCCAACCACCTTGGATTAGTGGTAACCCCAAAAGGATTATTCGCGAAAAGCACATACAGGCTCACAGCAGCAAGTACGACCACTAAGACGTAACGAATCGATAGGTCGATTCTTCTTATTAGGGCCGCACGAGCGTCACCATGCGAACGGTAATTCCTCACGACTAGGTACAACCAAATGAGGGCACCTATCCAAGTTACAATTGCGAGAAGTGGAGATAGGAATGTCGCGCCCTTGTTGTCTACCACCATTAGTGAAACTCCGGTTGGCAAAATAAGAACGAGACATACCCGTGGTGACATGTCTACAAACTCCATGATCTTCGCTGCCGTTGCCCGCGCATCGAGAGATAACTCTTGTTTAACTATGAATCTACTGGCGTAGTAGACCCCCATGTCAGCACCAAGCCAATAAACAAATAGAACAATGTGAATGAAGATCAGGATTTCGCGTATCACGCTACATACCGTCCCCGTCCCAACGTCCCGCAGAACGGGAGCGGACCGGTAGCGTTGAGATAATGGGTGCTGGAATTGGCATTCCGGCCTTCCAGGCACGTCCTTGGCCCCAGATGTGTGCGTTCTCGCCAGTTCGCTCGTCTTTGTGCTCAAGCGATCGTGGTTCTGGCCACTCTGCATGTGAATGACCGTGTTCTTTAGCGCCGTCGCCGTGTGAATGGTCATGATCTAGACCAAGTGCAACCAGGCTCTTGTCGGTGCCTGCGCCATGCTCTACATAATCAACATCCGGCTTTCCGAGTGAGCGTTGATAATCTACGGACTTCTTTAGCAACGCCAATTCCTCTGGAGTACGGGGTGAAGGAAGTTGAGCTAAATCGTGGCTGGATTGCGACCAAGTCATGCGTCCGCCTTCAGGGCCATAATTTACTGCCTCGGCGCCCCAGCGAACCCATTCATTTTGGCTATACCAATTCTGTAATTCTCCGTCAGAACGAATCAACCAGGTTGCTCCACCTTCCATTGTGACAAAGTGGCCGTGCTTTACGCGAGCCGGACGGAAGAAGTAGACGCCAGGCTTTGTGTCGCCGAAGTTATACGCCTGGTGACCTTGGAGTGTATAGGCCTCTTCGTAACATGGATGATGCGCCAATCGATGATCCGTCCATCCCTCTCTCGCGCGAACCAAACGAGTGTAGAAACCGGTAACTGGGTCAATCTTCAAATACTTGATCAGGAGTCCAGGCATGGGGCCGGGGTTTGGAACTTCATCCCACTTCATGGCCTCGCTGTCTTTGATTGTTATGTCTCCACTCGCGTCAGCCCATCGAGGAGCCTTAACACTATCGACGGCGTCAAACCCGCGTCACCGTATTCACGGTAGTGAAGAATCTTCGTGCCCTCTTTAAAGAAAATCGAATCCATTGGAACGCCTTTAGGCATTTGAATGTAGCCACCCTTGCCCAAGGTCTGGTTACCAATGCGCATTTCACCATCAATTACGTAGTACTCGGAATTCGCATGATGTATGCCAGCGCCACGATTCCAATCTGTGTGAAAGTCAACGCGAAGGGAACATGAACCATCTTCTTCGTCAACGCTCAAGCGACGTTCACTCGCACGACCATTTCCTCCGACTAATTCAGCACCATGCCAGACATAATCAATTTCGTTAATGACTTCAACGTGTGGACGCATGAACTCCCCCTAGTTATTATTAACAACACTTGCGCGCTGTTCCGCTATGCGGAAAAAGCTTCCAATGACAGATGCGACAGTAGCGATGCAGAACGACTTTCGCAAGAGATTATCGGGGCGGTTCTTCGGAATATTGGTCGCGCAAATCTCGCTTTAATACCTTGCCGGAGGCATTCCTGGGTAGGGCTTGAGCAAAAAAGAACTTCGAGGGAACCTTATAGCCAGCCAGGAATTGACGCGTGTGCGCATCCAATTCTTCTCTAGTTATTTCCTTTCCGCTGCGTGAAACGACAATGGCAACGACTCGTTCGCCCCAGGTTTCATCCTTTAGCCCGATAACTGCGCACTCCGCAATGTCGAGGTGTTTGGCCAATACTTCTTCTATTTCTCGTGGGTAAATATTGACGCCACCTGAAATTACCAAGTCTTTCTTTCGATCCACTACGGAGATATATCCTTCGTTATCGCGAATCACGATATCGCCACATGTTAGGAATCCATCTGGCGTGGTGCACGCGGCTGTGGCCTCATCATCTTTCAGATAGCCGTTCATCAAGTACGGAGAACGTGAGTAGAGCTCACCTGGTTGGCCGTCGGGCGTGGGCGTTCCGTCTTCATTCACAATTCGAACTTCCGTCATAAACCAGGGAGGTCCGACTGAACCTGCTTTCCGAAGGGCGTCAACTGGTCGAAGATTCGTGACTATGCTAGCTTCCGTCGAGCCGTACATTTCATGGACTCCTGCCGTGGGAAAGAGTCTTAGGACCCACTCTTTGAGCGCTACTGGAAGCGCTGCGGCGTTGAAGTACAAGCAATCTAGGCTTGATAAATCCTTCGACCTCACCACGTCATCGCCAAGAGCACGCATCATTTGAGCGTGGGTGGGAACTAGAAACATAGATTGGATCTTGTACTTCACAACCATATCTAGCGTTTCAGCAGCGTCAAACTTTCTTTGAATTACTAGAGTGCCGCCAGTGAATAGTCCGGTATAGGCGAAGGCGAATCCTGCGCCGTGATACATGGGGGCAACCGCAATAGTTGTACGACCTGGACCAAGCCGCCACTCAAGCGCGGTGGCATAAAATGTTAAACAACGGGAACGATGCGAGATTAGAACACCTTTAGGCTTGCCGGTGGTGCCCGACGTATATGCGATGCAAAACGGCTCTCTCTCATCGACTCTGATCTCAGGGTCAACTGCCGTCGCCTGGCTTATAACCGATTCGTAATTCGGGTGAATTCCCGTTCCCTCAACGGCCCATACTATTTCGGGTAATCGCGCTGGCAAAAATGAAAGCAGCGCTTGGTCATAGATAAGAGCCTTCGCCTCGGAATGTGACAATATGTAAGAGTTCTCTTCAGCGGTTTGACGCGGATTAATAGGGACGATTGGCAATCCAGCCATGGCGCATCCCGCCGCGATTTCAGGATATTCCATCCGATTACCCAACAGGATTGCAACTGGTTGGCCGGGAGTTAGGTTTGCCGCAATCAGCGAATTGGCTAATCTGCAAGCGCGTTCGTGCAGTTCTCGATAGGTAATGGAGCGCTCTCCATCGATTATCGCAGTTACGTTGGGAGAAGCAACTGCAAATTCTCGAATACCGTTTGCAATATTTAGTGGGGCGCCGCCTGGATGTATGGTCATAGTTTTGAATCCTCCAGACACCAGAGTTCGAAAGCAACTCCTGCGGGCGAAATTGCCCTGACCGCATTTCTGAGTTTACCTTCTAAGCGGGCCGACACGAATGGTGTCTGCTCTAGACCTAGCAGCATTTGTTGCGCAAATTCCATGGCGTTAGGGAGATCGACTTTGAACACCACCGGGCCAAATTCGGCCGCTAATGGGGTGAATTGCTTCAGCGACCTTTCTGGACTCAGCTGAGATGAAACCAATTCGACCTTCGCTCTGTTGGTTGAGTCGGGTCCCCGCCAGTACAAAGCAAACCGCATCTCTAGTCCAGGCTCAGGCAATTCCATCAGGCCAACCATCGGAGTTCCATCGAAAGGCGTGTCGCGTAATTGTGTTAAGCCAGCCCGCTTATTCCAGAAGTCACTGTCTAAGCGAGTGTCTTGTACTAAGTTAACAAAAGCATTGATTTCCGAAAAAGCTAAACTTGAATTTCTATCCAGGAGACTATCTCTCAGAATAGTGCCACCGACCAAGACTACGCTCAATCCCTCTGGGCCCAGTATTCGACATTCCTGTACCGATTTTCCATCCAGTTCCCACTCCGCTATCGGAAGAGGAAAGTATTCTTTGGATTTTGCGTACTCAATTGCCGTTGCCATGTCTCGGGCGTATATATCGATGGTGTATCCGCGAATATCGAGTGGTCCATACTTTGGAGGCGCAAGTGAAGTTTCCACAATTCTAATTCCGGGAATCGCGCCTGGCGTCCGCATGATGATTTGAGTTCGAGCCCCGATAAGGCCGTAAAGAATTTCGGATGCATCAGACGAAAGTTCCTCTAAATGGAAAACCTCCAAACCGAAGTTCTTGAAAAATTCAACCGCAATCTTTAGATCATTTGCTCCGACAACAGCGTGATCAGGCGCAGCAAGCATTAAGCCTCCAAATATGTTTGATCGAGAATAACCAGTATCATTTGGGGATATAAGACGCTTTCCTTCCGGTGGAACAAAGCGAAATCGAGAATTAGGGGCGAGGTTGATATGACTAAACATGAAGCTGTTTTGGGCCGATTCTTTGAAGATTATGTTGTTGGCGATACGTACGAACATCCCTTTGGAAGAACTATTGGTGAAGCTGATAACACTTGGTTCACCTTGCTTACGTGCAATACAAATCAAAACCATTTTAACGTGGAGTTTGCAAAATCGAATCCAATTACTCAAGGTCGCGTGATTGTTAACTCTGGTCTCACGCTTGCGATGGTACTTGGTATTAGCGTCATGGACATGAGTCAGAACGCGGTTGCAAATTTGGGTTGGACCGATATCAAACTTTCGTTTCCACTTTATGTAGGCGACACTTTGTACGCGGAATCAATTTGTTTGGATGCCAGGATTTCCAAATCTCGCGACAATGTCGGCATCATCACAATGAAAACACGTGGCCTGAATCAAGATGGGGAAGAAGTCGCCTCCATGTTTCGAACCGTCATGATTGCAAAGCGAACATCCGGATTAGGGCGCGACTACTTTCCCAAGGCAAAAACTGGAGAATTGACCCTTTAATTTATTCCCGTAATTCGTATTCCGGCATGGGTTTTGTATCGTCGGTTCATCGAGATCAAGTTGGCCGTTAGGGCTTCGATTTGTCCGCAGTTCCGCATTTTCCCTGCGTATACGCCGCGCATTCCCTTAATCATGTCAATTAAGGATTGCACTAGATCGGTCGCCGCTTTGTCGTCACCGGCGACCATAATGTCGATTTCGACTTCATCTAGTGACGTATCTGAAAGCAAAACAGCGGATACGTGATTGAAAGCGGATACAACATGACTGTCTGTGAGAATCCCTTGCGCCTGCGCGCAAGCGCTCCCTTCAGGAACGTGAAGGGCAAAAGCGCCGCTCTTATCGAAGCCCAATGGATTCACGCAATCTATGACAATTTTGTTAGTGAGGTGGATTTTTAGGGCCTCAACTGACTCTAGATGGCTTTCCCACGGCAAAGCCAGAATAACAACGTCGGCTTGCGCCGCGCATGTTGCATTATCGGTACCGCTCACGCCGTACCCGACTTCTTGTGCTGCAGAATCTGCCTTGGTGCTATCGCGTGAGCCGAGTATCACCGTGAAACCGGCCTTGGCCAATCTATATCCGAGGCCTTTACCTTGCGCGCCAGTTCCGCCGGCAATTCCAATCACGAGGTCATTGAGTTCTTTATTTCGGTATTGGCCCGTTGTATCTAGCATGCGCGCATACTATAAGGATGAACCTATTTTCGCATTCGGTGTTCCATTATCGATCGAGTTGCACGTCCAAGGGCTGAAAGTGGTATTTGCCCTAGGTCTGTAAAATCGTCGCAATCACGCATTATGCCCGCGAAAGCCGGGTGAGAGAGTTCTTTGGCGCCATTTTTCAAATGCTCGAGTGCGGAGTTAGGTCCAAATTGTGGGTTAAATGCGTTGGAGTTTGTTACGAAATAGATAGTAGTTCCTTTTCCCGAAAAATCGGGAATAAAGCTCTGCTCGTTCGCACTCGCGAGGTCAAGTGCTATTGCTAGCTCTGCACTGGTGATTGAGGGGAGATCGGGAAGTATCACTGAGATCTTATTGCTAGCCCCAATTGCCCGACGTACATCGTTGTTGATCCCAGTCATTTGGGTAAGCGGGAAGGATCGAATACGCAAATCGGGATTAGTCGTAACATCTAGGTGATGCAATCCTACGATCGTGATCGAGCCAACATTGGAAAGTTGAAGGATCGCGTCAATCACATCATTGGCCATTGCTCTAATTAGCGACTTTCGCTCGTTATTGGGTAGACCTTGCAACCGGGATTTTCCCGTGACGAATTGTTTCAGCGGGAGGAATACATCCCAGTTGCCGACATCATTATCTACTGGGGACACAGTATTATCGTACTCATGACGGCACCAATTCGGATTACAACTCTTGTAGGCGGGATTGGTGGAGCACGTTTTCTCAAGGGCCTACGGGTAAATCCAAACCTCGACATTTCGGTGATAGTAAATAGCGGCGATGACATCACGATGCATGGTTTGCGTGTTTGTCCAGACCTAGATTCGGTCCTGTACAACCTGGCCGGCGTTGCCGATCTTGATCGCGGTTGGGGTAGAGCCGATGAATCTTGGAGACTTCAAGATGAGTTGGCTGATTACCTTGGTGAGCGGCCGTGGTTCAATTTGGGGGATCAGGATTTTGCGTTACATATTTTTCGCACATATCTGTTGAATCAAGGAATTCCTCTTCACGAAATTGTTTTGAGGCAATGCGCTAGGTGGAACATTGCTGAAAAGATCTTGCCAAGTACAAATAATTTTGTAGAAACAAGAGTTCACCTTGAGGAGGCCCTCAACGGGGCAAGTTGGTTGCATTTCCAAGAATGGTGGGTTCGATACCACGCAGCGCCATTGGTGACGAGATTTCAATTGGAAGGTGCAGCAGAGGCGAAACCAGCCCCCGGCGTGCTGGATGCGATTGCGGAAGCGGACGTAATACTTTTTGCACCTAGTAATCCAATAGTCTCAATCGGCACAATTTTGGAAATACCTGGAATCCGGGAAGCCTTGATTTCGACATCAGCGCCGATCGTTGGAATCTCACCGATCATTGGGGATCATCCTGTTCTCGGTATGGCTGACAGATGTCTAATCTCACTCAAACTAGAAGCCAGTGCGACCTCGGTCGCAACGCTTTACGGTAGTCGACGAGAAGGTGGATTGCTAGATGGCTGGTTGATTGCAGATTCAGATAACGGACAAGTGAATCAAATCGAAAAACTAGGAATTAGTTGTCTTGCGATCCCACTTCTAATGAAGAATGAATTATTGACTCAAGACATGGCCGCGGCTGCAATCGCCATGGCGAAATCTGTGACAATCCGATGACAAGCGAATTTAGCGTCCACCCAATTAAGGGCATCCCTGAAATAGTTCCAGGCGATGATTTGGCCTCCATCATTTTGACGGCCGTAAGAAACGGACCGGGTCTAAAATCTTTTGACATTTTGGTTATTACGAGCAAGATAATTAGCAAAGCAGAGGGCCGAATCGTGCCAAGTTCTAGCCGCGACCAAATCATTGATGAAGAAACTGTTCGCATAGTTGCGGAGCGGGGAAAGACGAAGATTGTAGAGACCAGACATGGATTGATAATGGCTGCAGCAGGAGTAGATGCATCAAATGCTCCGAGTGGAATGGTTCTGAAGTTGCCAATTGATAGCGACCTTAGCGCGCGCCATTTGCGGAAGGAATTGTCTGCGACTTTTCACCCAATCGGCATAATCATTACTGACACGATGGGTCGGGCCTGGCGTTTGGGCCTCACGGACAACGCAATCGGTGTGGCGGGAGTTCAAACCTTGCTTGATTATCGCGGACAGACGGATGCTGCCGGCCGAACTCTTGAGCAGACGGTGGTTGCGGTTGCTGACGAGATTGCTAGTGCTGCCGAATTGGTCAAAGGCAAACTTGATGGGATCCCCGTCGTGCTTGTCCGCGGTCTGTCTCAATACATCACATCCGATGATGGACCAGGCGCCCACTCTATTATTCGCCCACTGGAGGAAGATATGTTCGCAATCGGAGCTGAGATGGCTCAACGTCGCGGATATTTGATGGGCTATAACGACGGCAAGCAAAGCGATTAAGTCGTAAGGATTGCGCGTTCGGAAGATCCATATTCCTTGCGAAGTTGGGGTACGACATCTGTTGCAAATTGTTCGGCAACATCGACGATGCCGGTTATTCGCATGCCATGTGGTTCGGCATACGGAGTACCTCCGAGCAGGTATATGTGCTGAAGTCCCATATCCAAAAGCACACGCAACTTTTCAAGACAGAGCGATGGAGAGCCACAGATTGCCATCCAACGCACGAAGTCATCGTCAATCATTCGAAGGTGCGTTCCTCTTTCTTGCGCGTGATGCGCCATGTCGTATTGAGACTTCAAGTTTTCGGCGATCGTTTTGATTTGCGGCGGGAGGTGGTCGGTCGAGGCGGCCTTCATACCAGCAAAGTGAGACACTAAACCCGCACCGGTGCGCGCTAAATTTACGGCTCGCTGTTCATCGTCATCGCAAACCAGGTTTATATATGCGCCCACTTGTACATTACGTCGATCCCTCCCGTTAATGAGCATTCGCGCGTTGAATACGTCCATGGCCCATTTAATTCGTTCTGGTGCGCTGCCAACGGCGAAGGAAACTCGATCTGCCACATCGGCGGCCAATTCGATGGTTTTGGGCCCGGTGCATGCAATGTCGATGGGGACGGGCGGGACTTCGCCGGGAGTTATCCATCGCATCTTAGATTTTGTGCCATCTCGATCTACTTCACCGCCTGCAATGTAGGTGCGAATTGCGTTGGCATAGGCAACGAGTTGTTCTCCTGTTGCTTGCTTTTTGCCGATGTGCGCGGCAGACGAGTCGCCACGACCAAGGCCGCATATGGTCCTCCCACCTGATTCAATTTGTAGAGTCGCAAGGGCCCCGGCCGTTACGGCCACATCTCGAGTAATTGGATTGGTAACGCCTGTACCAATCTTTACCTTAGTGGTGGCGGCGGCAGCCAATGAAAGTTGCCCATAGGGGTCGGCCGAGAGGTTTTGGGTATCGGGCATAAGGAGGTACTCGAATCCCAAGTCTTCAACGCGCTTGGCATTTGGCGCAGTAAAACCGGCAGAGGGTTCATTGACAATCCCAATTTCAATCATAGGGGCCTCCTATTGCGAACTATGGCGAAAAGGACACGAGCCTCATTCAATCGTTAATGTTAACTGCTCCTGAGTTCGTTTTACCTCTGATGGGTTCTCGATCCTAGTCCTGCGGGCGGTCTGGAATGATTTGCCAACGACTGTGAGTTCGTCACTTACCTGCTTCTTGATGTTCTCTTCGCTTTTTAGGAGGGTGACGAGTGCATCAATGGTTGATTTGAGTTCCCTCTGTTCCGTTTCGAGTTCCAATTTCGACATCTTGGTCAAACGGCGAAGGGGCATGTCCAGAATGTAAGTTGCCTGCTCATCGTTGAGTTTGAATGCCTTGATGAGGGCTTCTTTGGCTGTGGCCGCATCTTCACTTCCACGGATAATTTTGATTACCTTGTCGATATCGATTATTGCTTTGAGGAGACCATCAACAAGTGTGAGTCGGGCAGTTGCCTTCGCCTTTCGGAATTCAGAGCGACGGCGGACCACTTGCACTCGGTGGCCGATAAAGACCTGGAGTAATTCTTTCAGTCCGAGAGTTTGTGGGCGCCCATTCACCAGGGCAACGGCGTTGATGGCGAAGCCGTCTTCCATTGGTGTGAGTTTGTAAAGCTGCTCAAGCACTTGCTCTGGTTCGAATCCATTCTTGAGTTCGATGACAACATTGGTACCAGTTTTGCCATCCGTGAGATCGATGATGTCGGAAATCCCTTGGATCTTTTTCGCTTTTGCAAGGTCGGCGATTCGCTCGACGATTTTTTCCGGGCCGATATTGAAAGGCAGTTCCTTGATCGTGATGCCCATCTTTCGCGATGACACTTTGCCGATTTCGACGGTCGCTCGAAGTTTAAAGCTCCCTTTGCCGGTGGCGTATGCCTCGCGTACGCCCTCGGTTCCGACCAGCTGACCACCCGTTGGGAAATCCGGACCCGGTACGTACTTCATAAGTTGTTTCAACGTTGCGTTCGGATTTTCAATCAGGTACTTCGTTGCTGCGATGACTTCGCCGAGATTGTGTGGTGCCATATTGGTGGCCATGCCGACTGCAATACCTGATCCACCGTTGACCAAGAGGTTTGGGTACGCGGCAGGTAAAACGAGAGGTTCAAGAATTTGGCCGTCGTAGTTAGGTCCAAAATCAACCGTGTCTTCATCGGCCTCAGCCACCATCGTCATTGCCGCTAGGGCCAAACGTGCCTCGGTGTAACGCATTGCCGCAGGGCCAGAATCGAGAGAACCGAAGTTTCCGTGTCCATCGACTAGCGGTAGGCCCATCGAGAAGGACTGAGACATTCTGACTAGCGCGTCGTAGATGGCGACATCGCCGTGGGGGTGGAACTTACCCATGACTTCACCGACAACGCGCGAACTCTTTACGTGGCCACGTTCTGGTCGAAGACCCATTTCTGACATCGCATGAAGAATCCGGCGGTGAACGGGCTTCAAGCCATCGCGAGCGTCAGGGAGGGCGCGGGAGTAGATGACTGAGTACGCGTATTCGAGGAATGAGCCAGACATCTCGGTAGAAACGTCGATATCGACGATCTTGCCTGGATATTCACCAGGCTTTGCGCCGACGGGTTTCTTGGTTCTAGAACCGGCTTTTGAGGGAGTTTTTGCTGTCGCCATGGCCGTGATTATGCCAATACATGGCTTTAATGTGCGGGAGTGACGTGCGGTCTTGCTCCAACTATTGAAACACACAGCGCCGCAGAACTTGCTCCGGCCTGCATGCACGACTTCAAATCTGGATTATCAAGCCATGAAGCGATGAATCCGCCTGCGAAGGAATCTCCAGCACCAGTTGTATCTACAACGCGAGTCGGCAGCGCTGGGATCTTTATTAATTCACCTCCACGAGATTTGCCGATTGCGCCTTCAGATCCGCATTTGATGATAGCTGTGGGGGATGACTCCAAGAGGGCATCGAGGGCGGATTCCAGTTGAACCTCCTCCGTAAGAAAAGTTGCTTCCTCTTCGTTCATGAATAGCGCCGACATCAACGGCAGCCAACTTCGAATCTCTTTGATGTCGACCTGACTCATACCTCCGACGGTCGCTGGATCAAAAAAGATAGGAATGTTTGCTCCACGGATCTTTTCGATGATGTCGAGAACACCAGGCCTTGAAACGTCGTCAAGAAGCGCGTACCCAGAAAGATATACGATTTGGATTGCGTTAAGGTCAGGAAGATCTTTTATGGATAGCCCCGAGTTAGCACCAGTTTCTGGAAACATCGTTCTTTCGCCCGTGAGATCGACAAGAACTACCACCACACCGGTTTGAACTCCTGGAACTACGCAGTTTTCATGCTCAACCCCCAGTGCATCAAACTCGGAGATGATGGCACCGCCTGCGGGGTCACTTCCTACCCGTGCCACAATTTTCGTTGGTGCCCCGGAAACTTGAGACCAGGATGCGACATTGCCTGCAGCGCCCCCGCCGTGGGTTGAGATCTTTGAAGGCGTGTCACTTCCGTAGTTGATTTTGGTTTGCAATACGGCGATCACGTCGAGCATCACATCACCGATGCATAAGACTTTGGCCACGAGGTTATTTCTTACCTGCTACTGCAATATCGGCGGCAAGTGCAGAATTTGATTTGATGATGTCGATATTGACTCGAAGTGATTCACCGTGGCTTGCGATGTGAAAATGTTCAAGAAGGAAGGGAGTTACGGCCTTGCCGGAAATGCCTTGTGCTTTGGCTAGCGCAAGACCGCTGGCGAGAATCTCATCGTGTCGGGCACGGTCCATTTCATGTACGACGGGATTGGCGATGATGAGTGCCGACCGATTGGTACCGAGTGCCGAACGAGCCGATTGAATCGCCGCAACTTCGGCCGGATCATCAACTTGATGCTCAATCGTGAATCCAGAATCGGTTAGATAGAAACCAGGAAAATTCGTCGTCCTATACCCGACTACTCCGATAGCCAAGGTCTCTAGTCGCTCGAGGGTCGCCCCAACATCAAGAATGGATTTAACGCCTGCGCAGACAACTGTGATGTCGAGATTCGATAGAGCGGTGAGATCTGCAGATTCGTCAAAGGATTGATTCGCCCCTCGGTGCACACCACCAAGCCCGCCGGTAGCAAAGACTGATATGCCCGCGTGCACGGCTAAATGCGCAGTTGCTGCGACTGTCGTTGCAGCGCTGGCTTTCCTTGCGACAACAATGGCCAAATCACGGCTAGATGCTTTTGCAATGTCGTCACGATTGGCGATTTCATCGAGTTCTGTTTCTGAAAGGCCGATATGCACGGTGCCATCAATGACAGCAATAGTCGCTGGAACAGCACCATGTTGCCGGACGATTTCTTCAACTTCTCGAGCGACTTGCAAATTCTGAGGTCTCGGAAGCCCGTGGCTGATGATCGTAGATTCGAGTGCGACAATTGGTTTGCCTAGAGATAAGGCTTCTCTGACTTCATGTGAGTAATGAATTACTGAATCATTTGCGACCACTTGCTCACGATACTGGATTTAATGAGAGGATTGCACCGTGCATTTGGCAGAGATCACTCCCTCCATTTTTTCTGGGCTTGGACTTACCGATTCAAAGGACACTCTTGGCATTGGCGAGAGCCCTCACGGACGAGAGTGTTTATTTCTGATCGACGGCCTTGGCGAAGCAGCTCTCTACGAACATGCGCAATTTGCTCCGACGCTGAGCAACTTGGCTAATTTTGGCCCTGTATCAACTGCCTTTCCATCTACAACCGTCACGAGTTTGACGACGTTGATGACCGGGGTATTTCCGGGTGCTCACGGAATGTTGGGCTACACCATTCGAGTTCCACGCAGTGGTGGTCGCTTACTTAATTCACTGAAATGGGACGAACGTGTTGATCCATTTACTTGGCAGCCTGTTCCAACTTTATTTGAAAGGGCAGCAATTGCTGGAATTCGCGTTTCGCACGTCGCCGCCAAACGATACGAAGGCTCTGGATTTACCTCGGCTGCATTTCGAGGAGCCGAGTACCGAGGGGCGAACATTCTCACGGAGATGGTTGAACAAACTGCGATATCTCTTAAGAAAACACCTGCGTTCACCTATGTATATATCAATGAAGTTGATGTGGCAGGACACAGCGATGGAGTCGGTTCTGAGAAGTGGTTGGGCGCCCTTGCCTACGCAGATCAAGTGGCGACTGCACTGATTGAAGGCTTGCCACGTGGAACAAGAATTTGGATAACAGCCGATCACGGAATGGTAAATGCAAAAGAGAAGATTATTTTGGGACGAGAGAATTCGCTGCTTGAAGGTATTTCATTGGTCGCGGGGGAGCCGAGAGCCAGACATCTGTATCTAGATGACGAGCACCTCTCAGGAGAAGGACCCAATGATGTCGCTGCGCGCTACCGCGAATTTTTCGACGAACGAATCAATGTCTATACCCGCAAAGAAGCCATAGAGGCCCAGCTCTTTGGTGATGTCGTTTCCGAGCCGTCCTTTGACCGCATGGGCGATGTAATTGCTGTACCTCACGATGAGATTGTCTTGATCGATCCACTGCGCGCGGATTTGGAATCATCAATGGTTGGACATCACGGGGCAATGACTGTCGCTGAATGTCTTGTTCCGTTGAGATCGGTGGTTCTGCACTAATAAGGGGATCGACTACTCGAATTCAGGGTCTTGGTCGGGACTCTTTGTTGACCCGAACATAATCTCATCCCAGGATGGAACCTTGGCACGCGCAGTCACGCCGTCTTTTTCGGCTTCAGAATCTGGGGTTTCACGGATCGATACCAGTCTTGGGCCTTCGCGATTTTCTTTGGGTCGGTTCTGGGCTATGCGTGAAACTGAAGGGTGATTGCCGTAGATCAATCCGTGATCCGATGGACGCTCGCGTTGAGCCGTTTCATCTCCCAGAATCCAACGAGCGCTTTCATCCTGGGCAGTGATTGCCCGACGGGTTTGATCAAATATCCATTCAGCGGTGCCTTGACCGTCCCTGTTGGGATAGTGGAGGCGAATAACCCATGTGCCATCTTCGAGTCGCCAAGCGTTCCATTCGGCGGTGGTCATGTCGACTTGGCGAGGTGCCAGTTTTGCACTTACTGCTTCAATGAAAGTCAGAGCACTTCCCGTTGTACGAAGAATTACGTTGTGCGCCAAATCAATGATGTAGGTGCGTTCTTGCAATATCGGCCCAGCAAATCTTTCCACTTTTTCTTTGGCCCATTGCGCTTCGCGCGCAAGTGAGTCAATGGATTCGCCAGCGCGTAATCGAGATTGAATCTCTTTGACGGTGATGGTTCCGGCTTCACTCTCGCGCACCGCGGCCAGTCTTGGTTGATTGACTGTTGCTCGCAACGTGTCGCTGATCCGAAGGGTGTACTCGCCACCTTCGCCATCGCCAAGGCTTAGATAAGCCCCATCCGTGGTCTTACCAGTTAAACGAAGTTCAGTCACGAAGCCGAGCGTAACCGATTCCAGGTGCGGAAGTAGGGAAGCGACATAGCAAGACCACAACAAAGTGCGCCGAATGGAACGAGAAAGCCTTTTTGGGCTCCGTAATTGTCGATGACCCAGCCAGTAACCGAACTGGCGACGGCGCCACCCAGAGGCATGCCTGCAATTACCCAGGCGAGCGTTTCAGTGATCTGTGCTGGAGGCACGGCGGTTTCTGCAACTCCATATGCGGACACGATTAGGGGTGCGATGGCTAAGCCATTGATGAATAGGGCCACACCGAGGAAAAGTAAATTGGTGACGAAGATCAAAGGTATAGAGAGAACTGTGAGGGCGAAAAAGAATAATAGGAATCGCTTCGCATGATTCAACCGCCAAACGATTATTCCGTTTGTCGCAGCCGCAGTGGCACTACCTGCCGCCCAAATTGCGAGCATCAAACCCGTGCGCGCAAGAGCGTGATGACTCTGCATATATCCGACGACGACGATTCCAACCGCGCTAAAAAACCCTCCCAGGAAAATCGAAGGGAGAACAACAGCCTGAACCGCGCGATTTTTCATGACGGGCGGATGGGGTTCGCCAACATTGCGAGGATGCGGTGGAGGTTCGGTTTTGGTCTGGAGGCCAAAGAAAGTCGTTCCTATGAGCATGAATACCAATCCCACTACCAATCCTGCGGCGGGGGCGATGGAGGTGGCGCATGCTGTTGCGATGACAGGGCCAAGGATGAAAACGACCTCGTCCATCAGGGCCTCGTAGGAGTAGGCAGTGTTTATGAGCTGTCGGTTCTCACCGAGTGCCCAGAGCCATCGTCGACGTACCAGACTTCCCGCGTTCACAATGCAGGCTTCGGCCAGGATGATCGATACAAACCAGGTCCACCTAGACGCCTCTTTGGTCACGAGCACTATGAACACAATCATGAAGAACGTTCGAAGTGGCATCGAGATGAAAAGGGTTCGCCTCTGTCCGATGCGATCTGCGGCGCGAGACCAGAACGGAAGAGAGATAGTCACGACAATGGAAGCCACGGCCGCGAGTAAGCCAGCCAATGTGTAGGACTTTGTCGCATGAACAACTATGAAGATGAGAGCTAAAGAGTCCATGGAAATGGGCATTCGCGCAACGAAACCCGCTATCGAAAAACGCAGGCCACCTGGCGTCTGAAATAGTTGGCGATATGGCGTGAACACTATGGAATCCTATGTCTCACTACAGTTCTCTTGTGTCCTCATTATCTTCATCTCAAGAGTTACTCGAATTAGCCCTTGGCGTTGCCGAAAGGGCCGGAAATTTGCTCGTGCAACGGCCATTGGTTTTTGAAGTAACTTCGAAATCCGTTGCGATCGATATCGCTACTCAGATGGATCGCGACAGTGAGAAATTGATCGTTGAGTCCATTCTGAGTGCAAGACCTGGCGACGGCATTGTCGGGGAAGAAGGTTCATCTCGATCTTCATCGACGGGAATTACGTGGGTTATCGATCCGATAGATGGAACCGTCAATTATCTATACGGCCTTCCTGGCTGGAGTGTCAGCATTGCGGCAAAGGATCAGAGTGGGGTGCTCGTTGGCGTGGTGCATTCTCCGACTATTGGATCTACCTGGACGGCTACCAAAGGCGGAGGAGCATTTTTTAATTCGCGCCCCATTAGGTGTAATAGTGATATCTCCCTCGATCGTGCCCTTATAGGCACGGGCTTTGCATACGATGTAAAAGAGCGGGTAAACCAAGGCAGAGTAGTTGCCTCTCTTATCCCCAATATTCGCGATCTTCGGAGGATTGGCTCTGCGGCGGTGGATATTTGCTATGTAGCTATGGGGGCATTTGACGGATATTTCGAACTGGGCTTGAAAGAGTGGGATCTGGCTGCCGCTTCACTCATTGCCACTGAATCCGGGGCGCTTATCTCCACCGATTCGCAAGGTATTACCTACTGCGCTGGTCCGGGACTTTACCCAGTGTTACTAGAGGCGATAGAGCAGGGGATATAGGCTCGATTTAGCCTAAAGGCCCTGCTTGTGGCAGGATAAGCCCCTTACGCGAAGGGCACAAAACTTGGCGTTTTAGGATGTTTTAAAAATTCGGGACAACTTGGACATAAGAATGAGGACTCACCATGAACGTGCTTGACGCGGTAGACGCTGCTTCTCTTCGCTCGGATATTCCAACCTTCCGTGCCGGCGATGAGCTCAAGGTTCATGTTCGAGTTATCGAAGGTAGCAAGAGCCGTATCCAGGTTTTCCAAGGAATTGTCATTCGCCGTCAAGGTAATGGCGCTCGCGAAACATTCACCATCCGTAAAGTTTCATACGGCGTAGGAGTCGAACGTACCTTCCCAGTGCACACCCCCGTTATCGAAAAGATCGAACTAGTTCGTCGCGGTGATGTTCGTCGTGCCAAGTTGTATTACTTGCGCGACCTTCGCGGCAAGGCTGCAAAGATTCGTGAAAAGCGAAGCGACATTGAAGAAAGTACTAACAAGCGTTCGGCGGTAGCGGCAGCAGGTGTCGAAGCCCCGGAACTGAGCGAAGCCCCCGTCGAGCAGGCATAAAGCACCTGTATGTCGCGCAAGGGTTCAGTCCTTCGCGAGTTTCCAATACTCGTTGTCGTAGCGCTTCTCGTCTCTTTGATAATTAAGACTTTCTTCGTACAGTTTTTTTATATTCCGTCGGGCTCGATGGAAACAACACTCGAAGTTAAAGACCGGGTGGCTGTCAACAAAGTCCCATTTCTCTCGCACACGATTCATCGTGGCGACATCATCGTCTTCCACGATCCCGATCATTGGTTGGCCGATCCGGTTCCAAGTACCGAGCCGTACATAATTGCCAAACTCAAAGAGGGCTTAATTGCCGTTGGTGTCCTTCCTAACCCCGCGAAGCAACATTTAGTCAAGCGAGTAATTGGTGTTGCAGGTGATCACGTGGTGTGTTGCGATAATAACAAACGCATTACGGTTAATGGGATACCCCTGAAAGAACCGTACATATACAAGGGCGACAATCCCAGTGACATGAACTTCGATGTAGTCGTTCCAGCCGGAAAGCTTTGGGTAATGGGAGATCATCGAGGAGCCAGTGCCGATTCTCGTTACCATCTAGATGACATCAACAAGGGTTTTGTGCCAGTAAGCAAGGTGGTGGGTCGTGTCGTTGCGGTCATTTGGCCGGCAAGTCACGCCAAGATCGTGCATCCAATCAACGCCCTGAAGTAGATTTCTCGGAATATTCGTGAAAGTCATCGAGCGACTTCTGCTTGATGCGGGAATATCACCTCTTGCAGGTGTCGACGAGGCTGGACGAGGCGCTTGTGCAGGGCCTCTGCTCGTCGCCGCCGTAATCTTGCGAGATCCGTTTGCTCCCGAACTCGCGAAGGTGCGTGATTCCAAGGAAATTTCCGAAGCGGCTCGAGAGCAACTCTTCGACGTTATTGTCGAAGCCTCGGAGTCCATTTCGATCATTGGAATTCCATCATCGCTAGTGGATGAGCGCGGGGTACATGCAGCAAACATCGACGGCATGCGACGGGCAGTTCATGGACTAACCGTTTTGCCGAAATATGTATTAACGGATGGTTACGTCATTCCCGGGCTCGGATTTCCGACACTAGGTGTTTGGAAGGGCGATCAGGTGGTGCACACGATCAGTGCGGCTTCGATCATTGCCAAGGTGACGCGTGACCGGATAATGCGCGAGATGGATGTGGAATATCCGGGTTATGGATTCGCACAACATAAGGGCTACGTCACTGCCTCACATAAGAAAGCGCTTGAGGAATTGGGGCCGTGTTCGATTCACCGCTATTCATTTGCCAACGTAGCCGGATTAACTAACAGCCCCGCATAACCCACACGTCGTCACACTCGGACCCTTCTTAACGGTACTAAGAGTTAGCCTGCAAGAACTATGGCACATGAAACTAACAACAAATCTGGAAACAGAACCATCGGGGCATTTGGAGAAGATGCAGTTGTCGAGTTTCTCCGAGAACGAGGGTTGATTGTTCTCGAACGCAATTGGCGTATACGAGAAGGCGAAATCGACATTGTCGCCAAACTTGCAGATGGCACCCTCGTGTTTGTCGAAGTCAAGACTCGAACTTCTGTCGCTTTCGGGCACCCTCTTGAAGCAATTAACTCGGATAAAGCCAGACGACTTCAGCGCCTTGCACTTGCGTGGCTAGCTACACATCAATCGTTGGGATGTGATTATCGAATCGATTGCGCCGCCGTCTTGATATCGACTGGCGGTAAGTACAGCGTCGAGTACCGAGAGAACGTTCTGTGAGCCGAGACATTCGATGACGCTGGGGCAAAGCCTGAGTGTGTCTCTAGTTGGATTAGAGGGGCAACTTGTAACGGTTGAAGTTGATATCGCAAATGGACTTCCCGGTTACACACTCCTCGGGCTGCCAGATGCGGCGCTTACTGAATCACGGGATCGAGTGCGTTCGGCCCTGGTCAATAGTTCAGAGACTTGGCCAAATAGAAAGGTGACGGTGTCCCTTTCTCCGGCATGGTTACCAAAGAGCGGTTCGAGTTTTGATCTTCCAATAGCGGTTGCGTTGCTTGCCGCCCAACAACTCATTCCAGAGGAACAATCCAGAAGAGTCTTGTACCTAGGGGAGTTGGCACTTGACGGTCACATTCGAGGCGTCCGCGGAGTACTTCCCTCCTTAATTGTCGCCCACAAAGCCGGCATCACGTCAGCCGTCGTACCCTGGGCTAATCGAGTTGAAGCCCAGCTTATGCGCGAGCTGACCATCATTCCCATGCCGCATTTGCGGCAATTACTTCGATGGCTCCGAACTGGAGAGCGAGAGGAATCTGTTGAGCTTGAGTTAGTTTCGCCAATTCAAGAGTCCATTTACGATTTTGCTGACGTCGCAGGACAGGCGCCGGCTCGATTGGCAGCCGAGGTTGCCGCAGTTGGTGGCCACCATCTTCTACTTACTGGACCGCCCGGCGCGGGCAAAACGATGATCGCCCAGCGACTACCGGGGATACTGCCTGAGCTAACTCGTGAAGAATCACTCGAAGTCACTGCTATTCATTCCATTGCGGGAGGACTAAGCACTCGCTCACCTTTGGCCAACGATGCTCCCTTTGTAGCTCCGCACCACAGTGCAACCCGCGTTGCCATGGTTGGGGGAGGCTCGAACGCTATTAGACCGGGTGCCTGTTCTTTAGCGCATCGAGGCGTTCTTTTCGTAGACGAGGCCCCTGAATGCGATTCGGGAGTGCTCGATTCGCTACGTCAGCCACTCGAATCTGGCTCGATAACGATCGCGCGAGCGGTGGGGACCGTTTCTTACCCAGCGCATTTTCTGCTCGTGCTGGCTGCGAATCCATGCCCATGCGGAAAATTCTCCGGACGTGGCCGAAACTGTATCTGCACTTCACAACAAGTTCGCCGATACCTCGGAAAGTTATCCGGTCCTCTAATGGATCGGATCGATCTTCGGGTACAAGTTGACCCACTAAGCAGAGTCGAATTGAGCGGTCCAGAGTTGGGAGAAAGCAGTTCCGATATTCGGGAAAGGGTGGTCAACGCACGAGCGAGGGCGTTCAAGCGCTTTGCATCCGAAACTTGGTCAACCAATTCTGAAATTTCGAGCCGTGCGCTTCGTATCACTTATCAGCCTGAACGTTGTGCGATGAATTTTTTGCACGCAGAACTTGATCGTGAGCGGATTACTGCCCGCGGTCTTCACAAGATCATGCGTACGGCCTGGAGTATCGCCGATTTAAGTGGACACGTTCGCCCGACATTGGCAGATACCCAACTGGCCTACACGCTTCGGGAAGGTGCCGAATCGTGAACTCCCTCGAGGCTCGAGCAATACTTTTCTCGTCAATTGAAGGCGGATCGAATTTTTGGGCTCACGAGATCGACGCGCTAGGCCCCGTCGAAGTTGTCGCGAAGATACGCGGCCGTGGTTATGACACCGTCAAGTATGAAAAATTGATATCAAGGATCGAGGGCGCGCAATCTAGTTCAGTTATCGCGGCGATCGCAACCAGTGGATCCGAATTCATAACTCCCGAAGATCCTGTCTGGCCCATCCAACTCAACGACCTATCCGCGCTGCCGATCGGGTTGGTCGTCCGCGGCTCGGTTGAAGCTTTGCACATTCCATCATTGGCAATCGTAGGCACTCGAAATCCTACGAACTACGGAGTGCGCGTGGCTGGAGATTTTGCTGCCGGTTTTGCCGATCGTGAATGGGCAATCGTTAGCGGAGGCGCGTACGGAATTGATGCCGCCGCACACCGTGGCGCACTTGTGGCAGAGGGGGTAACCATTGCGGTACTGGCCGCAGGAATAGATGTGAATTATCCTGCGGGTCATGCGCGGCTTTTTGCAGAAATTGCAGAAACCGGCGCCCTCGTCAGCGAAGTGATGCCAGGTGTTAGGGCCATTCCCTCACGATTCCTCACGCGGAATCGACTGATCGCAGCGCTCTCGAAATCCACGCTGGTGGTTGAAGCGGCTTTCCGAAGTGGATCACTTCGAACTGCAAGAGATGCGGCCGAATTAATGAGGCCCGTAATGGCGATACCTGGTCCGATCACTTCGCCGACAAGTGAGGGTTGTCATCGATTAATTGGGGAGCGAGCTGCCGAAGTCGTGACGTCAGTTGCCGATGCAGTGGAGTTTGTCAGCACATATAAGTGAGAGACTTGTGCCATGAGTGATTTTCGTTCTGGCTTCGTGGCCATTGTTGGCCGCCCGAATACAGGCAAGTCGACCCTCGTTAACGCACTCGTCGGCAGCAAGGTCGTTATTACTTCTCCCCACCCGAACACCACTCGTCACGCCGTCAGAGGAATCGTTAATCGCCCTGACTTTCAGGCGATCTTGGTGGATACACCTGGAATTCATAAACCAAAGACACTTCTTGGTCATCGGCTAAACGCCGTTGTTGGTCAGAATCTCGACTCGGTCGATGCCATCATCATGTGTCTACCAGCCGACGAATCTTCGGGTTCAGGAGATGAATTCATCATTCAGGAAATTGCTAAGCATCCGAAATCCAAGAAGATCGCGGTTATCACCAAGACCGATCTAGTTTCCAAAAATGCCTTAGCTGCAAAACTGTCTGGGATAGTGGCTCTGGCGAAGGATCTCACTTGGGACGAAATCATTCCCGTCTCAGCAACTATTCATGATCAGATTGATTTGCTCACTGAGCTCATTGGATCTGCCCTGCCTACTGGCCCTGAGTTCTACCCCCAGGGAATGGCATCGGATCAAGGCCAGGAACAATGGATTTGCGAATTGATTCGCGAAGCGGCGCTACGTGATGCTCGCCAGGAACTTCCTCATTCGATTACCGTCACCATTGATGAAATGTCTCAACGAGAAGATCAAGGCGACAAACCGTTCTTTGATATTCACGCGACAATACATGTCGAACGTGACTCGCAAAGGGGAATACTGCTCGGGCATAAAGGTGAGCAATTGAAGGACATCGGGACTCGAGCCCGCGCCGATATCGAAAGAATATTGTCTGCAAAAGTTTTTTTGGGCCTTCATATCAAAGTATCAAAGGATTGGCAGAGGGACCCGAAACTCTTGGAGCGATTGGGATTTAACGGAGAGTAATTTTGCTTGGTAATTACTGGCAGGTGCTTGATTGACTTGTTACTTTTGTCGCTGATTGAGTTGCACGCGCAATCAAGATTCGAGATTGACCAGTATTTAGTTGGCTATAAGATGAATCCATAAGCGTCTGAATTTGGGTTGGGGCAGAAGATCTAAAGGATGAATACTGCGCACCGTACGAAACCGTCTGATAACTAATCGAGTCAGCAGTTGGTTGAATCCAAACAGGGGACGAAAATCCAGTGCAGGCGATCGTCTTAGGTGCAGCACTTTCTGCAACTAGCTTGTGCATTGCACTGCAAGTGAACCATGTGTAGAGACCTGGGCTGCCTGCGCGAACGCCTTCACCAAAAACCACCGAATGGCAATACAAGTTGCTGCCAGCGGTATTTGAGAAATTAGATTTCCAATTCTTGCTGAGCTCTAATTCTGTTGTAACTGTTTTAACGAATTTTGTAATTTGTGTTTGCGAGAAATGAACGGTACTTGCGTCGCCAGTTGCAGCGTATGAAGTTTCGGTCAGGAGCACTACGGCGACAAACAAGGCGGCCTTGAGGACTGAACTCCTCTTAAGACGCTTTGCCATCATCTGCACCCTTACTCGGTTCTGGCCGTTACGGGTTGAGTGTGGACGTTTGAAGATGTGCAATGAAATGAGTGAAGAGGGGAAGCACTTCTGGAAACGTACGAAATCATTCGTCCGCGTTCCTTCTCATCCTTGAACATGTTCAACCAGTCCTTTTATTCTCTTGTACAACTTTGGCCCCGTTGCCAATCGTTGTTACTATTTTTTCGATTAGCAGCAAGAATTAGCGCCTGGGATCGTCAAAAGCGTGAATGACGTTCCGCCGGAGATTGTGCTCTTCCTTGGTGCGGCGTTTGCCGGAAGCGCGGTCGTAACAACTAATACGACTGCGATTAAGGTCAGTCCGATTTGCTTCACAGTATCCTCCAAATGTCTTTACTATTTGTAAAGATTAGTTGTAAGATATACCAAAGTCGTCAAGAAGGGAAGTGGGTTATGGAGTTTGGAGAGAAGCTCCGAACGCTGAGGGAGAAAGCCGGTCTAACTCAGTATGAGCTTGCCGAGGGCATAGCTGCCTCCAGTTTCATATCCCTGCTAGAGGGGGGTAAACGCAAGCCTAAGCCTGAGTTGGTCGTCAAATTAGCGGCAAGGTTGGGCGTGCCCACGGAGGATCTGGTGATCGACCAGAGCGCCCAAGAGCGCGAACTCAATCTCAATACCGCCAAGGTCGCCCTGAGTTCTGGAGATCTCGAAATCGCGGAGGATTTTGCGAAGCAGGTCTTAATGTTCGGTCCTGAGGGCATCCAAGATATGGCTTCGCTGGCCGCTTCGGTGGTTTTGCTTCAGATCAATGCGCGTAGGGGTCTTTTCGAGGGTGTTCTGGATCAATTGGAACAGCTCTTGAAAGATAATCCAAAGGCGGCCCCTGAGTTGAGGTCTCG
>JANXZF010000095.1 GCA_025355665.1 Actinomycetes bacterium
GCTTCATTCGACGCATTCACGATCTCTTGTGCCGGACCGCCGACTCGGAAGCTTGTGTAATCGGAGAGCTGGGTCATGGTTGAAAGGCTAGCGGCGCGGACTCAAGATCGCATTTTTGCCACGGAAGCGTTCAAGGATGCGGTCGTAGTTCTTCTTAGATTGAACCTCTCGATAAGTCTCGCCCACATCGTGGTACCCGTGATGTCGATCCTGACTTAAGGGCAGATTCATCTGCAACAGGCGCCCATTGGCGTGACGAAGTTTGAGTGAGAATTCGATATCGGCATTGCGATAGTAGATCGCGCGGGAGTTGAACCCGCCGACTTCCAGCGCCGCTGATCGGTCCAACGCCAAGAAGTAACTAAATAGGACGTCCACTTCTCCAACGCCTTTGTCTTCGACGCTTCTCCACTCATCTTCGAGATTAATAAGGCCACCACGCCACCCGACGGCCACATAGGTGTTTTCACGCAATTCAGAGACCGCCGGTAAAATCGCATCGCCCTTCAACCTTGTCGACGGATCCATAATTACCAAATATGTGGCTTGAACATTTTGGAGAAGAGCGTTGGCTGCCTGGCCCCAACCACAGTCCTCGACCACCTTGACGATTTTGGTCTTTTCGTCGATGTACTCCTCAAGAGGGCCAACGTCGTCGAGACAGAGAACGACTACAGGAACATCGCTGAAGGCACGGATGGAATTGATACACGCAATAGCGTCATCTTGAAAACCAGAGACAATTATCGCCACAGCCACTTCGCGGTCTTCGAGAACTGGTTTCATCAATCGAATAGTCGGTGCCACTATGTATCGGATCCGCTTATGCAATTCGAAGGTGTCTGCGATATCGATTACATCCCAACCGACATCTGCAATCTCATCACGTAACCGATCAGCGAGTGAAAAATTCTTCGCCGCCCTGGCTGCTTGCCTTTCCTGCCCCAGTTTCCAGATCTCATCTGGCGCGGTCATGACTTTACGACCAGCGCCTTTGTCATACCTAGAACTTTTACCCCGTCCGATGTAGCGGTGACACTGAGCCGCACTTTGGATCCCTCTACCTCTGTCACTGTCGCCGAAATAGTGAGATCGACTTGCTTTCCTGCTGGAACTATCACCGGCTTGATGAAGCGCGTCGAAAATTCCTTTATGGCAACAGCCCCGCCCGCCCAATCCGATACGAATTTGCCGGCGAGTGCCATCGTCAACATTCCGTGTGCGATGACATCAGGTAGACCAACAGATTTGGCAAAGGTTTCATCCTGGTGAATTGGATTCTGGTCACCGCTTGCATCGGCGTAGTTCTTCAGAAGTTCACGGTCAATCCAAAAAACGCGTTGCAAAATCTCATCTCCGACTTGGGTCATGCGCGCACCACCAAAGTCGACCACGATGAAACAACTAGGTCATCCTTTGAATGAAGGTCTGAACGAACGGTAACGATTTCATTTCCAGCCAGGAATTTGTAATTCTCGATCGTTGACGAACACGTCAATACATCTCCGGCCGCTATGGGGCGGACGATCTCAAACTTTTGATCCCCATGGACCACCCGTGACCAGTCAATCCCCACGTGAGGATCAGAGAGCACGTCTTGAGATTGCTCGAGGGAGATTCGGATGGAGAATGTGGGAGGTGCGACCGTTAGGTCGTCTTCGCCGATGACGGCAGCAAAGGCTGCAATCTCAGCGGCTGTTACAGGAAATGACTTCGCACTATGAAATGTGCGCCCGACGGAATCGGGATTGAGCATTAACGAGTTTCGCGGTGAAGTGTGGATGCCTTGCAACGAGGGCAGAACTTCTTGAGCTCAAGGCGGTCTGGGTCGTTTCGGCGGTTCTTTTTAGTGATGTAGTTGCGCTCTTTACAGTCGACGCAGGCCATGGTGATCTTTGGACGTACGTCCGCGCTCTTGCTTGCCATGGTCTTGCTCCTTTTTATATGTCTTTATGCCAGCTTTATGCCAGGGCGTCAGGGTACCTGACGACCATGCTTGTCGTGAAATTGCGCGCGGCCGAACTAGTAGCGGAGGCCGGATTTGAACCGGCGACACAGCGATTATGAGCCGCTTGCTCTACCAAGCTGAGCTACCCCGCCGAGCCCCCCAACGGAATCGAACCGTTGACCTTTTCCTTACCATGGAAACGCTCTACCGACTGAGCTAGGGGGGCGTTGAATGCTCGTGAAGCGTACAGGTTCACGCCTGTATTCGAAAAATCATCAACCTTTCACGCGCTATTTTCCTGGATCTAGCGTCACCTTGCCCGTCGTCTTTCGGGCGAGCATATCGAGATGGGCCTGGACCGCAGCCGAGAGCGGATAACTCGCCCCCGTGACGGGGTGGAGCTTTCCGGCGAGCACAAGGGCGAAAAGTTCGGCGATTACATCGTGAAGGAGTTCCTTGTGGCCAAAGCAGTTGGCCAACCAGAAGCCCGTGATCGTTTTGGTGCCTGTGATGAGCGAACCCGGGTGCACCGCCTTGGGAGCAGTCCGCGAAGCATTTCCGTAGGTGACGAGGCGGCCAAATGGGGCCAAAACATTCAAACTTGCATCGAATGTCTTACCGCCGACCATTTCCAAAATCAGATCTATCTTTTTCCCGTTGTTTGCCGCAATCATGGCCGCTGCCAAATCTTCAACATTGGCATCCACAACGACATCGGCACCAAGGGATTTGGCCAATTCTTGTTTCTCCAGTGACGACGTAACTGCAATTACACGTGCGCCCCAAAGTTTCGCCAATTGGATTGCAATCGTGCCCACGCCACCAGCCGCAGCATGGATGACAACGGATTCATCTCGACTCAAATGTCCCACCGTTTTCAAAATGTGCCACGCAGTAGAACCCTGAACCAACATGCAAAGCGCCTGAGCGTCGGTGACGCCGTCAGGGATATCCATTACTAATGCCTTATTCGCAACCGCCTTCTGCGCATACCCACCGTGTTCGACAGCAGCGAGGACTCGTCGTCCTGAATTGGTATGGCCAACAACTTCTAGACCAGGAATGAGAGGAAGGCTCTGTGGTGAGAGATAGCCGTTTTCAATTTGATGGGTGTCGGCATAGTTGATGCCAATGCACGTAACAGTGATGAGTTCCTCAGCCGATGTCGGGACCGGATCGGCAACGTCCACATACTCCATGACTTCCGGGCCGCCGAAATGATTTACCTGGATTGCCTTCATAGTCCCCAGCCTAAAGTACGCGACCGCATTGGACTAGAGCATATTGCCGAGGTCTGTTCTACGCTGGCTCCATGATCACTCCAGAGTCGATAGCCCAGGCACATAAAGATGCAAAGCAGCGAAGCGATGACGCGCAAGTCGCGATCAGAATTCTGGCAACCGTTGACGAGCAAAACTACGCGCGTCAGATCTTTGATGAAGTGTGGCCAACCGATGAAGGAACCCAAATCACGGCCAACCTCTTGCAAGCCATGGTTCATAACGGAACTTATGTCAGCGGGGTGTACGTGGATGGCCAAGTTGTCGCAGCAGCCTTTGCATTCCCCGGGATTGATTCGCAAAAACATCTTCACTTGCACTCGCATATGGCTGCGGTAAAAGAGAAATACCGAAATCGCAACATTGGCAGTGCCTTAAAGTGGCACCAACGAGCATGGGCTTTAGAAAATGGCTATGAGACGATCACCTGGACTTTTGACCCACTTGTCCGGCGAAACGCCAGACTCAATCTTGTGAAACTTGGAGTTCAAGTCTTCGAATACTTCTCGGACTTTTACGGAGACTTACCTGACGCGCTTAATGCAGGCGATCCGACTGATCGGGTCATCGCCAAGTGGTCTTTGCTTTCTGATCGGGTAATCAGTGCAGCAAGAAACCATAATCTTGAAATCCCTAACGATGCATTTCCAGTTGTTCTAAGCAATGTCTACGAGGAACCAGTGAAGCAGAACGTGGTTGCAAATGGTTCATCAGTGCTCGCCTATCTGCCCTCCGACATCATCGATGTGCGTGCAACAGATCCCGACTCAGCATTGGAATGGCGGATGGCATTACGCGCCGAGTTAGAACCTCGGCTAAAGGCAGGATGGCACATCGAAGGTCTCACCAAAGATGGCGCCTACGTAATCAGTAAAGGGGCGCGCTAAATGCGGATTAAGGAAGTAGATCTTCGCATCATCAATTTGCCGCTGGTTCGACCATTCCGCACATCCTTTGGGACGCAGTACGAACGCGAACTCCTCCTTCTGAAGATCACTACTCAAGATGGTGCCGAGGGTTGGGCGGAATGTGTTGCGATGTCAGAACCGCTGTACTCCCCCGAATACACGTTCGCCTCGCAAGACGTGATTGAGCGATTTCTGCTCCCGAAGATTTTTGAAGCCGGAGACATTCGGGCCGAGGAGATCGCCGATCTACTTCGACCATTCCTTGGTCATCAAATGTCGAAGGCGTGCGTTGAGACTGCGATTTTGGATGCGCAGTTGAAACTCGAAGGTATTTCCTTCGGTTCATATCTTGGTTCGTCCAAAGAGATGATCGATTGCGGTGTATCAGTGGGTATCACTTCCACCATTGATGCCCTGGCGCAGGAAGTTTCTCAATATGTCGACGAGGGATATCGTCGAATCAAACTCAAGATCGAGCCAGGCTGGGATATCGAGCCAGTGCGCGTTATCCGCGAACTTTTTCCGGATATGCCACTGCAAGTCGATGCAAATCAGGCATATTCACGCGAGGATGCCGACCATCTCAAGCAACTCGACCCGTTCAATCTTCTTCTCATTGAACAACCTCTTGATGAACATGATGTCCTTGGCCATGCAATGTTAGCCAAAGTGGTTCAGACGCCAATCTGTTTGGATGAATCAATTACTTCCCTTGAATCGGCACGCGATGCCTTGGCGCTAAAGGCCACGACAATTATCAATATCAAGCCAGGGCGCGTTGGCGGCTACCTCGAGTCGGTCAAGATTCATGACCTATGCGTGGAGAACGACATCCCAGTTTGGTGCGGCGGGATGTTAGAAACCGGGATTGGTCGAGCGCCAAATATTGCTCTGGCTTCCTTGTCCGGATTCACTTTGCCCGGTGACACCAGCGCATCGTCAAGGTATTACCACCGAGACATCACGACACCTTTCGTGATGCAAGATGGACAGTTACGCGTGCCCACTGATCCAGGAATCGGCGTCGATATCGATCTTGACTTCATCGACGAGATAACAACATCGCAGAAATTGATCACGGCACCATAGAGTGAGTTCGCTTCTTCTCCTGAAACTTTTTCTCGCCCCTTTTTTCGTCGCGGTGCTGAGTTACGTCCAACGTCGATGGGGTGATGGAATTGGCGGGCGCCTGATTGGCTTACCTCTCACGACTGGCCCCTTCCTTTTTATTATTTACATCCAAGATGGAGCATCGTTTGCATCCAGATCAGCACACGGTGTCCTTGTCGGCCAAGTCGCATTGATCATTTTCGCTTGGGTATATGCGAAGGCCGCTTTGAAAAAGTCTTGGAGGCGCGCCCTTGCTACTGGAACGCTCGCATGTCTTGCAACTGGTGCCCTGCTTACGAGTTTCGAGATTCACCTCTACGTATTACTACCCATGCTAATTGTCAGTTGGTTATTGGCAAATAGATTTTGGCCTAACTATTCGGTTCAAAAGATTAAGACCGCCACTCCCCGGTGGGAATTGCCCGTCAGGCTATTGGTGACGGTTGTTCTTATCGTCACATTAACGGGGCTGGCCTCAGTCCTCGGACCTCGCGTTGCAGGGGCGCTCTCCACCTACCCCGTCATCATTTCCGTTCTCGGAGCCTTCAGCCAACGCCGACACGGCCCAGATTCGACCGTGGCCACTCTCCATGGGCTGATGCAATCCCTGCCTATCACGATCGGGATCATGACGACCTTGGCGGTAGTTCTTTGAAAAGTCTGTCTAGTATTGCCACGTAAGAAAGGACGAAAGTGTCAACGACGCCACTTCCAACGCAAGACGATATTGATCACCTGACCGAACCAACTATTTCTTTAGTTTCAAATCTCCTGACGCAATCGGACAAAACTCGAACGCGACACGATGAAGCAAATAGAAAGCGTTTTGCCAGACTGCTCAAAGATCCCTCCGCTGTCGCACTCACTATGTCCCTGACGGATGAAGTCATGCGTATGAGTTCAATGCGCAACGCGGCCAAGACTCTTCGAAGAACTGCAAAGACCGCCGGTGTATCGGGGTTAGGTGTTTTTGATTTCGTCGGCATTAAAACGGCCAGTGCCATTTCCCATCTTTTTCCATCATTGGTGATGAGGGTCGTTCACCAAAGAGTGCGGATGGCCGCGAACGGAATTATCCTTCCGGCCGAAAAAAATCCACTTACCAAGCACATCAGTCGACGAACTGGCGAAGAAGCAAAACTAAATATAAATGTCCTCGGTGAAGCAGTTCTTGGCGAAGGCGAAGCAGCCCAGAGATTGAATTCCGTCATTGAAATGATTCAACGCCCGGGAGTGAACTACGCTTCGGTGAAGATATCCTCCATTGCAAGCCAGTTAATAACCATC
>JANXZF010000130.1 GCA_025355665.1 Actinomycetes bacterium
GTCGAAGTTGAAGCGGTAGCATCATCGCTAATAGTCGACGGCAAAGAATTATCATCGGGTGCAATGCCCGCTCGATCAAGGCGCAGGGTCGATCCCCCAGCGACACTTTTAAGTTGGGTATCTACTTGCGCTAAGAGAAAGGAGTGCAAGGAAGAACGCGCCACAAGATCTGATGCGATGAACCCTAGGGCAGACAGAACAACCACTCCGACAATTAGTCGATTGCGAAGGCTCCATAAACTGAGCGGGTTGGAAACCTTGCGAAGTGGCGAGACCATTGTGAGTGAAGTTTAAGTGTGGTTACTGCTTTGGAGGCATCCTCAAGCGGTAGCCGACTCCACGAACAGTGTGGATCAGCGGCGGCTCAAAGATGTCGATCTTCTTGCGAAGGTATGAGACATAGGTTTCAACGATGCCAGCATCTCCACGGAAGTCGTACTGCCAGACGTGGTCAAGGATTTGAGCTTTTGAGACAACTCGATCGGCATTGATGAGAAGGTAGCGCAGTAGGAGGAACTCAGTGGGGGAAAGGTCAATGAGTTGGCCTGCCCGACGAACTTCATGGGTTGCTTCGTCCAATTCAAGATCGGCGAAGCGAATCTTCTCGTCATCGGGCATCGTTTCGATTGCTCCGGTGCGACGTAAAAGTGCTCGGAGACGCGCGACGAGTTCCTCGAGGCTAAAGGGTTTGGTCATGTAGTCATCGCCACCGATGGTCAGACCTGCGACCTTGTCTTCCATTCCATCCTTGGCGGTCAGGAATAGGACACCCACATTGTGACCTTCGCTGCGGAGCTGGCGGCAGACCTCAAAGCCGTCCAGGTCAGGAAGCATCACATCAAGGACGATGGCGTGGGGTTGGAAATCTTCGGCGACCTGAAGTGCCTGTGCACCGTTGGCCGCGGTCCGAACGTCAAAGCCAACAAAGCGAAGGCTCGTCGAAATGAGATCACTGATGCTCGTTTCGTCGTCAACCACCAAAATACGATGGGTCGTTACCTCATTAAGATCTTGCACTGCTTCACGCTCCCTGAGAGTCGTCATAGTCATCACCTCTGGGAGAGATGATTGCCTGCCAACCTGTGGATTTTCTGAGAATACTCCGAACTCCGTCTATGTATATGAGAATTTCTTCAGAGCTCGGCTAGATCAGAGGCTTAACTGAACGAAGCAATGCTTGGGCGACGTCGAGGACTTCGACGTCGCTTTCGCGGGCCTGGACTCCGTCGCTGACCATGACTCGGCAGAACGGACAGGCGACTGCGACTTCCTCGGCTCCAGTGGCGATGGCTTCATCGACTCGATTCATGTTGATGCGGGTGCCTAGTTTTTCTTCCATCCACATACGTCCGCCACCTCCACCGCAACAGAACGACCGTTCGTTGTTGCGAGGCATCTCGGTGATTTTAATTCCAGTGGCTTCAAGAAGTTCGCGCGGTGGCGAGTAAATCTGATTATGTCGACCGAGGTAACACGGATCATGGTAAGTCAGTTTCTTTTCGCTCTGAATAACGGGAGTGAGTTTGCCTTCGCGTACTAATTGGTTGAGAAGTTGAGTGTGGTGAACCATCTCCAACTCGAAACCGCTCTGCGCATAATCGCGACCGATGGTCGTGAAGCAATGAGGGCAGGTTACAACAATCTTCTTCTTTCCCTTTTCGGTCCGTCCGGCGAAGACTTCTTCGAAAGTCTCAATATTTTCCTTCGCGAGAATCTGGTAGAGGAACTCATTGCCCGCGCGACGCGCAGGATCTCCAGTGCAAGTCTCTTTTTTGCCCAGAACGGCGAACTTCACTCCGGCCATGTACAGCAATTCTGCTACGGCCTTGGTCGTCTTTTTTGCACGTTCTTCGTAAGCGCCCGCACAGCCTACCCAGAATAGGTAATCGACATCGTCAGGGAGGGCGCCTTCAACGATACGGATTGGGAAATTGCACTCAGCAATCCAGCCGTCGCGATCTGTCTTATTGGCACCCCATGGGTTACCAGAATTTTCAAGATTGCGGAAGGTGCCGCCGAGCTCTGATGGGAATTCAGATTCGACGAGAACTTGGAATCGACGCATATTGACGATGTGGTCGATGTGTTCGATGTCGACTGGGCATTCGTTAACGCATGCTCCGCAAGTTGTGCACGACCAGAGAACATCCAATGAAATGGGCGCCGATTCTCCTACCAGAGATTCAGTTTCTACTACTTTTGCCATCGCATGATCGCGCATAGCCATGATTAAAAGCTTGGGGGATAACGGTTTTTCAGTGTGCCAAGCAGGACACTGCGATTGGCAACGTCCGCACTCGGTGCACGTGGTCATATCCAGCAGACCTTTCCAAGAAATATCTGCACGTGTTCCTAGGCCGAAAATATCTTCTTCGGCTGGATCATCAAAATCAATCACGTGACCGTGGGATAACATTTCCGGAAGTTCGCCCAGTGAGTTTGTTCCATCACTATGTCGACGGTAATAGACATTGAAGAATGCAAGGAAGCGGTGCCAAGCCACACCCATCGTTAGGTTCAATGCGATCACGATGAACCAGAGCATGGAGACAACGATTTTCACCGCGGCGACAACCTGGATAAGAGTCAAAATCGAACTAAGCGTGTAATGCTTGAAATACAAAGCGATTGGCCACGAGAACGCGTAATGCCAGCTCTTCGACATATCGCTGGAGAGCGCACCCTCTAGACCGCGCAAGAGACTTACGCAGATGACGATCGCAACGATGGTCGCCTCAACGTAATAGGCCTTCAGTGAGCGGGATTGGAAGAACCTTGATCGTCTTCCCTTTTGGGAGAGACGTGTTTGTTGGCGAATAATAATCAAGCCAACGATTCCAAGCGAAGTCAGAAGTGTGATGAGTTCTGTGAAATATTCATAAGGAATAAAATGTCCGATAAAGGGGAGGGTGAAATTCGGATTGAGAACTTGTCCGTAGGCCGTAAGCAAGGTTCCAAAGAGCGCGACGAAGCCAACCATCACTACCCAGTGCGCCATACCCGTTGCAGTGAAATTGAGCATCTTGGTGTGGCCAAGAATTTCTCCAAGCATGTGCGACATTCGCGACCCCGGCTTGTCCTTTCGCGTGGGGTCGGGCTGACCTGCTCTATAGATCGCTAGGAGTTTTTTCCCGTTGATCACTAGTAATGCGATTGCTGCAATGGTGATCCCATATGAGACCGTCGGAAGGATCAAGTTCAACCAGTAGGACATAGGGAAGAGGGTATATGTGAGAGCAAGTGAAATTCGGTTCGATCCGGAAAATTATTGGCGTTGGCCCTCAGATTTCGACCCAGAATTAGGGCCTGGCAGGATTTCTTCTTTTCAATCCTGACTCGTTCCACCATGCGGTATTCAACGAGTTGGGGGTCGACTCACCCGTTTGAATATATCCTCTTGGGGTGGACGAGGCGAGAAACCTGTGGGAAGTGAAGAATTGTGACGATTTGGAGGCTAAGGACCTTCAGGCAGTTGCCGATTTCTTTAATGAAAATTATCCTGGCGTTTTTTTCCCAACCAG
>JANXZF010000137.1 GCA_025355665.1 Actinomycetes bacterium
TCAAGAGAGTCTCTAAAGACGTGACTCGCGGTCACAGCTAGACCCGGAGCAATGCACGCGGCAGAACCAACAATTCGTGTCTGTGTAGCGCTTACTAAACCCAATGCAAGCAAACTTCCCTTGAATTGATCCCAATCACCAAGTCCCTGGCTCTTGTGCGTTAGGTCTTTCGACCAAAATTGCGCCGCATGAACAATCAGATTAACTTCATGGGAGAGATTCTCAAGGGGATCCCCAGAGACAACTCCCATCGCCGTCTGCTTTGTCTTTCGTATCTTCGGATTCTTTCGCTTCGGCACTGCGCTCTCCTCGTCAGCACGCTCCTCTAGATTTAGGCGTAGTCCTCGATTGGTGGGCAGGCGCAAATGAGGTTTCTATCCCCGTAAGCCCCGTCGATGCGTCCCACCGCTGGCCAGTATTTACCACGTCGACCGATGATTTCACCCAGATTCATTCCAACTGGAAACCCTGCAAGTTCGCGCGAATATGGGTGGTTCCAATCGGCTGAAACAATCGCCTCGCTTGTGTGAGGCGCATTTCGAAGTGGTGAGTTGTCACTGGTGTAGACACCAGATGCCACGTCCTGAATTTCACCGTGAATGGCGATCATGGCGTTGATGAAGCGATCAAGTTCGACAATATCTTCACTCTCGGTCGGTTCTACCATCAATGTTCCTGCAACTGGGAAACTCATCGTCGGAGCGTGGAAGCCATAATCCATGAGACGCTTTGCCACATCGTCAACTGTTACTCCCGTGTCATGGGTAATTTTGCGAAGGTCCAAGATGCACTCATGTGCAACAAGACCCCCTTCCCCACTGTAAAGAACCGGGTAGAAGTCACGGAGTTTGCTTGCAATGTAGTTGGCCGAAAGGATTGCGACTTCGGTTGCATGAGTCAGACCTGCACCGCCCATGAGACGGATGTATGCCCATGAGATCGGCAAAATGGATGCGGAACCAAATGGTGCGGCGCTAACAGGTCCAGGCCCGGTTGCAGGACCGGCTAAAGCATCCATCGGATGGTTGGGTAGGAATGGCGCAAGGTGCGCACGGGAGATAACAGGACCAACCCCTGGTCCTCCTCCTCCGTGAGGGATACAGAAGGTCTTATGCAGGTTCAGGTGAGAGACATCCGCACCGAACTTTCCGGGTTGAGCAAGACCAACGAGCGCGTTCAAGTTCGCGCCGTCGACGTACATCTGCCCACCGACGTCATGAACCATTCCGCAAATTTCTCGAATCGCCATTTCGAATACGCCATGAGTTGATGGATAAGTCACCATCAAGACAGCGAGTTCTTTTGCATGCTCTGCGATCTTGCTACGCAAGTCATCCAAGCTGACGTTTCCTTGATCATCGCACGCCACGACCACAACTTTGAAGCCGGCCATGACAGCACTTGCCGCGTTTGTTCCATGCGCACTCGATGGGATCAAGCAGATGCGTCGATGTTGTTCGTTATTTGAATCATGGAAATTGCGAATTGCAAGAAGGCCCGAGAACTCCCCCTGGCTTCCAGCGTTAGGTTGTAGTGAGACTGCGTCATAGCCGGTAATAGCAACCAGCCACTCCGAAAGTTGCGCGATCAACTCACGAGAACCTTCGCTCTGGTCAGCTGGTGCGAATGGGTGCAGCGACGAGAACTCTGGCCAAGTTATCGATTCCATTTCGGTAACTGCATTGAGTTTCATCGTGCAAGATCCAAGAGGAATCATTGTGCGATCCAGTGCCAAATCTCGATCCGCCAAGTTTCTCAAATAACGCATCATCGCAGTTTCGGAATGATTGGTATTAAAAATAGGATGAGTGAGGAACGCCGAAGTTCGATTCAATGCTTTTGGAATCGATGAACTGCTCTCCCCCGCCGGGATCGTGATTGCAAATAACTTTGCCAGGTCAGACAAAGTTTTCTCATCGGTCGTTTCATCGAGCGAAATGCCCACCTTGTCGCTGCTGATGTGGCGAAGGTTGACGTGCAATTCTTGTGCCCTCTTGTGAATGGCATCTGCAACTTTGACCGTGAAGGTCAAAGTATCGAAGTAATGCTCGGGCAATCCCTGATATCCAGCAGCTTTCAAACCCTGTGCCAAGCGGATGGTCTGCTCGTTTATTCGCGAAGCGATCTGGCGGAGACCATCTGGTCCGTGCCACATTCCGTAGAAGGCGCTCATGACAGCAAGCAGTACCTGAGCGGTACAAATATTGCTTGTCGCTTTCTCTCTTCGAATATGTTGTTCGCGAGTTTGGAGAGCTAAACGAAGCCCAGGATTGCCATCGGCATCCACACTCTGTCCAACCAGCCGGCCAGGCATGTTTCGCTCCAGACCATTACGTACTGACATGAAACCTGCGTGTGGGCCACCAAATCCCATTGGAACTCCGAAGCGTTGAGCAGAGCCTATGCACACATCTGCGCCCCACTCCCCTGGCGCCTTAAGCAATGTCAGTGCAAGTAAATCGGAGGCAGCGATGAGCAATGCACCTCGGTTATGTACTTCATTTGCAATGGAGGCATAATCGTTAATCGCTCCGAAACTATCTGGATACTGAACTAGGGCTCCGAAGAACTTAGTCTCGGGAAGACCGGCTGATAGATCGGCGGTCTCCAAAGTAATTCCCAATGGCTTGGCTCGGGTCGCGATAACTGCGACCGTCTGCGGATGCAAGTTTGCATCAAGCAAGAACACCGCGTCGTCATCGCCTTTGTATACTCGATGGGCGAGAGTCATGGCCTCCGCCGCAGCTGTTGCCTCATCCAACATGGACGCATTCGCAACACCGAGAGCAGTTATGTCGCAAATGAGAGTTTGAAATGCGAAAAGTGCTTCGAGGCGTCCTTGTGATATCTCGGGCTGGTAGGGGGTGTACGCCGTGTACCAAGCGGGATTTTCCAGAACATTTCGCAAGATGACGGCTGGCGTGATTGTTCCGTAGTACCCCGTGCCGATAAGCGAGGTGAAGATCTTGTTTCTTGAAGCGAGGTCTCGTAGTTCTTGGATTACTTCGGATTCAGTCGCCGGATTTGGCAAAATATCAGCAAGACGCTGACCCATCGCGATACTTGAGGGAACTACTTTGGAGATGAACTTTTCTAGTGAATCAAAGCCCAGCTCACCCAACATAAATTTTTCTTGATCAGCCGAAGGCCCGATATGTCTTCTTTCAAAACCCTCATTAGCATCGTGCGACATTGACATCAGTTTCCCCTTTTCGACATTAAGTCAGCAGGGTAGACCGATCTAGGCACCCTTGCGCTTGCGACGTTGTGATAATTCGTCGTTAGATTCACCACTTATTATTTGTCCATCAATTTCACCTTGAAGTGTTGCAAGTGAGCCTTCGACCTCGCTCCAGACTTTGCCGACAGCAATTCCGAAAACACCCTGCCCCCCTTGAAGTAGATCGATTATTTCATCAGGGCTCGAACATTCATAAATCGAGGCCCCGTCGCTCATGAGCGTTATCCGCTCTAATTCAGTCACTCCCCTGTTGCGCAAGTAATCCACGGCAGTGCGAATGTTTTGAAGTGAGACTCCGGCATCCAACAACCGTTTAACGATTTTCAAAACCAAAATGTCTCTAAATCCGTAGAGGCGCTGAGTTCCAGATCCCATGGCAGTGCGAATGCTCGGCTCGACAAGTCCAGTCCGGGCCCAGTAATCGAGTTGACGATAGGAGATGCCCGCTGCCGCACATGCGGTCGCACCTCTATAACCAATATCAATTCGCTCTTGCTCGGACACTAAAAGCTCGATTCTCGGGGAGGTTTTGTAAGCCTACGAGTGGTGAGAAGTAGAATCAACGATCAACACGATCAAAACCTCAAGTAGAGGTTAACGGTTACGACCCCGTCCTCTGAGGGCAAAGAAGTACAGGACTGAGAAAAGATAGCCCAAAGCGACAATGGCCATCTTTCCCGTCGCCCATCTTCCAGGGGTAAGGAGCAGGGTCGTGGAAATTCCAAGGGAAATGAAGGCCAGACCGGCAGCGGCCTGACGCAACCCTCTCTCCCCGGCGAAAGCGGCGACAAGTGGGCCCAGTAAAGCCGGCATCAGCAAGGTCGTACCCATAATCCGCAAAGTCCAGAGCAACTCTGGAGAGAAGGACTTGGCTGGAAAGCCAAAAAATGTTGCGACGTTGGCAGGTTTGATGATCAAAGCGATGGCGGCGAAGAAGAAAACCGTCGCTCCCAGTCGAAGGGTTAGGGCAGCGCGACGGACCAACATGGCTGGCCTAACCGGCGAAATCTTCTGGATTGATTTGATCCAGAAACTCTCTAAATCGCTCAACTTCCTCGTTGGCGTCGGAATTCTCCTCATCGGGGATCTCAATGCCCGCTTCGGCCAAGAGCTCATCGGTGGCCAAGATGGAACTTTTGGTTCGAAGTGCCAGAGCTATCGCATCAGAAGGTCTGGCCGAAATTACCAACTGCTGTTGGGTGGAAGTCTTGATGATCAAATCTGCATAGAAGACACCATCACGAAGCTCGGTGAGATGGACAGCATCAAGGCTTCCATTCAATTGCTCGAGCAGATCCTTCATCAGATCGTGGGTTAACGGACGCGGAGGCAGAACGCCTTGTTGGGCGAATGCAATAGCGGTCGCTTCGACGGCGCCAACCCATATTGGCAGAAAACGAGAACCGTCAATTTCTTTCAATAAGACAATAGGTTGGTTGGATGGCATTTCAACGCGCACCCCAACCACTTCTACTGGAATCATCGCACTACCGAAGTCGATGTAATCCGCCACGCACTAGCGCGGCATGCAATCGGACCGAGAGCGCGGCAATTTCACGTTGAACTTCTTCGGCACGGGCCTTGGCTTCTGAACTTTTCTGTCGAACAAGCGGAGTGATTACCTGCTCGATTAGGCCGATCTCGCGATCGGCTGCGGATTTAAACGAGCGAAGATGTCTTGGTTCAATTCCAAAACCCGCCATTTCCGTAACCGCGCGCGCAATGGCGAGAGAATCGGAGTCGTAGTGACGCCCTCTTGGAGCGATGAGACCATACGACTCGAGTTCGACTAACTGCTCCTCGCTTACTCCGCTGGCTTTAAGGAGCTCCTCACGGGAGAGTCGCATATCGGTGTTTTCGGCGAAATTTGCGGGTGCGAGTTCACCGTCGATTGTCGCAAGCCGTGGAACGGGCACTCCCCCAGAAACTTTTGCCGGTTCAAGTCCGCGGTCAAGGGCATCCAGATTTTCTTTGATGACGCGAAGAGGCAGGTACTGATCACGTTGGGCAAGAAGTACATATCTCAACCGCTCAAGGTCTGCGTTTGTAAATTTGCGATAACCAGATGGAGTTCGTTGAGGTTCGATCAACCCTTCTGATTCAAGGAAACGTATCTTTGAAATCGTGATGTCAGGGAAATCGTTCCTGAGTTTTCCAAGAACTTCACCAATACTTAAGTACGCGCGAGCAGGAACGCTCATGATTTTCCCCCAAAGAAGAGCATATGGAACTTTCCGATTTGAATTTCATCACCTGACGACAACACAACATCCGCGACCGGTTGTCCGTTCACGTAGGTGCCGTTGAGACTTCCAAGATCTTTAACATTGAATGCGCCGGGCTTGATAAATGAAAAAACTGCGTGTTTTCGCGAGACCGTTACGTCATCTAAGAACACGTCGCTATTCGGCGAGCGACCGATCGTTGAAGAATCCGTTAGGAGGTAGCGAGAACCTTTCCCAGGACCGCGATGGACGATCAACATTCCATCCTTGGGCGACAACTTGGCAACTATCCCCCGCTCTTCTTCACTCAACTTCGCGAATTCAGAAGTATCGGTTGGAGTTACGCCTTGCCGACTCCCCAGGTGAAGGGTGCTGGTTAGATCAGGTTCTGGCTTCTTCTCCACACCATCTCCCTTCACTCAACTTCAACTTGAGGCTGACATTAGAGATGTGTCGGACTCAGGTCAAGCGGTAAGTTGCACGTACTCCTGTGCACTTAATAACTCTTCTTCTCCGCCCGTTACTTCAACTTCTGCGATCCAGCCCTGTCCATACGGATCAGAATTGAGAATTTCTGGATTAGCGGTGAGGGCGGCATTGACTGAAAGCACCTTCCCTGAAACTGGGGCGTAGAGCTCTGACACACTCTTTGTAGATTCAACTTCTCCGCACACCTTGCCAGCCACAAATACATCACCAACGTTAGGCAATTGGATATAGACGATGTCACCAAGTGCGCTTTGCGCGAAATCCGTGATGCCGATCCGCACCTGCGAAGCAGTATCAGTGTTCGCTACCCATTCGTGTTCCTTTGTATAACGTAACGCCAGTGGTGCTTCTGACACGACAATCTCCTATCAATGTTGTTAAGTGGCTACCTTACTTTGCATGTGCGATCGAGCGCCATCCCGCCTGAAAGTAGTTCATTCCCGTTAGTAAATAAAGTCCAATCCCCCAAATCGCGAAACTCCAGCCAATGACATACGCCACTTCTCCCCACGTTGAATTCGATTTGGAAAGCAGAAGAAGTGGAAAGGCGTACATCAAATTGAAGGTCGCCGCTTTGCCGAGGTAAGTCACCTTGAATGGTCCAATTCCAACTCGCTTCATGGCGAGTGTCATCACCCCGAGTATCACATCCCGACCGAGTAGAAGGAGGATGATCCACAGAGGTAGAACAGCTCGGACATAGAGAACTATCAGAGTTGCCGCGATATAGAGCCGATCAACGGCCGGATCCATCAATTCGCCCAGGCGCGATTCCTGATTCCAAGCCCTTGCCAGCTTGCCATCGAAATAATCAGTGGCCCCGGCGATCATGAGAACGAGTATTGCCACGCCGTCGGAATGGCGATTAAGAGCCAAAACAATAAATAGAGGAATCCCAAGGGCGCGAAGAAGCGTGAGGCCGTTTGGGACGGTAACTACAGACATGTCGGGGCGACAGGATTTGAACCTGCGACACCCAGACCCCCAGCCTGGTGCGCTACCAAGCTGCGCTACGCCCCGGTGACGATTGCTCGTCGGTGTTGAATATTACTCGCGCTCACGCACTCGTACAGACACTTGAAGCGGGGTTCCGGGGAATCCAAATTCTTCGCGGAGGCGGCGCTCGATGAATCGCCGGTAGGAACTTTCCAGAAACCCTGTCGTAAATATTACAAAACGCGGCGGAGCGATCCCTGCCTGAGTGGCATACAAGATTTTCGGCTGCTTTCCGCCTCGCACGGGCGGTGGCGTTGCTGCAATGAGGGTGCCCAAGAATGAATTCAAACGGCTTGTGGGAATTCGCTTTTCCCAACTTGTTAGCGCGGTTCGAAGAGCCGGGGCTAATCGATCCCGATGCCAACCAGTCTTTGCTGCGAGGTTGACCCGCTGTGCCCACTCCACGACATCCAAGTGGCGATCAATTTCGCGATCGAGCGAAATCTGGCGATCCTCATCCACGAGATCCCATTTGTTCATGACGATGATAAGAGCCTTTCCGGCTTCCTCCACCATCGTGATGATACGAAGGTCTTGTTCCGAGATCGGAGTGGAGGCATCCAGCACAACAACGGCCACTTCTGCGCGCTCCAACGCCATCTGAGTTCTTAAAGTCGCGTAGTAGTCAGTTCCGCTGGACTGATTTGCTCGTTTGCGTATGCCCGCAGTGTCGATAAAGCGCCAGATCGACCCTCCAAGTTCGATCAACTCGTCCACGGGATCACGGGTGGTACCGGCCACGTCATCTACCAATGCGCGCGTTGTCCCCGCCAAAATATTCAAAAGGCTCGACTTCCCAACATTCGGGCGGCCAATCAAAGCGACCCGTCGATAACCGTCCTGGCTCTGGGCAGCGCCAACCTCCGGCAAAAGTTTCACTATCTTGTCGAGCAAGTCGCCGCTTGAGCGTCCGTGAAGAGCCGATACAAACTGCGGCTCCCCTAACCCCAAGTTCCAGAGAGCGTGCGCTTGAGTCTCTTCGACCGGGCTGTCAACTTTGTTGGCAATCAGGATGATCGGCTTTTTCATCTTCCGAAGTTCGCGAACCAAGATGTCATCCTCGTCGAGGGCGCCCACTTGAGAATCGATCACGAGGGCAAGGACGTCGGCCTCCTCCATCGCAAGTTCGGCGATGCCGCTAACTCCGACTGAGATTCCATCGGGTTTCGCTTCCCAGCCCCCCGTGTCCATGACCATGAACTCTCGCCCGTTCCATTCACATTCATAAGTGACGCGATCGCGCGTGACTCCCGGTGTGTCTTCGACGATTGCTTCGCGGCGACCAAGAAATCGATTAACGAGAGTGGATTTACCGACGTTTGGTCGGCCAAGAAGGGCGACTATCGGCAAACCGAGGAGCCTTCGCTCTTTGAGTAGCTCCCAGATGCGTTGGGCGGTTTCATGCAGACTCAATTCGGTGGAATCGATGGTGATCGCATCGGCAGCGACCATTAAAGGAGACGTTGTTCGAGTTGAATCCAAATGGTCGCGTTGTGCCAGAGATTGCCCAACCGCCTCGGTTGAAAGTGCATCAGCCGGTGATTCGAGTTCCTTTTCGCGGCGTAAAGCGCGCGCGGTCAGGTCGGCGGTGAGAAATATCTTGAGCGCCGCATCAGGTGCCACCACAGTTCCGATATCGCGGCCCTCAACGACGATGCCTCGCTCGGCTTTGGAGATGAGCTTCTGTTGAACCTCGAGAAGTTGTGCGCGAACAGCCGGGAATGCGCTTACCTGACTTACCTGATCAGTGACTTCCTGAGAACGGATCGCCTCGGTGATGTCGACATCAGCACAGAAAAGCTTCGGCGATAGCGGGTTGGCAATGAAGGTCAGGGGAAATTTCTCCAGGGCCTCGACGATTTCGAGGGGTTCAGTTATCTTTTCGCGCTGTGCCAGCCAGGTTGCTCCACGGTAAAGGGCGCCCGTATCTAGGTAATCCCACTTAGCTCGCGTGGCTACGGCTCTGGATGTACTTGATTTGCCTGCTCCGCTTGGGCCATCTACCGCTACAACAATGCCCATACGGCCGAGTCTAGTCGCTCAGGCGCGTGCCACTTCTCCATGCCGTACTTTCTAGAGTTCTCCATGCCGTTCGAAAATTACTTAACGGCTCGGGTGAACGTTCCAACCTTTGAGCGCCAGGTGTTCTGCGAGTCGACTGGCATCATCTTTTGAAAGCGCCAAAGTGACCAAACCGGTGAACTGCCCAGGCGAATGTTCGATGGAGAGATCTTCAATATTGACCGCAATGTCTGCACATTCTTGAAATAGGGCTGCCAGTTGGCCCGGCTTATCCTCGATTACAATCGGAACAAAGATGTAATCACGTGCGCGACCGCCATGCTTGCCGGGAATTCTCCCCCGCCCAGCTCGTCCTTCCTCAATGAAAGTTTCAACGGCGTCGTCATCATCAAAATCGTCGATCAACTGATCAAGATCCTTGCTCAGAATCTTCAAGAGCGGGCGGATCTGGTCTCGGTTCATGGAGATTATCTCTCTCCAAAGTGCGGGGTCAGAAGCAGCAATCCGTGTGGTGTCTTTGATTCCCTGTCCCGCTAAGGCCAACCAACCCTCTGGTCCGAAGCGCAGTTGCTTGGCAATCAGGGAGGCCCCAATCTGAGGCAGATGAGAAATCAGTGCCACTGCGGAGTCGTGCTCGCTAGCTGTCATCCTTATGGGAGTGGCTCCTAGTAATTCGATCAACTCGATAACCAAAGAGATGACATCTGGATTGCAGTCGGCACCTGGTGTGTAAATCCAAGGTCGACCTTGAAAGAGGTCGGAACGAGCAGCCTCGGGACCCCCGATTTCGCGACCAGCCATGGGGTGGGTGCCACAGAAACGCCTCGCTAGCCCAGGAACCTTCTTGACTTCATCTAAAGGTTTAGTTTTGACACTTCCAACGTCTATAAAGGCCGACTTTGGGTATAAAGAAAATTGTTGTCTAATGACTGGGGGTAGGTGGGACGTAGGCAGGGCAAGGACGACAAGGTCTATCTCCCCTATATCGGCACTACCAACCAGATCTTGAGCAAGGGCTGCCCGGCCATTATCTGAATCCACCATCTGAACGGGAATGCCCTTAGCCGATAAGGCAAGGGCAATTGATGTCCCAATAAGGCCAGATCCGATGACCCGAACACCCTTCATTGGGCTAAATCGCGACGCAGAGCCACGGCTCCTTTGAGGTAAATATGGGAAATCTCTTGGTTAGTTCGGGAGGTATTGCAATGAAGCATCACTCGAATCACCCTGGAAAGGGCGCCGGAGACGTTGATCTCCGACGCACAGATAAGAGGGACTGCTCCAAAGCCAATTTCCCGGGCGGCCGCGGCTGGAAAATCTGCATTGAGATCGGGGGTAGCCGTAAAGATCACCGAAATGACCTCCTGCGCGCTTAGCTCATTGGCCGAGAGCATGGCCTCCAATAGCTCCTTCACTCCGGCATGGATTTCTGCAACACCGTTTGCTTCGACCTGGATCGCTCCTCGAATTGCTCTAACACTCATAGCCGAAGATTACATTGGATCGAGATTTCGGCGCCCATGCGAAAGGGTGTTTCTCTTCATACATTTATACAGATATATCGATATAACCGTTCACCTCTTTACAAACTTTGGCCCTGCCACACGCCCGATCATGCTGTGGAACAAAGTCGATAAATAGTTTTTACTCGGCCAATCATGCGGCCTTTTGATACCTAATATCGATAAATCGGTATTTTCTTGCGTTACCCAAAACCGATATATCTACAAAACGTTAATCACTCATAAGGGCTAAAGTCGTTATATCATTAAAGATCTAAAGCCTTACGTAGGTTTATCAATTCAACTTCATTGAGGTCTCGCCATCTCCCCTCAAGTACATCGCCCAAGAGAATGGGGCCAAACCGCGTTCGGATCAGCCGCAGCACGTCTACGCCAACAGCTTCCATGAGCCGACGGATGATGTGATATCGGCCTTCGTGGATCGTCACCTCAATCCAGGTTGGTGAAAGGGATTTGAAGTCCAAAACTCGACCCAATCCATCTTCGAGTTCGATCCCCCTAAGCAGTGAGTTCTCCGCATTTCGAGGGAGCTCTCCGGCGTACTCGATCAGATAGGTTTTCTCTAATCCGTAGGAAGGATGGGTAGCTCGGAAGGTCATTTCTCCGTCATTTGTTAGGAGAATCAAGCCCTCACTCTCCTTATCAAGGCGACCCACATGAAAGAGACGTTCTGTTCGGAGGGAGATAAAGTCAGAAAGTGACGGTCTTCCTTCGGGGTCATACATGGTAGACACAACACCTCGAGGTTTATGAAGTGCTAGGTAAGTCTTAGTCGTACTTGCCGTTATTGTCTCACCATCCACCATTACATGAGACTTTTCTGGGTCAACTTTGCTTCCAAGTTCACGGATTACTTGACCATCCACGCTCACTCGACCTTCTTGAATGAGTTCATCTGCGCCACGGCGACTGGTAATCCCAGCGTCGGCGAGGATCTTATTGAGACGAGTTATGGCCATATCGGGCGATTTCCAATCCGGCCGAAGCCGTTTCATCCCTAAAGAGGGTTAATGGCCCACTGTACTGCCCGCGGAAGGATCCTGATTAATCCGTCAGTGCCCCAAGAATCTCATCAAGGCGATCCAAATCGGGTAGATACGGAGCCAACGCCGGCAGATCCCCGAGGGAATTCAGGCCCAAACGCTCCAAGAAATAGGTGGTTGTGCGATAGAGAATCGCACCCGTCTCGTGCTCTAATCCACATTCTTCGACAAGTCCACGCGTAACCAGCGTCTTCATTACGGCTTCGACGTTCACTCCCCTGATGGCCGATACTCGAGCTCGGGAGACTGGCTGGCGGTAGGCAATGACGGCAAGTGTTTCCAGGGCTGCTTGAGTGAGCCTGGATTGTTGACCATCTAGGACAAAACGTTCGACCGCCGCTGAATACTCGGGGCGACTATAGAAGCGCCAGCCACCTGTGATGTGTCGAAGCTCAAATCCGTGGTTGGAGGAATTTTCAACGATGGCGGCAAGTGCTTTCTCGACATCCTCAAGGGGTCGATCCAGAACCTTGGCCAAAATCTCCTCGGCCACAGGCTCGTCAACCACCATAAGAATGGCCTCGATTGAACGCTCAAGTTCAAGGTCAGACATTTGAACCCTCCTCTGTCTCATCTGTTTCCACAATGACGGGAATGTCGAATTCGTAGCCCGCTTCGATCTCTCCCGAATCCGGGCCAACCCAGCTAATTTGAAGCTCGCCGAGGGAGACCACTTGATCGAATCGCAGGGCTCCCTGCCTGTAGAGATCTAACAGGGCTAAAAATCTCGCTACGACAACCAATGTGCTTTCGGCTTCGGCGACGAGATGGCGAAAACTCATACTTCGGGAGCGCCTGAGAGCATTAACCACCCATCGCGACTCTTCAGCCACGCTCACAAGGGGAAGGTGGAGATGCTCCATCGCGACCGTAGGCGTGAGCTTCGGAGCCAGAACGCGCTCAGCGATAGCTGCAAACCTCGACGCCCCAACACCAATCAGAACCTCGGGCAAGAGTGAGGAAAGGTAAGAATCCAGTGCCACGACCCGAGGAAAAACCTTGTCTTGAAGGGTAATGCGATCGTTAAAGGTCGCAGCAATCTCCTTAAACGCACGATATTGAAGCAATCGAGCGAAGAGAAGGTCGCGCGCTTCCAAAAGCGCCAAGTCAGTCTCATCCTCTACTTCCCCACTAGGCAGCAGGCGTGCCGCCTTAAGGTCTAAAAGTGTTGCTGCAACGACTAGGAACTCAGTGGCTTGATCAAGGCGCCATCCTTCGCCTGAGACCTCTAAAGCACGGATAAATGAGATGAACTCATCTGTCACTTCGCTGAGTGCAACCTCAGTGATATCCATCCTGTGCTTGGAGATGAGTTGGAGGAGAAGGTCGAAAGGTCCATCGAAATTATCTAAGTGGACAGCGAATCCAGGCGTGATTTCAGTGTTGATATCACCTGCAGCTGTTTCCACCTGCGAACGGTACTTCACATTTGCCGGCATTTCTCGCACTTGCTTATGCGTTGCCCCTCTGCGTAGAGTCCGACTTTAAAGCAACAGAGAGGTTTCTCGATTGAGCGTTAAATCGACATTTGATGATGATGTGGCTACCACGTCAACCCTGCTCAAGAAGACCCCCAAAAATTGGCCAGTACCGGCACCGATAAAGGAGCACGGCCATGCCAAGATTATTCCGATCGTTAACCAGAAAGGTGGCGTTGGCAAAACGACGACCACAATCAATCTCGGCGCAAGTCTGGCCGAATACGGTCGTCGCGTTCTCCTCGTTGATTTCGACCCACAAGGGGCGCTTTCAGTTGGCCTCGGAGTAAATGCCCACGAATTGAAACTCCAAGAGACGGTTTACCAAGTGCTCATGGATCCACACTCCGACATTGATCGAGTCATTCTCAAGACTTCAATTGCCGGAATGGATCTCCTCCCCGCGAATAAGGAACTCGCCACGGCGGAAGTAACCCTTGTAAACGAGATGGGTCGTGAGAACTTCTTGAAGCGCACGCTCGCGACCGTCAAGGACTACTACGACGTGATCTTGATTGATTGCCAGCCAACTCTTGGGCTCTTGACCCTTAACGCCCTTACAGCCGCTGACGGCGTCATCGTGCCATTGCAATGCGAGTTTTTCGCATTGCGCGGTTTCGCCCAGCTTCAAGAGAACTTGGAAAAGGTGCGAATAAACCTAAATCCTTCGCTCAAATTAATTGGGATTTTGGCAACCATGTACGACAAGAAAACCCTCCATAGCCGCGAAGTCTTGGAACGAATACTTCAGGCTTTCCCGGAAAGCGTCTTTGAAACGGTCATTGCCCAGACAGTTCGTTTCCCTGAAACGACAGTCGCCGGTGAGCCGATAAACACCTACGCTTCCAACTCTGGAGGCGCCGCTTCATATCGACGTTTCGCACGAGAACTAGTTGCCCGAGGAGGATTGCAATGAGTCGCAGAGCAAGTTTGCCAGGAGCCGATGAATTATTTCGGTCGACTACGCCTGCCCTGACGGCCGTTCGAGACACTCCTCCTGAGGTTGATCCATCCTCGATTATCCATAACCCCACCGCCCCGGTCACTAAACCTCAAGGCAAAGGTGTGAGGACAACTCCTCGCCGTCGAGTGAGCAATCTTGATCGCTCTCCATCGGGCCGCGAGTCTCATGCTGAGAAGATCACGGTCTATCTTTCCCCCGAAGAACTCTTCGACTTGGATCAGGCGAGATTGTTGCTGCGTGGAGATCTTGGACTCGCTGCTGATCGCGGACGCATCGTTCGAGAATCAATTGCGGTGCTCATCGCAGATCTTGAATCAAAGGGCGAGCAGAGCATTCTGGCCAGACGACTTCGCGGTCAATAAAAATCTCAGCGGGCTCGAGGGTGGGCCAAACTGTAGGTCTCTCTGACTTTATCGATCGTTATCAAAGTGTAAATCTGCGTCGTCGTAACAGACGCATGTCCAAGCAATTCTTGAACCACACGGATATCTGCCCCGCCATCCAATAAATGCGTCGCATATGAATGGCGAAATACGTGCGGAGAAACCGTGCCATTGATCCCGGCCGCCTTTGAAGCATTCAAAACAAATTGCCAAGCCGATTGCCGACTAAGACGAGTCCCTCTTTGATTGAGGAACACGGCAGAGGTTGATTTTGAAGAGTTCTTCGCCAGATTTGGTCGAACTCTAACTAGGTAATCCTGCAGGGCGGCGTTTGCAAAGCTACCCAGTGGAACGACGCGGTCTTTGCCGCCTTTTCCCCGGAGCTTTATCGTCTGCACTGTGAAACCTTCGCTGGACAGTTGGAGAAGATCGGCCATCTCCAGATTAACTATTTCGCTGACTCTGGCACCGGTTCCATAAAGCAATTCAAGAAGAGCCCGATCTCTGATTGTCACTGGTTCGCCTTCGCGATAAGCCGCTTCAATCATCGAAATGATCTCAGCTACCGTAAGTGCCTTTGGTAGGCGTCTAATCTGCTTTGATTTTTCGAGATCCATCAACGGGTCGGCAAAGTCCTCTTCAGTCGACAGATAACGAAAGAACGTGCGGAGACCAGAAAGGATTCGATTGACACTCGATGGACTTAAATTTTCCAAGCGGAGCCAATTTTGGAATTTTTGCATCTTAATGGGCGAAATGTCCTTCAATGACAACGAATGTATCTCAAGAAATTTCCCAAAGCGGGCCAAGTCCCTGCCATATGCAGAGATGGAGTTCTGGGCAAGTCCTCGCTCTACCCTCAAATGATCAAGGAAATTGCGAGCCTCTTGCGCAAACTCCATCTCTGTCAATTAAAGCTTTACGACGCTAAGACTTCGTAAGGATAGTTGTGAGCCTTCGCAACTGCTTCGTAAAAGATCGCGCCTTCGTGGACATTAAGCCCCAAGGCAAGACCCTTGTCGGTCTTAAGCGCTTCTCGCCAACCCTTGTTCGCGATCGAGAGGGCATACGGAAGGGTCGCGTTCGTTAGCGCGTACGTTGAGGTAACCGGTACAGCACCTGGCATGTTGGCAACGCAATAGAAAACGCTGTTATGAATGGCGAATGTCGGTTCGGCATGCGTGGTGGCATGCGAGTCGGCGAAGCAACCACCTTGATCTATGGCAATATCCACGAGCACAGAACCCGGCTTCATTCGCTTTACTTGATCATTGCTTACCAATTTAGGGGCCTTGGCACCATGAACGAGAACGGCACCAACTACTAGATCTGCTTGCGATATTTCGCGGTCAATCGCGTGGTAGGAAGCAGCAAGAGTCTTAATGCGGCCAGAATAAAGCGCATCAATGTATTGAAGTCGTGGAACGCTTCGGTCGATAACGGTGACATCGGCTCCCATGCCAAATGCAATCACTGCGGCGTTGAGTCCGGCTACGCCTCCCCCGATGACAACAACTTTTCCTGGGGCAACTCCCGGGACGCCAGCGAGAAGAACCCCACGACCGCCATTTGGCTTCTGGAGAACAGAAGCCCCAACTTGCGTTGCCATGCGACCGGCAACCTCACTCATCGGAGCAAGAAGTGGAAGCTGTCCGTTGACTTCGACGGTCTCATAAGCGATGGCCGTGGTACCACTTTCGATAAGAGCATCGGTGCAGGGCTTTGACGCGGCCAGATGCAAATACGTGAAGAGGATTTGCCCCTTTCGCATCAATGGATACTCAGCCGCGATGGGTTCCTTGACCTTGAGAATAAGATCGGCCTCTGCCCATACTTCTTGTGACGTTTTGCGAATCTGTCCACCTAATGAAGAAAAATCTTCGTCGGAAATCGAAGAACCAATTCCTGCGCCTGATTCGATAACAACCGAATGTCCCGCCCTGATAAATTCACTAACACCTTCTGGGGTGATGGCAACGCGAGATTCTTGACTCTTTATTTCCTTTGGAACACCAACAATCATTTCCCACTCCTATGTATGACGTCTTTGTCAGTTCGTCAGCCTACTCTTGGTCAAGAGCTTGCGCTGACAGCCTTTGCAGCGATTGCCGCTGAGATAAGGCCCATAAATAGCGGATGCGGGCGCGTTGGCCGTGATCGGAATTCTGGGTGTGCCTGCGTCCCGACGTAATACGGGTGCACATCTTGCGGCAATTCTACGAATTCAACTAAATCTCGTTCCGGGAAATGTCCGGAAAAACGAAGTCCCGCATCAATAAGTCTTTGCCTGTAATCATTATTGACTTCATAGCGGTGTCGATGGCGTTCTGAAATCTCAGACAATCCATAAGTCTTTGCAACCAGTGATTTAGGATCCAATACTGCTCGGTACAAGCCAAGTCGCATACTTCCACCCATGTCGGCTTCACCTGCGACAACGGCATGTTGATCCTTCATCGTTGAGATAACAGGTGACTTAGTTTCAGGTGCGAATTCGGCAGAATTTGCATCAGCAATACCTGCAAGATTGCGGGCCCCTTCAATGACCATACACTGCAAACCAAGACAAAGTCCCAAAGACGGAATCTTGGAAACTCGTGCGAAATGCAGAGCACCCACTTTTCCTTCGATACCACGAACACCAAAGCCGCCTGGTACACAAATCGCATCTACATCGGAAAGGTTGGCTTTCGCACCCTCCCATGTTTCGCACTCATCGCTTGCAACCCACTTGATTTCAACTTTCGAATTATTTCCAAAACCGCCCGCGCGAAGCGCCTCGGTTACAGATAGATATGCATCCGGAAGATCAATGTACTTTCCTACGAGTGCAACACGGACACTGTGTTTTGGATGATGCACTTTGGCAAGTAAGCCATCCCATTCAGCCCAATCTACGTCCTTGAAAGGCAGTCCAAGGCGACGAACCACATAAGCGTCAAGACCCTCTGAATGCAAAACCTTTGGAATGTCGTAAATTGAAGGCGCATCTACCGCAGCCACAACTGCCTCAAGGTCTACGTCGCACATCATGGAAATTTTTCTCTTGACGCTTGGAGGAATTTCTCGATCCGAACGAATCACTATCGCATCGGGAGTGATACCGATACTGCGTAGGGCAGCAACACTGTGCTGTGTCGGCTTCGTCTTCAGCTCGCCCGAAGGTCCAATGTAAGGAACTAGTGAGACGTGCAAGTAAAAGACATTTTCACGACCGACTTCCTGCCGAATTTGTCGAGCCGCTTCCAAGAACGGTTGCGACTCAATGTCTCCGACAGTTCCGCCGATCTCTGTTATGACAATGTCAATGTCGGATGCAGCCATCGCCCGAATGCGCTCTTTAATCTCATTAGTAATATGTGGGATAACCTGAACAGTCTCTCCGAGATATTCCCCGCGCCTTTCACGGGCGATAACCCGCGAGTAGACCTGCCCTGTAGTCACGTTGGCGGAGCCATGAAGATTTGTGTCGAGAAAGCGCTCATAGTGGCCAATATCAAGATCGGTTTCAGCCCCATCGTCGGTGACGAATACTTCGCCGTGTTGAAAAGGGTTCATGGTGCCAGGATCGACATTGAGGTACGGATCGAGCTTCTGCATCGTTACGCGAATTCCGCGAGATCGGAGTAAACGACCCAAACTTGAGGCGGTTAGGCCTTTGCCTAGACTTGAGGCGACGCCTCCGGTTACAAATAAATGCTTAGTCACATGAGGTTGACCCATGGGAGACCAGCCTATCATCTTTAATGGGCAATCCCGTTATCCCCGCATAGCAAGGAGTTCTGCGGCGTGTTCGCGAGCACTTTGCGAGTCCTCAAGCCCTGCGAGCATTCGTGCAATCTCCTCCACTCGCAATTCGCCAGTGACCTTCACAACATCGCTCTGGCTAACAGCCCCATCATCATTTTTTCGCACAACAAAATGCGAATCAGCCCAGGCCGCCACTTGAGGAAGATGCGTGACTACAACCACTTGAGCAAATTTCGAAAGTTCACGAAGCCGTCGCCCCACTTCAATAGCCGCCTTTCCACCTACTCCGGCGTCCACCTCATCAAAGATATACGTGCCCACGGGTTCAGATTTTGCTAAAACTACTTCAAGGGCCAGCATCACCCGTGATAATTCACCGCCGCTTGCACCCTTTGCGACCTGAACGTGGGGTCCGTCCTTGTGGGCTTGTAGAAGCATTGAGACCTCATCAGCCCCAGTCGCCGTAAAGATGTTTGGGTTGAGGCTCTTCGAATAATCAGGAGAAATCACGGTGCAGAAAAATTGAGTGTGAGGCATCGAGAGCATGTGAATCTCTTCAGATACCGACGTGGAAAGTCGTAAGGCAAAATCGTTTCTGACTTTGGAGAGATCTTTCGCTCGAGAAATCATCTTCTTCAGTGCTGTTTCCAGTTCTTCTTCCATCTGAATGAGACGGTCTTCACCGCCGGTTAGATCAGCGATCGACTCGGCAACAATTTCGTTCCTTTTAATCAATTCCAAAATCTGCTCGTCGGGGTCGTCCCCGGTCGCAAACCTTGTTAAGAATGATCTGAGTTCAGCGCGCCGGGACTGTGCCGAATCCAGACGAACCGGATCGGCCTCGAGATCTTCAAGGTACACATGAGCTGATTGTGCTGCTTCGGAGAGTTGGAAAAAACTATCCGTCAACGTTGCAAGAATTTCCGCGATTAGAGGATCTTTATCGGAGACAGACTCCAAACTTCTCTTCGCATTCGCCAGAGCGTCCACCACTCCTGAATCCTCCAACAGAAGTAGCGAAGCGGCCTCGCTTACAGATGTTCGAAGCGATTCCACGGACGAAAGACGTGTTATCTCAGAAACGAGTGCATTCGACTCTCCCACTTGCGGCTTGATCTTTCTAAAGGCGTTTGAAAATTCTTCGAGCGCGGCGATTTCCTTTTCACGAGATGCCGCGTTCTTCTTAAGGGCGGCAATCTTGGCCTTTAAATTGTCGTACTGGTCAAACGCCAAGGCGTAGCTTTTTAAAGCTTCAGCACATGGAATTCCTGCGAATCGGTCGAGTATCTCTCTCTGCTTAGCGACCTTCGTGATGCTCATACTTGCTGCTTGTCCGTGGATTTCAATCAGCGCCTCACCAAGATCGGAAAGAACGCTGGCGGGTACTGCTATTCCCCCAGCTGACGCCCGACTCTTCCCCTCGGAGTTCAAGGTTCGAGTAAGAATCAATTCGCCTTCATCAACCGTTGCACCTTTTTCGGCGGCCATCTCCACGATTTTTGGCGGGATTTTGAAGGTAGCTGTTGCAACTAATCGATCGCGCCCTTTTCTCACAAGACTGGAGTCAGCTTTTCCACCAAGAACCAGAGCAAGTGCGGTGAGCACCATTGTTTTACCTGCACCAGTCTCACCTGTCAGTACAGTGAAACCCGGTCCAAATTCAAGAGTGGTTTCTTCGATTACACCAAGTCCACGAATGGAAATTTCTTCTAGTTCAGAGCGTTCACTCACCGCGCCAGCCTTCAATTGGAAGCTTGAACTTTGCTACGAGTCGATCTGTAAACAGAATTTCCTTTACGTGAGCGAGTCTGACCGTATACGAATCCTTCGTGCATGTGATTCGATCACCCTGCCTCAATGAAAACTTGCGACGTGAATCTGCCGAAAGTAATGCGTGGCTTGATTCGACATCGATAACGATCTTTGATTCAGGCGAGACCACCATGGGCTTTGAGAAGAGTGCGTGCGCTGAAATTGGCAGAACCAGTAACGCTTTCACCTCTGGCCAAACTATCGGCCCACCGGCAGAAAAAGCGTAGGCCGTCGAACCAGTCGGCGTGGAACAGATCAATCCGTCACAACCCCATCGCGACAATGGTCGGTGATCAATCTGAACAAAAAGTTCGACCATGGTTGTTTCGCTTCGCTCGATCGTGACTTCATTGAGAGCCCAACCTGAAGAAATTTCCATTTCGTTTCTTTCAACGCAATACGCCAGAACAAGTCGTTCTTCGGTGATGAACGAACGTGCAATTACTGCCTTAACTATCTCAGCGAGTGAAGGTCTCTCTACCTCCGCCAAGAAGCCAACTCTGCCAAGATTCACGCCCAGCAGGGGAATTTGGGTTCCACGCACTGCCTCAGCGGCTCGGAGCATGGTTCCATCTCCCCCAAGAACTATCGCGATTTCGATTTCAGGCAAAGCCTCTTCGGTAATACCAGACAGTCCATCGAGTTCGGCATCTGCTGTAGTGAAGAGGGAGAAACCGGCAGCCGAAAATTGATTGATGAATTCTTGCACTGCTTGCCTTGCGTCGTCCCGATTGGGATTAACTATAAAAAGTATGGATCGATTCTTGGTCATTGTGGACCCTGCGCGATTGCGAGATCGACTGCTTCTTCATCGATATGGTCAGCTCCCCAACGCAACCATAGAAAATATTCCACGTTGCCAGCGGGTCCGGGAAGAGGACTTGCTGCGATTCCCATGGTTCCTAAGCCAAGTTCCAAGGCAGAACCGGCTACATCCAGTACCGAAGATCTCCGCAGTGCAACATCGCGAACAACGCCACCGGCCCCCAATCGTTCACGGCCCACTTCAAATTGGGGTTTAACCATGAGCACAAAGTCTGCGTCAGGTTTTGAAACAGCAGCCAAAGCTGGAAGAACTAGTGTCAGAGAAATAAAAGAAAGGTCTGCAACTACTAGATCAACGGGCTCGCCCACCACTTCACTTGTTAAATGGCGAATATTGGTACGGTCTAGAATCACGACCCTTGGATCTTGTCTCAACTCCCAAGCCATCTGGCCATATCCAACATCTACGGCAACAACCTGGGCTGCACCCCTTCTTAACAACACGTCAGTGAAGCCGCCAGTTGATGCACCAGCGTCCAAACATTTTTTGCCTTCCACGACAATGCCTGAAAAAGCGTCTAACGCTCCAGCTAGTTTGTGACCGCCGCGCGAGACAAAATCATCGCGATCTCCCTGCAAGACGATGGAAGTCTCGGCATCAACCTGGGTCGCGGGCTTGGATGCAGGAATGCCTCGAACAATGACCGAACGTGATTCGATGAGATCAGCAGCATGCTCGCGTGAGCGGGCTAGCCCCCTTCGAACAAGTTCGGCGTCTAATCGAGTCTTCATATGCCAGTACTAAAGGCCATCGATCGTGGAGAGTGCCGATTCAAGTTTGCGGTGCACACCTTCGAGGCGCCCCGCATGTTCAGAAATTGGAAGGGAATCAATCTCATCAAGGTGGGCCTTCACACTTTCAAGGATGTCGGAGGTTTCGTTCGGTTCGCTCACTTCTTGCCTCCTTTGGCGGCCGTCTTCTTCGTTACCTTTGGTTTAGCCGCTGCAGTTTTCTTTACGGATACTTTTTTGGCTGCAACCTTCTTGGCCGCTGGCTTGCGTACTGGCTTTGAAGCGGCACGCAAAGATGCGACCTCCGATTTCAACGCGTCAAAGTCACTCTGCTTGACGAAGCCTCGCTTGGCCACCGCCCGCTCCACTTCCTCTTCAATCTTGGCCTTGATGCTCTCCCCGCTTTCGCGCAACCAAGTATTGACCGATGCAAGAACTTCAGATGGATTGTGCTCTCCTTCGGTCAACTTCGAGAGATAGACGCGAAGCGTGCTGAAGATATCGTTAGACATAGTTCCCTACTTATCCCTAGAGCATTACGGTACCTAAATTCTAGAGATTGCGCTTGCCTCCACTTGCCAACGACTTGCTAGGCCACTTGGGGCTTGCCAAAAACGTCGACGAATTGCTCCCGATATTTCGACCCATTCTTCGGTCTTGAGTGAGAGCCCCGTCCGGCGCGTTTTGGCTGTCCAAGCGGCAATATCGAGGGTATCGACCCCGTCTCGCGTCCTTCGTGGAATAACTATTCGGAACTCAACCACATGGTCCCCGCTTGGCAATTCCTTTTCCTGAGGCACTCCGGACACTCGACCCCGGAGCAAAACCTCATTAACCGAAAAATCTTCCACTTCCACTTTCCTATTTTCTTTTGACATCTCGTAGCCTTTCCAAATGGATGGATTCAGGTGGCTAGAGTCTTGAAAGCCTCCGACAACACGGTTAGTTGTTCTTACGTCATGTGTATCGTTGTTTTTTGTGTGGAGTGCCAATCAGATCTCATTTTCAATCGCTGAAGGCCCCGAGTAACACCAAGCCATTGAAGTTGACACAAATCACGATTGCCCGAAAACAATAATCACGCTTCGTGGTTAAACCAACACCCACATATCCTCCTGCCTCTTAACACCCAGGAATACGCTTGCCTTATCGGGGCTTGAGTCCCACACTTGCGGGTCATCATGCATCTGGTCGCGTGGAACTTGAACCGGTATGCACCATTCATGATCCAATAGCGAGATGGGAACCAGGTATGACGACCACAGTTTCAAAACCAGGAATTTCAACGGCCACTCCTTCTTCAGGAAATGGCCTTTTTAGCAAAGTCGTCGCGTCGCTGGTCATGCTCATGGGCGTCGGCCTCGTCGCGATGACACTTATTAGCAACCTATTCGCGGTCGGACCCGCATTCGAAAACCTAATCGTGGACTTTCGCCCTGCGTTGACGCAGAGTTCAATCGCCACGGCCCGTGCGGACATCGCCGGACTTTCAGCTGTGCAGACGGAATTCACCAGCAAACTCGCCCCCGCATTAAGCACGCAGATGAAGATGACGTCGACGGAGTTCAATGGATTCATCTCTCAAAATTTTCCAGCCGTAACAACGGGAATGGGTGCCCTACCCACAGTGGTTCCCACATTTAACGGCCTCATCAACACCCTGGACCAACAACGGACGCTTTTTGCTTCAGCGGATGCAATACCCACGAAGAGTTTGCCAGCCACGACGGTTCCTTGGGCGCTACTGGGCGCAGGTATCGTGGTTTTCCTTATTGGCTTTCTGATGTTTCGTTCTCCCAAGGCAGGCGGAGTGGCCGCAATAATCGTGGGTCTACTCCTGCTGATCGCGCCGATCGGGTTGTCACTGCCTTCAAAAGCCGCCGACGCCGATCAACTGAATAAGAATCTAAAACCCGTTTACACACAAACCCTTGTAACAAATGCTACCGGGGCCCTCGCGACGATCGGCGCAATGGGAAATGAAATGCAGACAAAGATGCTTCCCGCTCTTGCTGGTCAATTAAAAATGACACAACCTCAGCTACAAACCTTCCTCGGTAGCAATTTTCCTGCTACGGCCCAGGCTCTTCAAACGATGCCCGCGTCGATGCAGCGATTCAATGGACTAGTGAAGATCTTCGACAAGAACCTCGCTAACTACAACATTCTCAAGCCGGTTGGGTTGGCAAGACTCATTTGGATATTGATGGGTGTTGGAATGTTGGTTGCCGCATTTGGTGCGTTCACCGTTCTCAAGAGTCGTCGAGTCTAGAGAGAAGCTTCCGACCGCTCTAGAGCATCCGTCGAATCGTCAACATCAAGTTGTGCGCACTTCGCGAACCACTCACGTGCTTCTGCGGGACGACCGGCGGCCGCTAGAGCATCTGCATACGCATACCGGAGTCTCACCGACCATTCGGCATTCTCTGTCTTCAATTCACGACAAGTCAGAGTAATTACAGCTGCATCAAGTTGGCCGAGATCTCGCCGGGCACCCGAGGCCACAATGCGCATCTCAATTTCTTCTGGTTTATCCAGTTTTGAAACTTCTGGTGATCCGGCCATTTCAAGTGCCTTCTCCGGCCGGCCAAGTCCGCGTTCACAATCGGCCATCACGGGCCATGTGGAGACGTCTCCAGAGATTCTGTGAGCAGCCCTCAATTCGCGGAGTGCAACTTCGTATTTGCCCGCTCTATACGCTGCGTAGCCGGCGGTTTCGCGCGCCACAGCTAGTCGACCAGCATGGTGAGCCGCGGCCATTCCATGTAAATATGCACGTTCCGGATCGGAATCGATAAAAATCCCGACGCAAACCAGATGGCGTGAAACAACCTTTGCATTATCGGCCGAAAGTGAAAGCAATTCTGCTCGAGCAGTCTTTTCTAGCTCTTCTCCAGTAACTTCATCGGGGATAAGAGGCTCAACAATTCTTGGGCGAAATCTCGTAGGGTCATTCGATCGACCCATCGGTGTTCGCGGAGATACGGGACGACTATTTCGATCTCCAGCTGATTTAGAAATTCCGGGACGAGTGGCACCGGCACGATCGGGTCGTCCCCCACGAGGCGCCGAAGAACGCGGACGATCCGATGTTGGTCTGTCCGAACGCGGACGATCCGATGTTGGTCTGTCCGAACGCGGACGATCCGATGTTGGTCTACCACTTCGATCTGAACTACTTTGTGGACGCGATGAGCTACTACTTGAAGACGGTCTTCCACTTGATGGTCGGCCAGATGAAGGTCTTCCACTTGAAGAACGTCCTGATGTTGAGCCTCCACTAGACGGTCTGGATGGAGGACGTGAACCCCTAGAAGGCGGGCTTTGGGGCGATTCCATATCCATGCTCCATTCCGAGTGGCTATACATGTGCAACTATAAATACAAAATAGAAAAGGGGCACTTAGTTAAAAGTGCCCCTCTCTATAAAGGATGTTCGGCAACGTTCTACTCTCCCACAAGGTCACCCGTGCAGTACCATCGACGCTGTGAGGCTTAACTTCCGGGTTCGGAATGGAGCCGGGTGTTTCCCTCACGCTATGGTCGCCGA
>JANXZF010000048.1 GCA_025355665.1 Actinomycetes bacterium
CCACGCGTAAACCAACGATCATGAGTGACGGAAACGACGGTTCCTTCGTATCGTCCAAGGGCATGCTCCAAGCTTTCCGCGCTTGCGAGGTCGAGATTGTCCGTCGGTTCATCGAGAAGCAACATTGTCGATCCTGAAAGTTCAAGAAGGAGTACTTGGAACCGTGCCTGTTGGCCACCCGAAAGAGAGGAGAACCTCTGTTCTGCCTGTTGGTCGATTTCGTAGCGTCGCAACACACTTTTCGCCGGTCCAAGTTGAAGTGAGTAATTTTCCCAGAGTAGTTCGAGCAAGGTCTTTGACATGAACTCAGGATGAGTATGGGTTTGAGCAAAATAGCCGGGGTTAACGCGCGCACCAAGTTTGAATTCACCGGTGTATTTCACGTTTTTGTCGCCCGAGATCATCCGTAAGAAGTGCGACTTTCCAGTTCCGTTCTTTCCAAGAACTGCAACGCGATCACCAAAAAATATCTCAAAATTGAATGGGTCCGTAAGTCCCGTTAATGAAAGGTTCTCGATCGTCAGAGCGCGAAGCCCCGTGCGACCGCCGCGCAATCCGACTTGGACATCTTGCTCGATAGGCGGGGCCTCGGGCGCTCCGGCCTCTTCAAATTTACGGAGTCGTGTCTGCATCGCACGATACTTCGAGGCCATATCTGGACTGCTTGCGGCCTGCCATTGCAGAGTACGAACGAGTTCCTTTAGGCGAGCGTGCTCCTGCTCCCATCGAAGCAAGATCTCAGCAAACCTCTCATTGCGCGCCTTGCGAGCATCATGCCAAGTAGAGAATTTTCCACCGTGAACCCAGGCAGTATTTCCATCTGCACCTTGTTCAAGTGTCACAATTCGATTGGCCGTACGATCAAGAAGTTCGCGGTCGTGGCTAACGAAGAGAACGGTCTTCTTCGTATCCCGGATTACATCCTCAAGCCAGCGCTTGGACGGTACATCAAGGTAGTTGTCTGGTTCATCAAGAAGCAGGACTTCTTCGGGACCTTCCAGAAGTGCGCGAAGTACCAACTTCTTCTGCTCTCCACCCGAGAGAGTGCTCACTTTCCTTGATGAGACCTCATCAAATGATTTGCCCATAGCCTCCGTGCAGCAGACATCCCAAATCACTTCGAAGTCGTATCCCCCTGCATCGCCCCAATCGACAAGTGCTTGGGCGTACGCCATCTGATCGCGTTCTTCGTTGCGAGTATGCATCTGCTCTTCACTTGCGTGAACTTCCGCCGAAGCATCACGTATCCGCTTTGGTGCAACCGAAATCAACAAGTCGCGAACGGTCGTGTCATCGCGAACCGATCCGATGAACTGTCGCATGACACCTAGGCCACCAGAAATCGATATCGCACCAGACTCTGGTTGCAGATCGCCAGAGATCATGCGAATCAAGGTTGTCTTTCCTGATCCGTTTGCGCCAATGAGGGCAACCTTCGCGCCTTCGCCGACGCGGAAGTTCACATCGCTCAGGAGTACTCGACCGTCGCTGAGTGAGTACTCGACGGCGTTTACATCAATGTGGCCCATTAGTCTTCTTCGCCTCGACGTCTAAGCGTGGTTTCGATTCGCGCAAGTAATTGATCATCGGATGGATAATCAACTTGTACCAGCGTCAAACCACGCGATGGAAAAACTAGGCTATCGGAAATCCTTTGGCGGTTGCCGAGTACATCTTTTACCCATTGAGTTGGGAATCGTCCGTCGGCAACACATACAACGGCCCCAACCAGATTGCGGACCATGGAATAGCAGAACGCGTCGGCCACAATTTTCGCAACCAAATAACCTTCGTCATTGCGATGCCACTCGAAAGTCTCAAGTGTTCGAATTGTTGTGCCGCCAGGACGGAACTTGCAGAAGGCTGCGAAATCGTGCTCCCCGAGGAGCAACTTGCTGGAATCATTCATCAAGTCGATATTCAAATGTCTGTACCAAGGGGCCACATCAAAGCGGCGCAATGGCAATATCGAATGATTGCCATCAAGAATCTTGTACTCGTATTGTCGACGAAGCGCCGAAAAGCGGGCGTGAAAACCTCGAGGTGCAAGACTTACTGAAAGAACTCGCACGTCCTCATCCAGTATCCGATTGAGACGGTATGGAAGATCGGCGATATTCCACTCCGCTTTCTTTGCAAAGGGGCCGTTCTCCATATCGGGAATATCCACATGCACTACTTGGCCGGTCGCATGCACGCCGGCATCAGTTCGTCCAGCCACGATAGTTTCGACATTGCAGCGCGTTAGTTTTTCGAGGGCGCTCTCTAGTTCACTCTGCACAGTTCGGCGATCGGGCTGCTTGCTCCACCCTGAGAAATTGGTGCCGTCATATGCGAGATCTATCCGGATACGAAGAAACCCACTCTCAGCAAAGAGAGTGGGTTCCGTCATGAGAATTTTGTTGAGTTGTTACTCAGCGTCTTTCTTTGGTGCTTCTTTTTTCGCTGCAGCCTTCTTAGGAACGGCCTTCTTAACGACCTTCTCGGCTTCGGCAACAGTTGCCTTCTTGGCAGGGGTTCCCTCTGTCAGAACTTCGATGACCGCCATTGGAGCGTTGTCGCCCTTACGTGGACCCACCTTTGTAATGCGGGTGTAGCCACCGTTGCGCTCGACAAAGCGTGGACCGATTTCAGTGAAGAGAGTGTGTACGACACTCTTGTTTGAAATGGTCGCCATGACCTGACGACGAGCTGCTAAATCGCCCTTCTTTGCGAAGGTGATCAATTTTTCAGCAAGCGGACGAAGGCGCTTGGCCTTAGCCTCGGTCGTTGTGATCTTGCCGTGCTCGAACAACTGCTCGGCAAGGGTTCCTAGGAGTAAGCGCTCGTGTGCTGGACCTGAGCCCAGACGAGGACCTTTACTTGGTTTTGGCATCGTATTCTCCTAGGCCTGATCACTGTCGGCGAATTCATCGTCGACACTGACATCGTAATTGTGGTGTTGGGTTGGATCGAATCCTGCTGGGCTGTCCTTGAGTGACATTCCCATTGAGACAAGCTTTGCCTTGACCTCATCGATCGACTTGGATCCAAAATTTCGGATATCTAGAAGATCTGCTTCGCTACGTCCAACCAATTCGCCAACTGTGTGAATGCCTTCGCGCTTCAAGCAGTTGTATGAACGAACGGTGAGATCCAGGTCTTCGATTGGAAGAGCAAGATCTGCAGCAAGGGCAGCGTCTAGAACGGAAGGTCCCATTTCAATGCCCTCAGCCTCGAGGTTGAGTTCACGGGCTAGGCCGAAGAGTTCAACAAGAGTCTTTCCAGCCGATGCGATTGCATCGCGTGGGGTCATTGATGGCTTTGTTTCGACGTCAACGACAAGGCGATCGAAGTCAGTGCGCTGTTCAACGCGGGTGGCTTCAACCTTGTATGTGACCTTCAAAACGGGTGAATAAATTGAGTCAACAGGAATGCGTCCGATTTCAGCGCCGGCCTGCTTGTTCTGTACTGCAGTGACATATCCACGGCCACGCTCAACGGTTAACTCAATCTCAAGACTGGTTTTTCCGTTAAGTGTTGCAAGGTGGAGCTCTGGGTTGTGTACTTCAACGCCAGTTGGCACAGCAATATCGGCACCGGTGACAGCACCCGCGCCAGACTTACGAATGTAAAGAATGCTTGGCTCGTCATTGTCGGAAGAGAGCACCAAGTTCTTGATGTTAAGAACGATATCGGTGAGGTCTTCTTGAACGCCTTCTAGAGTGGTGAATTCGTGCAATGCACCGCCGACGCGAATGCTAGTAACTGCTGCTCCTGGAATTGAGGAGAGCAATGTACGACGCATTGAGTTTCCGAGGGTGTAGCCGAAACCGGGCTCTAGCGGTTCGATGATGAAGCGTGAACGGTTTTCGCTAACTACTTCTTCACTGAGGGTGGGACGTTGTGCAATTAGCACTGTTGCTCCTCCATAGGTCTGGGAGATCCACTATTTGATCTCCTGCTTTTTCCTCTTTTATTCAGTTCTTGGTAAATCTTTAAAGCAAATCCAATAAATTACTTGGAGTAGAGCTCAACGATTAGCTGTTCTTGAACCTGGGTGTCGATGACGGCACGTGCAGGAACGGAGTGGATGATGATGCGCATCTGCGAACCAACAACTTCCATCCATGCAGGCACTGACTTCTCGCCGAGTTCGGCACTCGCCACGATGAACGGCGTGAGATCCAGCGACTTTGGAAGAACATCGATGATGTCCATTGCAGAGACGCGGAATGAAGGAATGTTTACCTTCTTGCCATTTACGAGGAAGTGGCCGTGACGGACTAACTGGCGTGCCATGTCGCGGCTCTTTGCAAAGCCCGCGCGGAACACGACGTTATCAAGACGGGTTTCCAAGATTACGAGGAGGTTCTCACCAGTTTTGCCTTGGCGACGGTTTGCCTCTTCGTAGTAACCGCGGAATTGCTTCTCGAGTACGCCGTAAATACGCGCGCACTTCTGCTTCTCACGCATCTGGAGTAGGTACTCAGATTCCTTGGAGCGACCACGACCGTGCTGCCCTGGTGGGTAGGGACGTGATTCGATAGGACACTTTGGACCATCGCACTTTGAGCCCTTAAGGAAGAGCTTTACTTTTTCGCGACGGCAGCGCTTGCAATCTGCTCCGGTATAACGAGCCATTTATTCTCTTCCTTCCTTATACTCGACGTGGTTTTGGTGGGCGGCAACCGTTGTGTGGGGCTGGTGTGACATCAGAGATGGCACCAACTTCCAAACCTGCTGCCTGCAATGAACGAATTGCGGTCTCGCGTCCAGATCCTGGACCCTTGACGAAAACATCTACTTTCTTCAAGCCGTGCTCTTGTGCGCGACGTGCAGCAGCTTCTGCAGCAAGTTGAGCAGCGAACGGTGTTGATTTACGTGAGCCCTTGTAACCAACCTGACCTGACGAAGCCCATGAGATAACGGCTCCGGTTGTATCAGTGATCGAAATAATCGTGTTGTTGAAGGTGCTCTTGATGTGAGCCTGACCAACAGCAATGTTCTTCTTCTCCTTCTTGCGGAGTTTTACTTTGCCTTTTGCGCCACCTTTTGTTGCGGCGGTCTTTGCTTTAGGAGCGGCCATTACTTAGTCACCTTCTTCTTGCCAGCAATTGCTTTACGAGGACCCTTACGCGTGCGTGCGTTGGTGTGTGTGCGCTGACCGCGAACTGGAAGTCCCTTGCGGTGGCGAATACCTTGGTAACTTTGAATTTCGACTTTGCGTCGGATGTCGCCAGCAACTTCGCGTCGAAGGTCACCCTCGATTTTGTAGTTGGCTTCGATGTATTCACGAAGCTTCGCGAGTTCTGGCTCTTGAAGATCTTTAACGCGAACATCTGGGCTGATGCCAGTTGCTGCGAGTGTTTTTTGTGAACGGGTAAGACCCATTCCGAAGATATAGGTGAGTGCGATCTCAACGCGTTTTTCGCGCGGTAGATCGACACCGACAAGACGTGCCATGTAATCAACCATTCAGTAATCCGACAGGTCCTCCGCAACGCCTCCCATCTAGTGATGGGCCTCAGCCTGTCGGACCAAGGGTCTGCTTCTTTCGAA
>JANXZF010000054.1 GCA_025355665.1 Actinomycetes bacterium
GAAAGATGTTCGCGCACATCACCTTGAAGCGCGAGTACGCCAACTTTCATTACCTTTCCTATTTACCAACCGCGATCGGCAAGGCGATGTGGAACTGGAATATCTGCAACGTTAATTCCAACCATGGCATCGCCAAGTCCGCGGGACGCATCTGCGATGACCTTGGGATCGTCAAAGAACGTTGTTGCCTTAACGCAAGCCGCTGCACGCCGAGCAGGATCACCGGATTTGAAAATGCCAGAGCCGATGAAAACACCATCTGCGCCTAGCTGCATCATCATCGCCGCGTCTGCTGGAGTCGCAATTCCGCCGGCGGTGAAGAGCACTACTGGAAGCTTTCCGGTCTGAGCAACTTCCTTCACCAATTCATACGGTGCCTGAAATTCTTTGGCCGCCACATAAAGTTCGTCGTCGCGCATGGAAGTAAGTTGGCGAATGGCTCCGCCAATTTCGCGCATGTGCGTCACGGCATTTGAAACGTCACCGGTGCCCGCTTCACCCTTCGAGCGAATCATCGCCGCACCTTCGTTGATACGACGAAGCGCCTCACCGAGGTTTGTAGCACCGCATACAAACGGAACCGTGAAATTCCACTTGTCGATGTGGTTCTTGTAATCAGCGGGTGTTAAAACTTCGGATTCATCGATGTAGTCAACTCCGAGGCTTTGCAGAATTTGGGCTTCAACAAAATGGCCAATGCGAGCCTTTGCCATAACTGGAATCGAAACAGCGGCCTTTATTTTCTCAATCATGTCAGGATCAGACATGCGAGCGACACCGCCTTGGGCACGGATATCAGCTGGTACCCGCTCGAGCGCCATGACGGCAACAGCGCCTGAATCTTCGGCAATCTTGGCTTGCTCGGCATTGACGACATCCATGATGACGCCGCCCTTGAGCATTTCTGCCATACCGCGCTTAACTCGACCCGTACCGGTGACTTCAGACATGAACGCTCCCTTTAAGAACCTCTAAAACCTTGAGGGCACAATCCTACTTTGTCGGAGTAGGACTCGCTGACGCCGATGGAGTCGCAGGATAGGTGAAGACAGGAGGCGAATCGGTCATTGCGACCCAAATTTGCCCGCCCGCGAAGGAAATCGCAGTTCCGTCAGGCAAGGTCCACGAAGTCCCTGACGTCGCATCTGGCCTGCTCCATCTGGCCGCATATGCAAACCCATTGCGAAGGATGTATCCCGTGCCCGTACCAATGGTTGCCGAAAATGGAGTAACCCCACCAAATTTGTCGTGAAAGATCGAAGGAGTAATGGAAACCATCTGAATGACAAATGTGGTTGGTCCCAATTGACTTCCATCTGCGGCCAGATCCGGAGAATTCGAGTGCACTAACAACCAACGAGCATCACTGGCCGACCAATTCGCAGAATAAGTATTCGCGGGCCATTTCAGTTTGACCGCAAGGATCGCTGTCCCGCCCGCTGGGGCGGGGCCGAATGTCCAACCCATATTTTTCGAAGTCGCGATAACAGTTTGCTGACTTACTAATTTCGCCATCAACAGATCTGCCCGCAGAATTAGATTCACTGGCGCAAAGCGATTGTTGTCCCGAACGTAGAGCGTTGCCGATTCTCGTTGAGCGCCAAGGTTCTCAAGATTTGCCGCTGCGATAACTGGGAGCATCTTTGTTTGGGCTCCAGAGTATGCAAAGGCGACATGGCCGTATTGAGAGAGTAGATCGATGTCGCTGATTCGAGCACTTCGAACCGGTCCAACGTTGGCGGGAATTTCCGATGAGAAAACTGCCGCCAAACGAGTCAAGCCGCCCTCTACTTCTTCAATGTAAACAAGATCTGCTTTATCCAACCCGATCTGAGGGTGCGCTTGTGTCGTGTCGTCCACTTTGACCACGAGGACTGGACCGTCGTTGCCAACACGTCCACTAATGGAGTTGTATGTAATCACTTTTGTGGGCGTGGCAGCCGAGATATGCAAGGTCTTTTTGACTTGGGCGCAACCTGCTAAACCCACGACGGAAATTATTGTTGCGGCAATAACCGCCTGCGATCTTTTAGAGAACATCGTCTTCAAATTCAAAAGTCACCGGCAACGGCGCACTCCCCGCAAGTCGAAATACTTTAAATATCAATTTGCTTCGCACCGCCCTAGTCCGATTTACCGCGTCCACGTGGATAGCTATGGCCACGCGAATCTTATTGGTGAGTTCGGATAATTCACGTAGCAACTCTTGTTCGGCGGGCTTGGATTCGAGGGTCAGGTCGTTTTGCAAAAGGCCCAATGCCCCAGAAAGTCCGCTCTCGGCGTGGGACCTATTAACTATGGATGCGTCTCTTGCCTGATATGCGGCGGCAGTGAGTAGTAAAGAAGAAGCCGGGTCGGCTCGATCGCTATGTGCGAGTTCGAGGGCAATTGCCGCTCGCCGTTGAAGGAGTCCGTCAAGATTTGCCCAACTAGTTTCAACGCGATGATGAAGGCGGTCAAGACGGGTAGCAGAAAAACTTAGGTACCAAAGAATGATGAAGAAGATTGCTACTCCGAGTAGTGCAAACCTCATCAGTTCTCTCCCTCTCGATTCAGCAATCTAGTCCAACTTCGAGTGTCCGAGGCTAATCGAACCCCGCCTCCTCCGACCATCGCCATCTCGTAAACCGAGAATATTTGTTTAGCGACGGTGCCCCAATCAAATACCCGCGAATGCTCTTGCCCCAAAGCTGCGATTTCATCGCGCCAACCCTTATCTTTAAGAAGTTCGGCAATTGTCCGCGCAAGATTGGTCGCGTCTTCAGATTTGAATAGCGCGCCATATTTTCCTTGGCCAAGGAGAGAGGCAAAAGCCGGGATATCGCTGGCAACAACTGGAGCCCCCGCCGCCATCGCTTCAGCCAAAATAATTCCGAAAGATTCGCCACCGGTATTTGGGGCCACATATAGAGAGACCGATTTCAAAAAATCGGCTTTCTGCTCTTCGTTAAGTCGGCCTAGGAAGGTGACGCGATTTCGAATTTGGGGGTGCACCTTTTTCATGAATTCATCGCTGTCACCAGGACCAGCAACTAGGGCTCGGATATCTGGAACCATTCGAGCAACCATCGGCAGTGCCTCAAGCAGTACGCCTAAACCCTTTCTAGGTTCCTCGAAACGTCCCATAAATCCAATGGTGTTGCCGCTCCATTCGGGACGTGCGACCCCCGCGCGAAACTTCTCCCCGACAATTCCATTGGGAATGACGATGGCGTCAGTTTCAAGATGCGCCGTCAACGTCTCTCGCGCTGCCTCACTTACCGCGATACGAACCGCCAGCTTCTCAATCACAGGTTCCAGGATCGGACCCACAGCGAAGATCGCGCGCTGCCGCTTTGAAGAGGCATGAAAAGTCCCGACCATTGGCCCATCTGCCGCCCAACAAGCAAGCAATGAAAGAGATGGGATTGCCGGCTCGTGGAGGTGCAAAAGATCAAAATTGCCCTGAACTATCCATTGGCGAACGCGAGAAAAAGCAATCGGTCCAAAGAGAACGCGCGCAACGGCTCCGTTATATGGAATTGCAATCGGCTTTCCTGCACTGACGACGTATGGGGGCAAAGAATTTTCATCAATGGCGGGGGCAAGTACTGAAACGGAATGGCCTTGAGAAATCAGGTAGTCGGCTAAGTCGCCTACGTGGGCCTGAACTCCACCGGGGGTGTCCCACCCGTATGGGCACACGATGCCGATCCGTAATTTCTTAGCCTTGAACATCGACACGTTCCTTAAAATCTTGATCGACCCAGATTCGTTGCAACATGTGCCAATCTTCCGGGTATTCGGCGATTCCCATGGCAAAATTGTCTGCACAGCGTTGGACCGTTTCTTGCACTCTCTCCTGCGGCGTGCCGGTTTCGCTTATCTCGATCGACTGGAAATGAATCTGAATTCCGCGAGATGTATATGAAACATATGCAGTTAGCAACGGCGCTCCAGTGTTGATGGCCAGAACCGCCGGCCCTGCAGGCATTCTTGCTACGCCATCGAAGAACTTCACGGACACACCTGTGTTGGAAAGGTCGCGATCTGCAACTAGTGCGACTAAACCACCTTCTCGCAATCTCCGCGCCAAGGTTGCGATTGAACGAGAATCCAAAGCAAGTACTTCCATCCCCATCGCCTCGCGATATGCAAGGAATTTGCTAAAGAGCAGTTCGGGTTTTAGTCGCTCAGCAACGGTTGCAAGCTTCACACCCTTGCCGCAAAAGTACGCACCAGCATGATCCCAATTTCCGGCATGTGGCAATGCGACGATAACTCCAGTTCCCGCAGCGATTGCATCCATCAATAGATGCTCACCGACGACTTCAACCGTTTGGTTAATTCGATCCCGTGACCAATCCGGGAATCGAAAGGTGTCGCACCAGTACCGCATATACGACTTCATTGATTTATCCATCAGCGAATTCATCTGAGTTTCGGTGAAATCGGGCTTCACTCGAGCCAAGTTTGACCGGAGTCGACTCACGCTCTTGCCAGTGCGTTTGGACATGGCGCTTCCAATTGAATCGGAAAGTCTGTATGCAAATTTTTCGGGTAGCCACCTAACGACTCTCCATGCAGCGAGGTAAAGACCAGCGACCACCGAATCGACAATTCGACTCATAGATTCTTAACGGCTTTCTTTACGATCATTACCCTCTGTATCACCGTGAAAGTTCCTAGAACCGCTAGAAGCCACATACCGACGGCTAGTGCAAAGTGCACTCCCAATCCGTGCAATCCAATGGCGACCAGAGCGATGATCAATCGCTCGGTCCGCTCGGCCAGACCACCTGAGCAAGCTACGCCGATGGATTCGGCCTTGGCTCGAATGTAAGGAACAAGTACGCCAGTCAAAATCGCGATCAGGACCACCGGAATGAGCCGATCGCCATGAGCATCAAGCCCAAGAATGAGGGCTATGAGGACGGAGGAATCCGTAACCCGGTCCATCGTGGAATCGATAAAAGATCCCCACGGGCTCGACCCCTTCTTTGAAAGCCTTGCCATCGTCCCGTCAAACAAGTCGCTCAAAATGAAGAAAGTGATGACCACTGTTCCAAGGAAAAAATGCTTAGTCGGATAAAAGGCGAATGCGGAGACAACCACGCCAAAGCCACCAAGTACGGTCATCGAGTTGGGAGTTAGACCCAGTCGAAGGAGAATTTTCGCCGATGGAGTTATGACGCGCGTGACCGCCGGCTTTAATAGATCGCTAATCATCGCCACCATCGTAGGCTGACCTCGTGGCGATACCTAGTTCAAATCTGGCAAACCCAGATTCTGGGCACGCGGGCAACCTGCGGATTCATGTTTTCGGCCACCCAAGTGCCCATCCGGAGCAGATTGCGGCCGAATTTGGTGGCATTGTCGGAGCTTCGGAACCAAGTGAATGCGACTTGGCAATCTTCGTCGTCAATCCTGCGACGGGAATCTCGCCTGAATCCATCGATCAGTGGGAGGGGCTTAATGACTCGATGGTCCCACGACTGGTTGTAGTCACCGGACTGGATAACCCACAAGCCGACTTCGACGATGCGGTTCTGATTGCAAATCGAGTCTTTGATTTCACTGTCACCCCGTTTTTGGTTCTTCATGACGACAATGGCGTGGCTTGCGCGTTGATCTCTCTCGAGGATTTGAAAGTTTATGACTACACGACGACGCCACCGAAAATCTCGGAGAGCGAACCCGAACATCGAACCCTCGTCGAAGAATTTCGAAACGAATACCTGGCGGACTTGGATGTTATGGGTAAAGATGGATTTGCAGCAGGTCTTATGTTCCCAGCCATTCCCGTATGGATTGAAAAGGGAATCGGTGTCGATATCGTGAAAAGGTACATCGCGGAATTGGATCAGTAACTACCAGGCGGCAGCGATATCCAATCGGGTCTGCGAAAGAAGTTGAGGCAGGACTTTGACTCCCCCGATGATGGGCATGAAGTTTGAATCTCCGCCCCACCTCGGAACAATATGTTGGTGAATGTGTCCGGCCACTCCCGCACCTGACACTTCACCCTGATTCATTCCGATATTGAATCCGGCTGCATTGGAAACTTTTCGTATCGTCGTCATCGCATGTGCAGTGAGTTCTGAAATCTCGTTGCGCTCTTCATCAGTCAGTTCGGTCAAGTCAGCGACGTGACGATAAGCGCAGACAAGAAGGTGGCCAGCGTTGTACGGATACAAATTCATGACGACGTAGGCAGTCTTGCCACGATGGACGATCAAACCTTCTTCGTCAGTCAAGGATGGAATGCGACAGAAAGGGCACTGGACATCGTTGGTGGCTAGCGGACGATTTTCTCCCCGCAAATACTCCATACGATGTGGAGCCCACATTCTCTGCCAAGAATCGGGCATTCCCACTCCGTCAATCATCGAACTCACTTATACCTGCTTGCGTTCGCGAATCGAAGTTTCAATTTCATCAATGGCATCGGCAATAGCGATTCCGTTTCGTTGAGTGCCGTCACGGTACCTAAAGGAGACCGCACCTGCCTTCTGATCCTCGTCTCCTGCGATCATCATGAACGGGATCTTCTCAAGTTGGGCGTTACGAACCTTCTTCTGCATCCGATCATCCGATGAGTCAATTGAGGCTCGAATTCCCCGTTTCTTCATCTGCGAAATGATGTCGCGAAGGTATGGCTCGAAAGAGTCTGCGACAGGGATGCCCATCACCTGAACGGGAGCCAACCATGGTGGGAAGGCGCCCGCATAATGCTCGGTTAGTACACCGAAGAAACGTTCGATGGAACCGAACAAAGCACGGTGAATCATGACCGGTTGCTTACGGCTGCCGTCGCTCGCGACATATTCGAGATCAAATCGGCCGGGTTCCTGGAAGTCGACTTGGATAGTTGAAAGTTGCCACGTTCGTCCGATCGCGTCTTTTGCCTGCACAGAAATTTTAGGACCGTAAAATGCTGCGCCGCCCTCATCAAGAATAAGTTCGAGATTCTGCTTGATTGCCGCATCTCGTAGCGCATCGGTCGCCTCTATCCATTCTGACTCTTCGCCGATGGATTTGTTAGGATCACGAGTAGACAATTCAAGATAGAAATCGCTCAAACCGTAATCTCGGAGCAAGTTAAGTACAAACGTCAGCAAACTATCTAGCTCGCCCGCCATCTGCTCTCTAGCGCAATAAATATGGGCGTCGTCCTGGGTAAATCCACGTGCACGAGTAATTCCGTGAAGAACTCCTGATTTCTCGTACCTGTATACCGATCCGAATTCGAAGAGTCGCAAGGGAAGTTCACGGTACGAACGTTGGCGGGAACTGTAGATCAAGCAGTGAAAAGGGCAGTTCATCGGCTTCATGTAGTACTGCTGCCCTGCTCTTTTCACCGTACCGTCAGCGTGCAATTCCTCATCGAGGATCATGGGTGGATACATGCCGTCGGCATACCAATCGAGGTGTCCAGATTTTTCGAACAGACCCGCCTTTGTTAGATGCGGAGAATAGACGAACTCGTACTCCTCTTCAACGTGTCGGCGACGCGAATAATCCTCCATCGCCGCTCGAATGATTCCGCCCTTGGGATGGAATACGGCTAGGCCCGAGCCGATCTCCTCGGGGAATGAGAAGAGATCTAGATCGGCGCCAAGACGACGGTGGTCGCGCTTCTCAGCCTCAAGCAAGAAGTCCAAGTAATTATTGAGATCATCCTGACTCGGCCATGCAGTTCCGTAAATTCGCTGAAGCATCGGATTCTTTTCAGAGCCACGCCAGTACGCCCCAGCACTTCGCATCAACTTGAAGGCGGGAATGTGCTTAGTCGAAGGCAGATGCGGTCCACGGCAGAGATCACTCCAGACCGGTTGTCCGTGGCGACCCAAGTTGTCATAAATCGTGAGTTCGGATCCGCCTACTTCGACACTGGATTCATCGGCTGCGGGAGATTTGAGTCCCACGAGTTCGCACTTGTAAGGCTCGCTTGCTAATTCGACAAGGGCTTGCTCATTTGTGACTACACGGCGGCGGAAGCGTTGACCCTCCTTGATGATCTTGCGCATGCCCGTCTCAAGTGCGGTTAAGTCATTAGGGGTGAATGGCCTTGCTGGATCAAAGTCGTAATAGAAACCATCGGTGATCGGCGGTCCAATGCCTAGACGCGTGTCAGCGAAGATCTGTTGTACGGCCTGAGCAAGCACGTGCGCGGTCGAGTGCCTAAGAACCCGCAAGCCGTCCTCGGAGGAGATGGAAACGCTTTCGACGATGTCGCCAGGATTGAGGTCAGACCAAAGATCACGGAGTTCCCCATTGATCCGGCAGACAACCACGTCCTTTTCGTCAGCAAAAATCTGTGTCGGTCGCTGGTCTTTCGAAATAGACCTGCTCTGACCATTCACGATTACTTCAATGTGCGACATGCAGGCGAGTCTACCTAATGGTGGGCTATGCAGGTATCGAACCTGCTACCTCTCGCGTGTGAAGCGAGCGCTCTACCGATGAGCTAATAGCCCTTCAAGGATTTGAGTTGCGAGACATGCGATCGAGCAATTCTTGCCTCAGTTGAGTATCAATCTCAAAGGTTTTGCCCTCCAACATCGATACTGGTTGGGCATCCTTGAGGCTTGAAAGCATGTACATCGAAGTCGCCCGCGCCAAATCGTCCTTGGTCACAGTGACCTCTTCAATATCGAACCAATCCAACACCAATTCCCTAGTGATTCCTGGCAAACAACCTGAGGCCAAACTCGGAGTGACCCATCGATCCTTCACTTTCAATAGAAGATTCGAAACGGCCGTTTCGCTAACTTCTCCCTTAAGGTTGAAACGAACGCCATCGTCGAATCCATGTTCGCGGGCCACCGTCAAGCATTCAATGTGCTTAGTGAATGGAAGAGTCTTGATTCCCATAACTGGAGAATTCTCATCGATCGGTGAATCCAAAATCATCAACCTGGCTGAATTTACCCAGGGATGGTAAGTCTCGTGCACCAAGTCGAGTTCTCCTGAACTGTCGAAACTCATCCGCAGTCGTCCAAACCTGAAC
>JANXZF010000064.1 GCA_025355665.1 Actinomycetes bacterium
GCTCGGGGTTTAAACCCCGAGCCGAAACCGACTTTCTCATTGCCGTAGTGCAGCAATCGGTCTGGCGATCAGACCCCGTACTTCTTGCAGAGTGCTTCGATGCCCTTGCAGACATCTGCGCGCTTCTGGAAGCCGTCAGCTATAACAACCTTGACGTTGGCCTTTGTGATCCCGACTGGTACTAGGAGCACTGACGGAACGTTGACGGTTCCGTTGTTGACCTTTGCAGTTGCAGTTGCTGCTGCCTTGCCCTTGATCAGATCTACAGCCAATGCGGCGGCAGCGTTTGCTTCGGCCTTAACGGCCTTGTAAACGGTGTTTGAAAGGTCGCCCGACAAGATTGCACGGAGACCATCAACGCTTGCATCTTGTCCGGAGACGCAGACTTTGCCGTTTAGCTTGTTCTTCTTGAGAATAGCTACGGCTGCAAGTCCGAGACCTTCGTTAGCTGAAACAACTGCATCAAGCTTTCCGCCAGCCTTTGACAACTGCTGTTCGAAAATGGTTCCGCCCTTTACGTTGTCCCATCCAGGAACTGATGTGTCATCAACAAGGGTGTACTTCTTGGCGTTGATCAATGGGCGAAGAACTGAGTCATAGCCCTGCTTGAACAAAGTTGCATTGTTGTCAGTAGGTGAACCGTTTAGGTAAACGATACGAGCGGTCTTCTTGTGCATTCCAGCAAGGCACGAAACGATGCCCTTGCCTTGCAACGTGCCGACTGCAACGTTGTCGAATGAGACGTAGTAGGACTCAGAACCGTTGAGAGTTAGACGGTCGTAGTCGATTGTCGGTACGCCTTGCTTCTTTGCCTTGTCCTGAACTGCCTTGGCAGACGCGGAATCAAGGTTGACCATGATGAGAACCTTTACGCCGGCCGTAAGCATTTGGTCAGCGATTGTTTGGAACGCGGCGACATCTCCGTTTGCGTTCTGGATATCAACTGTAACGCCAGCTGCCTTGAAGGCTGCATTAAGGAAGGTGCGGTCTGAAGTTTCCCAGCGAGCCGAAGAGGCGGCGTCTGGAAGGATTACGCCGACCTGAGCCCCAGCTGCGGATGCTGAAGTGGTAGCAAAGCCAGTAATTGCGAGGGCGGCGGCTGCAATAACTGCCGCGATCGCGTTACGACGTTTGGTCATATGAACATACCTTTCGAGAGGGTGTTCTCAACCCTGGCCAAAACCTATTTTTAGCCAATTGTTAAAGTCGTACGGTTGAGCACATCGTGAACTTACGTCTGTACGTGAAATCACGCACTAGTTGGAAACGGACATTTCGGATATTCCATCTAACGATTGCATAACTATTTTGTTGCGATGCACCACAATCTCCTCTTTTTAATCTTGCGCCTATGAAGGAGTGCGCAACGGTAGCCTTGCTCAGGTGTCCTCGAATAGTGATCTTCTTGCAGCGCAAATACGTGCTGCCCTTACCGATTTGGTGGCTAGCGGTGAGCTAAATTGCGGCATCCCTGCGCAAATCACTCTTGAACGGCCCAAAAATCGCGACCACGGCGACTATGCCTCTTCTATTGCGTTGCAGGTGGCCAAGGGATCGGGGATACCTCCCCGCCAGATTGCCGAAATGTTGAAGGGCCGGCTCGAATCTTTGGATGCGGTCGCATCCGTTGAGATCGCGGGGCCTGGCTTCATAAACGTAACGCTCAACAAGGCAAGCGCTGCAGAAGTCGTGCGCCAAATTTTGATCGCCGGCGAGAAATTCGGCAGCGGTAGCGCACTTGCGGGCGTGAATATCAACCTCGAATTCATTAGCGCGAACCCCACCGGTCCATTGCACCTCGGACACACGAGGTGGGCAGCGGTGGGAGATGCCCTAGGCCGTGTGCTTTCTGGCGCGGGCGCATCAGTGACTCGCGAGTTCTATATCAACGATCGCGGCAATCAAATGGATCTATTTGGTGCATCTGTCCAGGCCGCAGCCCTTGGCAAGGCAATACCTGAGAACGGATATCAGGGTGCTTACATAAATGATCTTGCCGAACTTGTTGTCAGCGAAGATCCAAAAATTCTGTCACTGCCACACGATGAACAAATGGTCGCCTTTCGCGAACTTGCCTACAAGGCACAACTTGGACAGCAACAAAAAGTCCTTGACGAATTTGGGACTCATTTTGATGTCTGGTTCTCTGAACGAAGTTTGCACGACAGCGGTGCGGTCGAGCATGGTCTAGAAAAATTGCGCGCACAAGGTCACGTCTTCGAGCAAGATGGGGCGACATGGTTGCGCACCACCGATTTCGGAGATGACAAAGATCGTGTGCTCATTAAAAGCGGTGGAGAACTGACATATTTTGCGACTGATACTGCTTATTACATCAACAAGCGCGAACGCGGTTTTGATATTTGCATCTACATGCTTGGTGCCGATCATCATGGTTACGTCAATCGACTCAAGACCCTTGCGGCCTGCGAAGGTGATGATCCCGAGTACAACATCCACGTTCTCATTGGCCAGTTGGTAAAAATCATTGAAGGCGGCGAGGAAGTCAAACTATCCAAGCGCGCCGGCACGATCATCACTCTTGAAGATTTGGTCGAAAAGGTAGGTGTTGACGCTGCCCGTTACACACTCACTCGCTATCCGGTGGATACGCCTATGGTTCTTGATGTCGACGTGCTCAAGAAGCGCACCAACGACAACCCCGTTTATTACGTGCAATACGCGCATGCGCGAATCTCTGGGGTGCTTCGAAATGCAATTGATCTGAAAGTGCCTTACACCCTTGCAGACTTTGATCCCGCGCTTCTCACCCATGAGCGGGAGAGCGAATTACTTGGCGCGCTCGCAGAATTTCCGCGAGTTGTTCAAGGCGCGGCTGAGCTTCGCGAGCCCCATCGCATCGCGCGTTATCTAGAGGAACTCGCTGGCGTTTATCACCGCTTCTACTCGGATTGCCGTGTGCTTCCGATGGGTGACGAGCAAGCCTCGCCAATACATTCTGCGCGTGCCAATTTGTGCTCAGCAACGCGGCAAGTAATTAGCAACGGCCTATCCCTTCTTGGCGTGAGTGCGCCAGAGAGGATGTAGACACTATGTCTAATGTCTGGTCGTCAGAAGTCTCATTTGAGAATGGTCATCTGCATCTAAGCGGAATCTCTGCGTCGACGTTGGCAAGCGAATTCGGAACTCCGGCTTTTTTTCTTGACGAAACAGATTTTCGAAATCGCGCGACTGCGTGGGGTCTCGCGCTTCAGAATTCGTTTGGTGAAAATGCCGGCACGGTTTATTACGCAGCCAAAGCCTTCATTTGCGTAGAGGTCGCGCGTTGGGTGGCTCAGTGTGGAATCGGGCTTGATGTTTGTACGGGTGGAGAATTGGCTGTTGCGTTGGCCGCAGGTTTTCCGCCGAGCAAGATGGAACTTCACGGGAACAACAAATCTGTCGTCGAGATCCAGGCCGCGATAGAAAACGGTGTACGAACAATTGTTATTGATTCGCTCATTGAAATCGAACGAGTGGCAATGGCCGCGAAAGGTCACGGCAAGCGCCAGAGGGTTCTGCTCCGACTCACACCTGGGATTGAGGCCCACACTCATGAGTCCATTGCAACTGCTCACGAAGATGTGAAATTCGGTTTTTCCATCGCAAGCGGTGCAGCCTGGGATGCAATATTGGCAGCAAGGCGCCATCCCGAAATCGAACTGTGCGGTTTTCACAGTCACATTGGATCCCAAATTTTGAGCATGGATGCATTTGGAATTGCGGCCGATCGATTGATCGGATTGCTTGCTCGATACCGAGATGAGTTTGGCCAAGAACTTCCCGAGCTCGACCTCGGTGGAGGGTACGGAATCTCCTATCTTCCCGAAGATGATCCCATGCAACCGGCCGAAGTTCTTGCCTCACTTTACAATTCAGTCGAGGCCTCTTGCCAGTTGCGCGCGTTGAAGATTCCTCGCGTATCGATCGAACCCGGCCGTGCCATTGTCGGTCCCGCAATGTTTACCCTCTACGAAGTCGGCACCACAAAAGAGGTTGTGTTGGAAGAAGAGGGCACCCGGAACTACGTTTCCGTCGATGGGGGAATGAGCGACAACATCCGCACCTCTCTTTATGATGCTGAATACACAGCCGTAATTGCCAATCGCGTATCGACCGTAAATCCGATTCAAACCCGCGTCGTCGGAAAGCATTGCGAAACCGGAGATATCGTCATCCGGGATATCAAGTTGCCAGCCGATATCGCACCAGGTGATTTACTAGCAGTTCCGGCGACGGGTGCTTATGGCAGGAGCATGGCCAGCAATTACAATCATGTTCCAAGACCTCCTGTTGTGGCCGTAAATGATGGAAAGGCTCGCGTAATTCTTCGTCGTGAGACATTTACTGATCTTCTAAGCCTTGATGTGTGAAAGAGTAAGCCCATGAGCACGCCCTTGCCGAAGCTACGAATAGGCATTTTGGGCTGCGGAGTTGTTGGTTCCCAAGTCGCAAAACAACTTCTTCGCCACCGACAAGAACTTTCGACTCGATCGGGCGCCGAACTTATTCTTACCAAAATTGCCGTACGTGATCTGAAAATACCTCGCGAAGGAATTGATCCAGGACTTCTAACGACAGATTCCAAATCCATAGTCACCGACCCTGAGATCGATCTCATCGTCGAAGTGATGGGCGGAATTGAACCCGCGCGCGAACTCATTCTTCTGGCAATCGAAAACGGCAAGTCTGTAGTTACAGCCAATAAGGCTCTCCTTGCAACTCATGGGGCAGATTTGTACAGCGCCGCCGACGCACGTGGCGTGGATTTGTATTACGAGGCAGCAGTTGCTGGCGCTATTCCTATTCTCAGGCCCCTTCGCGAATCCTTGGTTGGCGACCACGTAACTCGCATTATGGGCATCGTTAACGGCACTACCAACTACATATTGACCAAGATGGATGAAGACGGTCTCGGCTTTGACGAGGCCCTTGAGGGTGCACAAAATCTCGGATACGCCGAATCGGATCCAACCGCCGACATTGAGGGTTTTGATGCCGCGGCGAAGGCGGCGATTCTTGCGGGCCTGGCATTTCATACGCGCGTCACTTCAACAGATGTTTACCGCGAAGGTATCACCGAAATAACGGCAACGGACGTTGCCGTTGCGCAATCAATGAATCACGTTATCAAACTTCTTGCCATTGCCGAACTGACTCCCGATGATCGAATTTCCGTGCGAGTTCATCCGGCGCTTATCCCGCGCACTCATCCACTTGCATCCGTGCGCAACGCCTATAACGCGGTCTTTGTTGAAGCAGAAGCCGCTGGCGAGTTGATGTTCTACGGACGCGGTGCTGGAGGTGCCCCAACAGCCAGCGCGGTACTTGGCGACGTTGTTGCAGTTGCGCGACATCTGACAAGTGGGGCACTTGGTCCACGTGAAAGCGATTATGCAGACCGGAATATCGCATCCATCGATGACATCAAAACTCAATATCTCATTCGTCTTGATGTGGCCGATAAGCCTGGTGTATTGGCGGCAGTTGCTCAAGCTTTCGCCACCGAGAATGTTTCGATTCAAACTGTGCGACAGAGTGGTCGCGGCGTTGATGCTGAATTGATCGTCGTAACGCACGGTGCAAGCGAGCATGCACTTGCTCTCACCGTAAAGCGACTTTCTCAAATGGATACCGTCCGAACGGTGGAGAGTGTTATTCGAGTCGAAGGAGTTGTTCAACGATGACCAAGCCGGGGGCGCACCAATGGCGAGGAGTAATAGAGGAATACCGCGATCGACTTCCGGTTGATGCCAACACTCCGATCATCACATTGCGCGAAGGTGGGACTCCACTCGTTCATGCGAAGCATCTATCCCAACTTTTGAATAATGACATTTGGCTGAAATTCGAAGGCGCAAATCCGACTGGTTCGTTCAAGGATCGCGGCATGACGATGGCGATTTCTAAAGCCGCACAGGATGGAGCAAAGGCAGTTATTTGTGCCTCAACGGGAAACACAAGTGCAAGCGCGGCTGCATATGCGGCGAAGGCAGGCATGACTCCCGCGGTACTTGTGCCAGCTGGAAAGATCGCGATGGGCAAGATGGCCCAAGCAATCATCCATGGATCCACTCTTCTTCAAGTTGACGGAAATTTTGACGACTGTCTAAATGTCGCTCGCGAGTTGTCGGAGAAGTACCCAGTCGCGCTCGTTAATTCGGTGAACCCATTTCGCATCGAGGGACAGAAGACGGCCAGTTTTGAGGTAATTGATTTCCTCGGGGATGCCCCTGATATTCACGCTTTGCCGGTTGGCAACGCTGGAAATATCACGGCATATTGGAAGGGTTACAACGAATACCGTGCCGACGATGTGAGCACTAAGTTGCCGGCGATGTGGGGATTCCAAGCAGAGGGTTCAGCCCCAATTGTTCGAGGAGAAATTGTTCCAAATCCTGAAACAATCGCGACCGCGATTCGAATTGGCAACCCTGCCTCCTGGAAGCAAGCAGTTGCTGCTCGCGACGAATCTGGAGGGCTCATCGATTCGGTTACTGATGAGGAAATCCTCAGTGCCTATCGATTGGTTGCCTCAAAAGAAGGCGTCTTTGTTGAGCCATCCAGCGCTGCCGGGTTGGCCGGTTTGATTAAATACGAACGTTTGGGTCGATTGCCACATGGCAAGCGCATTGTCATCACAGTCACTGGACATGGCTTGAAAGATGTCCATTGGGCACTTGAGGGCGCCGCCGCCCCAGTGGTGATCCCTCCTATCGCTGCACGCGCAGCAGAAGCTTTGGGTTTAAGTTAGGATCATGGCAAAGCCAACTTTTCGAGCCAATGCAATTCAGGTTCAAGTGCCCGCCACGAGTGCAAACATTGGTCCGGGTTTTGATTCGTTTGGGTTAGCCCTTGAATTGAACGACCGATACGTCGCACAAATCATGGACGAGCCGGGTTTGGATATTGACGTTACGGGCGAGGGTTCTGACAACGTTCGTCGCGATGAAAAAAATCTCGTTGTGCGCGCTATGTACGAGGGCTTTCATTTCATGGGCGGCAAACCGAGAGGTCTTGCCGTGCGTGCATTGAATGTCATTCCCCATGGCCGCGGTTTGGGGTCCTCGGCTGCCGCCATCGTCGGCGGACTTGTATTGGCACGAGCGCTTGTGCTCTCTGGTGATGATCGAATGAATGACGAGGCGTTGCTGACTATCGCTTCCCGAATCGAGGGCCATCCAGATAACGTCGCAGCAGCACTCTGCGGTGGCGCAACCATTGCGTGGCAGGAAATTCGTCACGGGCAAGTGATTTCCAGGTGCGTAGGAATGTCTGTAGACCCACGCATTAAGGCGTTGGCCTTTATTCCTTCAAATTCGGTGGCTACAACTAAGGCGCGCAAACTACTGCCCGAATCGGTTCCACATTCCGATGCTGTTGCAAACTCCACTCATGCCGCGTTGCTGGTTCATGCCCTGACTAATAGACCAGACCTCTTGTTTGCGGCAACCGAGGACTTCATCCATCAGAAATATCGACAAGAAGCAATGCCGAAATCATTTGTCCTCGTCACCATGTTGCGAGCAGCAGGTGTTGCCGCGTTTATTTCTGGCGCAGGTCCGACGGTATTGGTGTTGCATACAGGCGATCCAAGTGAAGTGGCCGAGTTGCAACGAGCCGCTGGCGATGCATTTTCCTTGCAGGCACTTGATATTTCATCGACCGGCGCAGGAGTTGTTTCAGCCTGATAATTCTTCGTTTGGTGGATTTGCTGGATGGGTGGTATGGTTTTGGCATCTGATCCGCCATATGGCGTGTGACTTTCAGAGAATCAAGAAAAATAATCACGGGAGTATTCCCATAACTGAAATGAAGCTCAATGACTGAAAAAGGCACCGTACGCTCGAGCAGCCCCGAACTATCTTCCATGCTCCTTCCGCAACTGCAAGAAGTTGCTAATCAATTAGGAGTAGAGGGCGCCGGCAAATTGAAGAAGGCCGCACTTGTGCAGGCAATTAGTGATTTACAAGCAGCAAACCGCGAAGCCGCGAAATTAGAACGCGAAACTCGTCGAGCCGAACGAAATGCGGCGCGCAACAAAAAGCGCGAAGTGGCTGAAGAATCTGAACAGGCTCCCGCATCTGAGGAGCGAAGTTCAGAAAGCGATAGAAATTTTGATAACGATCGAGATTCAAACTCCAGGCGTGGTCGCGACCGAGGCCGAGATAGAGGAAGAGACCGAGGTCGCGATGGCGGTCGCGATCGAGACCGAAGCCCTCGCGAAGAGCGAGAACCAGTTCTGTCAGATGACGACGTACTAGTTCCAGTTGGTGGCCTCATTGACATTATGGAGAGTTATGCCTTCATCCGCACCGCTGGCTATCTTCCTGGTCCGAATGACGTCTATGTCTCTTTGCAGCAGGTTCGTCGATATGCCCTACGCAAGGGTGATGTCGTCACCGGTGCGGTGAGGCAACCTCATGACGGCGAACGTCGCGAGAAGTTCAACGCTTTAATGCGTCTGGACACCATCAATGGCATGCAGCCGGATGAGGCTCGCAACCGCGTGGAGTTCTCTAAACTTGTTCCTCTTTACCCACAAGAGCGTCTGCGTCTTGAGACTCTGCCAAACATTCTTACGACCCGTGTTATCGATCTGATTTCTCCAATCGGCAAGGGGCAGCGCGGACTCATTGTTTCGCCTCCAAAGGCTGGTAAGACGATGGTTTTGCAGGCGATTGCAAACGCGATCACTACAAACAATCCCGAGTGCCACTTGATGGTTGTTCTTGTTGATGAGCGACCAGAAGAAGTTACGGATATGCAGCGATCCGTTAAGGGCGAAGTTATCGCCTCAACATTTGATCGACCTGCCGATGACCACACCACTGTTGCCGAACTCGCTATCGAGCGAGCCAAGCGGCTTGTCGAACTAGGACATGATGTGGTTGTTCTGCTCGACTCGATTACTCGTTTGGGTCGCGCGTACAACATCGCAGCTCCTGCGAGTGGCCGAATCCTTTCTGGTGGCGTTGACTCGGCTGCCCTTTACCCTCCAAAAAAGTTCTTCGGCGCCGCAAGAAATATTGAAGATGGCGGCTCGCTTACGATTTTGGCAACGGCTCTTGTCGAAACCGGATCTCGAATGGATGAGGTCATTTTCGAAGAGTTCAAGGGAACAGGAAATATGGAACTCAAACTCGACCGTCGTATGGCCGATAAGAGAATCTTCCCTGCGGTAGATGTAGATGCCTCGGGAACTCGTAAGGAAGAAATCCTTATGGGTAGCGAAGAACTCAACATTGTCTGGAAACTTCGCCGAGTCCTGCACGCTCTCGACTCTCAACAGGCTCTAGAACTTCTTCTCGAAAGGATGAAGGGCACCAAATCCAACGTTGAATTCTTGATGCAGGTCCAGAAAACGACTGTAGCAAACGGCCTAGAAGCCTAGTTTTTCCCTCGATTTCCAAGGCGCGCCGGTGGGCGGTAGCCTTGGCCCGTAACGAGCTGGTTCACGACTCTTTCGAGAGCGACCCAGCCCAACCAAAGGAGCAAGAAATGAAGAAGGAAATCCATCCGCAATATGGTGAAACAACTGTCACCTGCGGTTGCGGCGAGACATTTGTTACTCGTTCAACCGTTCCAAGCGGTGCCATCTACGTAGAAGTTTGTTCTGTTTGCCACCCGTTCTACACGGGCAAGCAGCGCATTCTTGATACTGGTGGACGCGTTGCGAAGTTCGAAGAGCGTTTCGGCAAGAAGGACGCGAAGTAGCTTTCAATTAGACCGCATCCGTTACGTGGGTAACGGTTGCGGTCTTTTTATTTCTCAAATTCGGGGCGCGAAACGACCAGCGAAAGGGGCAAGAAGGTGAGCAATGTAGATCGATTTGCTTCTGCCCATGAACTTGTTAGTGAGTATGCCCAGCTCGAAGCCCAGATGGCCGATCCGAGTATCCATAATGATCAGGGCAGAGCACGGCTTCTGGGCAGACGCTATGCCCAACTCGGTCCCGTCGTTGCCGGATTTCGTGAGTGGCGTGCGGCCGAAGATGATCTGACCGCGGCTCGAGAACTAGCCGAAACCGATCCAGATTTCGCTTCCGAAATTCCTGCTCTGCAGGAAGTATGCGATCTGGCGACAACAAAACTTGAAGAGTTGCTTCTGCCTCGAGATCCCAATGATGACCGCGATGTCATCATGGAAATTAAAGCGGGTGCTGGGGGAGATGAGTCTGCGCTCTTCGCAGGCGACTTACTCCGAATGTATCTGCGTTATGCAGAAAAGCATGGATGGAAGACTGAAATTCTTGACGCCACCGAGTCAGATCTCGGCGGGTATAAGGACATTTCGATCGCGATCAAATCAAAGGGCGTTCCAGAACCTGGACAATCTCCTTACGCGCGATTGAAATTCGAAGGGGGAGTGCACCGAGTTCAGCGCGTCCCGGAGACTGAATCGCAAGGACGAATTCATACTTCCGCTGCTGGTGTTCTAGTTCTTCCAGAAGCCGAAGAAATTGACGTAGAGATCAACATGAACGATCTTCGAATAGATGTTTATCGTTCTAGTGGTCCAGGCGGGCAGAGCGTTAATACGACGGACTCTGCTGTCCGAATTACGCACATACCAACTGGGATTGTCGTCTCTTGCCAGAACGAGAAGAGCCAACTGCAGAACAAGGAATCCGCACTGCGTATTTTGCGCGCACGTATGCTGGCTGCGGCGCAAGAAGCAGCAGATGAAGCTGCTATGGCCGAACGCAAATCTCAGGTGCGAACAGTGGACCGAAGCGAGCGAATTCGTACCTACAACTACCCAGAGAATCGGATCAGCGATCACCGGGTCAATTACAAAGCCAACAATTTGGACGCAGTCCTTGGCGGCGAACTAGATCCCATGATTCAGTCTTTATTGGATGCCGATAAGGCCGCCAAGTTGGCTGCTACAAGCTAAGCATGGACTTTAGACAGCCTTTGCGCCGCGCCAAGATCGAATTTGGCGAGTCTGGGTACGCAGAAGCTGATGCCGAGTTATTGCTCGCACACGTCTTGGGAATCACTCGGATGGAGCTTCATAACAGCGTCACGGTGGATAAGGTCATGGAGAATTTCGAGAGCATTGATGAAGTTCTCGAAGCGTTTGAGATTCTTTGCGCAAGGCGCCTTGGCGGCGAGCCTGTTCAATACATAACGGGTGTTGCTTATTTTTGCGACTTGGAACTTCAAGTCGGACCGGGTGTTCTCATTCCAAGGCCGGAAACAGAATTGCTCGTCGAAAATGTCATTCCGCATTTGGAGGCTCTAAATCGCCAGACCAGTGTTATCGACTTAGGTTCGGGTTCGGGTGCTATCGCAATTGTGATCGCGACGAAGGTTCCTTCTGCTCACGTCATCGCAGTTGAAAATGATGATCAGGCCCTGATCTGGCTTCGAAGAAATATCGAAGCGAATAATGTTGATGTCCGAATAGTCGCCGAGGATGTCAGCGTTGCACTTGTTGGCGTAAAAGCAGATCTCGTAGTTGCCAATCCTCCGTACGTGCCCAACGACGAGGATCTTCCATTTGAAGTAAAGAATTACGAGCCGCATGTGGCACTTTTCGGTGGAAGGGATGGCATGGAGGTGCCACGTAAATTCATTACCACTGCGAGCCGCCTTCTCAAGGACGAGGGCATATTTGTGATGGAGCACGGCGAGGGGCAAGCCGATGCGGTTAAGGAAGCCCTTCAAAGTGACTTCACGGATATTAGAGTTCATGATGATCTGAATAATCGGCCCCGATGGACAAGTGCGCAAAGGCGGATGACATGACGGAGAAAGTGAATATCCAAACTCGTGCCTTGAAGGCGAATGTGGAGAAGGCGCTGCAATGGATTCGGTCTGGTTTGATAATTGCTGCTCCATTGGAGAATGGTTACGTCTTTTTAGCGGATGCCTTCGATCACGATGCCGTGCGAGCCTTGCATGTTATGCGGGGTGATGCTCTCGGAATAGTTTCGCAAGTTCTAATTCCAAGGCAGGAAGTAATCGATGGAATTGCGCGCGATGTTTCACTCAATGCCCGAGTACTCATGTCCACGTACTGGCCGGGCCAACTTACGTTCAACCTTCGTCCCCACACTGGCCTTAATTGGGACTTGGGGGACGAGAAGGAACTGGATCAAGTATCCGTACGGGTTCCGTCAGCGAAATTTGTACTTGCACTCCTTCGCAAAAGCGGTCCTCTGGCCGTTGGAAGCGCGGCCCGAGCGGGTAGCGCGCCACTCCTGAATCCCAACGACATCTCTGCCCGTGAATATGACCTGGCGGGGATATTTGACGCTGGGATTCTGACGCCGGCCCCCTTTTCGACAATCGTTTCAGATAGTGAGCCTGGTATCGAGTTAATTCGAGAGGGAGCCGTTACGCTCCATCAATTGCAAGAGCTTGTCCCTGACATTATTGTTTCGGGCTCCGCAAATCCAAAACCGAGAGAATAGGCTTACATCATGTCTGATACCCCTTTTTACGGTCCTGATTTCGACCTTCTCTCCAAGCAAGATCCAGACATTGCGGCGGTTCTACTTTCGGAATTGCATCGCCAACAAACTGATCTCCAACTCATTGCGAGTGAGAACTTCACATCCCGCGCGGTGCTTGCTGCTTTAGGTTCGACACTTTCCAATAAGTACGCAGAGGGTTATCCAGGAAAGCGTTACTACGGCGGATGCGAAGAAGTAGACAAAGCTGAAAACCTTGCAATTGAACGGGCCAAGTCTTTATTCGGCGCTGAACACGCCAACGTTCAACCTCACTCCGGTGCGAGTGCAAATATCGCGGTCTACGCTGCATTTACAAAGCCTGGAGATACCGTCCTTGCGATGTCGCTTCCACACGGAGGACACCTCACTCACGGTTCAAAAGTGAATTTTTCGGGAAAGTGGTTCAACATCGTTTCTTACGGCGTTCGCAAAGATAACGAGCTCATTGATTACGATGAATTGCGCGATCTCGCCATTGCCAACAAGCCAAAGATGATCTGCACTGGCGCAACTGCGTATCCAAGTTTGATTGATTTCGAGAAGGTTCGCGCGATCTGCGACGAAGTTGGCGCGATCATGTGGGTGGATGCTGCTCACTTCATTGGACTCGTTGCAGGAAAGGCAATCCCGTCACCCGTTCCGTATGCAGATGTCGTCTCTTTCACAACACACAAAGTTTTGCGTGGACCTCGCGGTGGCATGATTCTCGCAAAAGCCGAGCACGGTCCAGCCGTCGACAAGGCAGTATTTCCAGGAATGCAGGGCGGGCCAATAATGTCGGCCGTTGCCGGCAAAGCCATTGCACTTAAGGAATGCGCTCAACCTGCCTATCAAGATTATGCAAGAAATGTCATCGCCAACTGCCAAGTCCTGGCTTCCTCCCTTGAGGCCGAAGGCATGCGCGCGGTATCCGGCGGAACTCAAACTCATCTGGCGTTGATTGATATTCGAAGCACTGGCGTTTCAGGCAAGGTCGCCGATCAGCGTTGTGGCCAGGCCGGAATCGTCCTCAATAAAAACGCGATTCCTTTCGATCCTGAATCACCCGCTGTTACCAGTGGAATTCGTGTCGGCTCCGCAGCCACAACTACCCAGGGCATGGGCGCGGCCGAAATGAAGACAATCGCCTCTTTGATTTCCAGAGCTATTTCCAGCGAAGACGAGAAGGTTTTGGGCCAGATCCGTAGCGAGGTTCATGCACTTACTTCACGTTTTCCAATCTATTCCGCCTAATCAGAAATAACACATGCGCGTTTATCTTGCCACCGCCTTCTTAGCGGCAGCGCTGTGTTATCTGGTTACTCCCTTCGTCAAAAGGCTCGCCGAAAAATTCGGTGCTGTCGCGCAAATCCGCTCGCGCGATGTCCACACCCTTCCTACTGCCCGCTGGGGTGGAGTTGCAATGTGGATCTCGACGGTCCTTACATTCGTGATTGCCAGACATTTTTCTTTGATCGGAAAGATTCACAGTCATGAATTGCAGGGGATATTTCTCGCTTCAACGTTCGTCATTATTTTGGGAATGGCTGATGACCGTTTTCAACTCGATGCGCTCACTAAATTGGCCGGACAGGCACTCGCGGCAGGAATATTGCTTCTCTATGGAATCCAGATTCTTTGGCTACCAATTAATGGCGTGACAACGCTTCCACCAAGCATCGGGCAGGCGGTCACGGTCCTTGTTGTATTGGTAACGATCAACGCAGTGAACTTCATCGACGGTCTGGACGGACTTGCTGCTGGAATTGTCGCAATTGCTGGAGCATCATTCTTTGCCTTCGCCTATTTGTTAGCTGTTGTTAATGGATTTAGCCGAGCGGGTTCGCCATCATTGATTACGGCGATAATCGTCGGAGTTTGTATCGGGTTCCTTCCTCATAATTCCCATCCCGCCCGAATATTCATGGGAGATTCTGGCTCGATGTTTTTAGGTCTATTACTAGCGGCCGCGGCCATTACTCTTACCGGTCAAGTTGACGCCAATGCGATAACCGCTGAGGATCATGGTCCAACCCTTCTTCCGCTGTTGCTGCCCTTTGCTGTCCTTGCAATCCCACTAATGGACTTGATTCTGGCGGTCTTTCGAAGGGTGTTTTCCGGGCGCTCGCCATTTGCGCCCGACAAAGAACATCTGCATCATCGACTTCTCGTCGCCGGTAATTCACATCAGCGCACTGCGGTGATCATGTATTTCTGGACGGCCACTTTGGCAATCCCCGTCACGGTTCTTGCATTCTGGCCGTGGTGGGCAGCCCTCGTTACGGCCGTGGCACTTGCGGCAATTAGCATCTCGATTTCCAGCCGTTGGTTCGAGCGCAAGAAATTTATCGAAGAGAAAACGGATGCACTTCTGTGACTACTGAAAAAAGCAACGAACAAGACATGATGCGCGGGGCGTTGATCCCGACTTTTTTAGTTGGAATTCTCGGCATCGTCATTTTCGGAATAGCCCGGGGGAAGGCCGGACTACTTGGCGCACTTCTTGCTCAACTGGTAGTTGTGATGTATTTCACCGTCCACTTAGCGGTCTCGGCAATTTCGCGAAAACTCGATCCGCTGACAACTTTTGCCCTCGCGATTTTCTCCTACTTCGCCAAAATTGCCTTGCTTGGTCTCTTTCTCTGGCTCTTAACTCGGTTCACTTCCCGATCGACCATTGATCGGACAAGTTTTGGCGTCGTTGCTCTCGCTCTTACGGTGGCGTGGCTTGGGGGAGAGATAAGAAGTTTCTTAAAGTTGCGGATACACCTACCATTGCCGCAAGCGCGAGAAGATGAAGAGGGCAAATGAAACCAAATGACGACGGGGCAGCCTGGTCGATCGTTGGTTACCTCCTCTCCGGGATGCTTTTTTGGGGTGGGGTGGGCTGGGCGTTGGATCACTGGCTCAAGACTCACTATTTTCTGCTCGGCGGGTTGCTCCTAGGTGTGAGCGCCTCCATCTACCTCATCTGGCTAAGGATCGGCCGCAACTCCAAGTAGTCCTGCCTGTTAAGCACCCGTGTCGGGGGCATTTCTGGCCGATTTCACAGTTTCCAATCTTTCCCAATAAGGTTGCCCCGCTGGCCGAATTTCCCCCATATGTTGGCACGACTAGAACAAAACTAGATCTATAGAAATATGAGGAGTGTGCGTGCGCTCGTTGCACTTGTTAAGCGCTAGTGGCGGAGGTTTCGTCCCGCCCAGCAGTAACGACTTCATCTTCCCTTCTTTCTTTGGCCACAGCCAATACGCCACCAAGCCAATTTTTCTGGTCTTTCTCTCGGTTCTTCTGATTTCGATCTTCTTTGTTCTTGCTTCGCGTAAGGCAGCGATCGTTCCTTCAAAATTGCAGTTTGCTGGCGAGAGCCTTTATGGCTTCGTTCGTAATGACCTTGGCCGCGACATCATCGGCCACGAGTTCATGCGTTTTGTGCCCTACCTCTTCACTCTCTTTGTTTTTATTCTGACAAACAACATTTTCGGAATCGTGCCGCTGCTGCAATTCCCAACCATGTCCCACGTGAGCTTCCCTTACGTTCTGGCGATCATTACATTCGTGGTCTTCCATTACATCGGAATTCGCAAGCAGGGAATTCGCAAGTACATCAAAGACATTATGTTCATGCCCGGCGTTCCAAAGGCCGCATACATCTTGTTGACTCCGATCGAGATCGCGACGTACTTCATTACCCGTCCACTTACTTTAGCCCTTCGTCTTTTCGCAAATATGTTTGCTGGCCATTTGCTTCTTCTTGTTTTCATCTTGGGCGGAGACCATCTGCTCAAGGGGGTCATCGGTTTGAAATTGATCAGCCCTTTTGCCTTTGCATTCGGTATCGGGCTGACCTTCTTCGAATTCTTGGTCCAATGTCTACAGGCATACATCTTTACCCTGCTTACTGCTCTATATATCGCCGGCGCCCTTGCCGACGAGCACTAAACAACTGCTAGAAAGGTAAAAGAATGAAAGGCACGCTCAACCTGGTCGGTTATGGCCTCTCTGCAATCGGACCCGCGATTGCTACCGGAATGATCTTCGCTGCTTACATCAGCGGCGTTGCACGTCAGCCAGAAGCACGTAGCGTTCTTCAGCCAATCGCGTTCCTTGGGTTCGCTCTTGCTGAGGCACTTGCGCTCTTCGGCCTCGTACTCGCATTCGTTCTCTAATACATAGATAACTAGACATGCACTCAATTAATTTGGCTGCGGAGAAGATTAATCCTCTCCTTCCGCACACCGCAGAGTTGATCGTTGGCGCCATCGCCTTCACTCTTCTCTATCTTGTCTTGCGCTCAAAAGTGGTTCCAATGTTTGAAAAAGCATTCACCGCTCGTACTGAGGCAATTCAAGGTGGAATGGAGCGGGCGGAGAAGGCACAACTTGAAGCCGAGCGTGCACTGCGTCAGTACACAGAGCAACTTTCCAAGGCACGCGATGAGGCTCATTCACTTCGCGAAGATGCGCGCGCACAAGGTGTCGCTATCGTCGAAGAGCTTCGTACTAAAGCCCAGGAAGAGGCTGGTCGTATTACCGCAGCAGCACATGCATCCATCGAAGCCGAACGACAGGCAGCGATTGCGTCCCTTCGAACTGAAGTCGGAACAATTGCAATCGAGTTGGCTTCCAAGATCGTTGGAGAATCACTTGACGATCAGGCTCGCGCTTCGCGAGTTGTGGATCGCTTCCTAGACGACTTAGAAGTATCGAAGTAAGGATAAAGATGAGAGCACATTTTGGCGGAAGCAGCCGTGAGTCTCTACGGGCCTCTCGTGCATTGCTTGACGCTGCCGTAAAAGGCATGACTCCGGGAACGGCGTCGCAAATGTGCACCCAACTATTTTCCTGCGCTGAAGTGCTTGCTGGATCGATTGCGCTTCGTCGCGCGATCACTGATCCATCACGCGATTCAGCCGCCAAGGTCGCACTCGTTACTGAGGTCTTCGGCAAATCACTCAATGCTAAGGCCCTGGAAATCGTTACCAACATTGCTTCACTTCGCTGGTCTTCATCTGGAGATCTCGTACCGGTAGTTGAGCAACTGGCAATCGAAGCACAGGGATCGGCTGCAAATTTGGCCGGCGAATTGGACCGTGTCGAAGACGAGTTCTTCGCCGTATCACAGGCAGTCTCAAGTTCTTTCGAACTGCGCAAAGCGCTCACCACGTCAGGGGCAAGCGAGATTAAGACCTCGCTAGTGGTTGAACTGCTTGGTAAGACCTACACGCAATCAACGCTCACGTTGGTTTCACACTTGGTCAATAACCTGCGTGGTCGCAGCATTGAAGCCGCCTTTGAAGACTATTTCTTCGCCTTGGCTGCTCGCCGAAATCGCTTGATCGCACATGTTCAGGTTGCAGTTGGCCTGACCGATGCGCAGCGCAAACGCCTAGTGACGTTGCTTTCTGCCCAAGTTGGACAGCCAGTACGGGTCAATGTCGAAGTTGTTTCAAGTGTCGTCGGCGGAGTCAGTGTGAGATTCGGCGATGAAATCATCGATGGAACTATCAGCAATCGCATAGCAGGAGCTGGGCGCGCACTCGTGGGCGCTCAGGGTTAAAAAAGAAACTCAAGAAGATTCGATAAGGGAGAACAAGATGGCCGAACTGCAGATCCGACCCGAGGAAATTCGTGATGCTCTCGCGAATTTCGCAAAGTCGTACGATCCAGGCGTCGCCGCTCGAGACGAGATTGGAACAGTCACCCAAGCCGGCGACGGTATCGCTCGTATTGAAGGTTTGCCTTCAACGATGGCGAATGAACTCCTCCAGTTCGAGAACGGAACACTCGGCCTCGCACTTAACCTCGACGTGCGCGAAATCGGTGTTGTAATCCTTGGTGATTACGAAGGAATTGAAGAAGGAACTTCCGTTCGACGTACCGGTGAAGTTCTCTCGGTGCCAGTCGGAGATGGCTTCCTTGGACGCGTGGTCGATCCGCTCGGACGTCCAATTGATGGCAAGGGCGAAATCAAGGCCGATGCACGTCGTGCTCTCGAACTTCAGGCTCCATCAGTTATTGATCGCCAACCAGTTAAGGAACCACTTGCTACTGGTATCAAGGCAATCGATGCGATGACAGCAATCGGCCGCGGACAGCGTCAGTTGATCATCGGTGACCGTCAGACTGGAAAGACTGCAGTTGCCGTAGACACCATCATCAACCAGCGCGAAAACTGGTTGAGCGGAGACCCAAAGAAGCAGGTTAAGTGCATCTACGTCGCGATTGGTCAGAAGGGTTCGACCATTGCATCGGTTCGCGCATCTTTAGAAGAAGCCGGCGCGATGGAATACACAACCATCGTCGCGTCCCCTGCATCTGACCCAGCAGGATTTAAGTACTTGGCCCCTTACACGGGTTCTTCAATCGGCCAGCACTGGATGTATGCAGGCCAACATGTTCTCATCGTTTTTGACGATTTATCAAAGCAGGCCGAGGCTTATCGCTCGGTCTCCTTGTTGCTTCGTCGCCCACCGGGGCGCGAGGCTTACCCCGGAGACGTTTTCTACTTGCACTCTCGTCTACTCGAGCGTTGCGCAAAGCTCTCTGACGAGCGCGGTGGCGGTTCGATGACCGGACTCCCGATCATCGAAACAAAGGGGAATGACGTCTCTGCCTTCATTCCTACCAACGTTATTTCGATTACGGATGGTCAGTGCTTCCTTGAGACCGACCTTTTCAATGCCGGTGTTCGTCCTGCAATCAACGTCGGTATTTCGGTATCGCGCGTTGGTGGCTCAGCTCAGACCAAGGCCATGAAGAAGATCGCGGGTCGTTTGCGTCTTGACCTTGCACAGTTCCGTGAGCTTGAAGCCTTCGCCGCATTTGGTTCGGATCTTGATGCAGCGTCAAAGGCCCAACTCGAGCGCGGTGCGCGAATGGTTGAACTGTTGAAGCAGGGTCAGTATTCGCCTTACTCACTCGAGCGCCAGATTGTTTCGATCTGGGCCGGAACATCGGGACAACTCGATGATGTTGCGGTTGCAGACATTCGCCGCTTTGAGAGCGAACTCCTTGAGTTCATTGCCCTCGAGCGCAAAGCAATCTTCGATGTCATTGCTGAGACTAAGGAACTTACCGATGACACGATCTCGTCAATGAAGGATGCGGTCTTGATGTTCAAGAGCCGTTTCATTTCATCTGCTGCTCAAGCCGTATACGACAAGCCAGTTGATCCGCTCGAGGGCGAACTCAACGAGCAGGTCACGAAGTACGTACAGCCGGTAGAAAAGAAGTAAGAAATGGGTGCCCAACTACGCGTCTATCGCCGCCGAATGCGTTCGGTAAAGGCGACTAAGAAAATTACGAAAGCCATGGAGTTGATCTCTGCTTCTCGTATTGTCAAGGCGCAACAAAGAGTTTGGGCATCGACACCGTACGCAAATGAACTTACGCGCGCGGTGACTGCATTAGCTACTTACTCTTCGACCAATCACCCGCTGACCACGCCTTCAGAAAATCCAAAGCGAGCTGCGATTCTGATTATTACAGCGGACCGTGGTATGGCCGGCGCTTATTCAAACAATGCAATCAAAGAGGGCGAGCAATTAGCAACCACTTTGAGAGATCGCGGACTTGAAGTGAGCTCGTATTTGGTTGGGCGAAAGGCCGTCAACTACTACAAATTCCGCAATCGCCCCGTATCTGGTTCGTGGACTGGCTTCTCTGACAGCCCGACCTATGAGAACGCTAAGGAAGTTGCGGACTCACTGATCTTGGCGTTCCTTGCTGATTCCACGAGTGAGAGTGTTGGTATCGATGAGATCCACATTATCTACACCGAATTTCACTCGATGCTTACTCAAACGGCCATCGCTAAAAGGATGTTGCCTCTAGAAGTTGTCGAGACTGAACTGCCAATCCCAACTGGCCTTCTTCCAATGTACGACTTCGAACCAGATGCAGGCTCGGTGCTAAACGCTCTGCTGCCTCGCTATATCGAAGCCCGAATCTTCAACGCGATGTTGCAATCGGCTGCTTCCGAGCATGCCGCTCGCCGTCGTGCGATGAAGTCAGCAACTGACAATGCTGATGATCTAATCAAGTCGCTCACCCGACTTGCGAACGCAGCCCGTCAGGCTGAAATTACCCAGGAAATCAGTGAAATTGTTGGCGGCGCAGACGCGCTCGCCTCGGCAAATGCAGGGAGTGAATGATGTCGACAGTAACCGGTAAAGGTCGAGTAGCGCGTGTTATTGGACCGGTGGTGGATATTGAATTCCCCGCCGACTCGATGCCGCCGATCTTCAACGCATTGCACGTTGAAGTAACCATGAGCGGTCAGACTCGTACCTTGACGATGGAAGTTGCACAGCACATCGGTGACAACCTCGTGCGCGCGATCTCCATGCAACCAACCGACGGTCTTGTCCGTGGAGCAGGAGTGAGCGACACCGGCTCTGCGATCTCAGTGCCAGTAGGTGACGTCACCAAGGGTCACGTCTTCAACACACTTGGCGAATCCCTCGACGTTCCAACCGCATCCCTTGATATCAAGGAGCGCTGGTCGATTCACCGCAATCCACCTCCCTTTGATCAGCTTGAATCAAAGACCGAAATGTTCGAGACCGGTATCAAAGTTATCGACCTCCTAACCCCATACGTAAAGGGCGGAAAGATTGGCTTATTTGGCGGTGCTGGAGTTGGCAAGACCGTACTTATCCAGGAAATGATTTACCGCGTTGCTGAAAACTTCGGTGGTGTATCTGTATTCGCCGGTGTTGGTGAGCGTACCCGTGAAGGTAACGACCTCTTCCTCGAAATGAAGGAAACCGGCGTAATCAATAAGACCGCCTTGGTCTTCGGTCAGATGGACGAGCCACCAGGAACGCGTCTTCGCGTTGCCCTTTCTGCTCTAACGATGGCTGAGTACTTCCGCGATGTTCAGAAGCAGGACGTGTTGCTCTTTATCGACAACATCTTCCGTTTCACCCAAGCAGGTTCTGAAGTATCAACTCTTCTTGGTCGTATGCCATCTGCCGTTGGTTACCAGCCAACTCTTGCCGATGAAATGGGCCAATTGCAGGAGCGAATTACTTCAACCCGTGGTCACTCGATTACATCAATGCAGGCAATTTATGTTCCTGCAGATGACATCACAGACCCGGCCCCACACACCACGTTCGCTCACTTGGATGCGACCACCGTACTTTCTCGTCCAATTTCCGAGTTGGGTATTTACCCAGCGGTGGATCCGCTGGACTCAACGTCGCGCATCCTTGATCCACGCTACATCGGCGAGCACCACTTCCGTGTTGCTAACCGAACCAAGCAGATCTTGCAGCGTTACAAGGATCTTCAGGACATCATCGCGATCCTCGGTATCGACGAACTCTCCGAAGAGGACCGCATCCTTGTCGGACGTGCTCGTCGTATCCAGCGCTTCTTGTCACAGAACACTTTCGTCGCCAAAGCCTTCACCGGCCTGGATGGATCCTTCGTTCCCGTTGCCGAAACCATCGCAGCATTCGAAGCGTTGGCAAACGGCGACTATGACCGCATCCCAGAACAGGCGTTCTTCATGTGCGGTGGCCTCGATGACGTTGAGCGTCGTGCTGCTGAATTGGCAAAGGTCTAAATCATGATGGCCAGCGGAACATTGCTTGGGGTTGAACTTGTCACTCCAACGGAGCGAGTGTGGTCTGGGGAAGCTCAGATGGTTTCTGCTCGCACCGTTGAAGGCGACTTAGGAATTCTTCCCGGCCATGAACCGCTATTTGGCATTCTCGTTGACGGCAAAGTCAGCATTAAAGCCACCGATGGCGC
>JANXZF010000070.1 GCA_025355665.1 Actinomycetes bacterium
AAGTTCTCACGGAGGTACGCTTCAGGAATTTCAGAGCCGATTCCTGATTATCTAATGGCTGTTGGTTGGTTTCCGACTGGCGAGGTAAGAGCCAACCAACACCATTGGAAGTCCTATTACGATTCCCAGTGTTAAAGGCTCTGAAAGAATGAGCACACCTAAGACCACAGCAAATGCCGTATTCAAATAAGTCACCAAGGACGCTCTCGCGGCGCCAATCTCCTTAAGTACAGCAAAGAAGACCACGAATGCCGTGGCAGTCGGCAAAACGCCGAGGGCTACAACAGACAACACTGAATTGGTCGCGACATGTCCGTGGGGCCATTGCAAAAATGCGAAAGGGGCATAGACGACAGTGGCGATCGACATTGCAACGGCGTTGATCGCAAGACCAGATACTCCAGGAAGTTTTGTCGTGATCATGTTCGGTGCAAAGCCGTAGCCCAATGCTGCGGCGAGGACAAAAAGTATCGCCCAGAGTGCACTATCGCCGGTCAAACTCTCAATCCCCACGACAGTGATTAATCCGATGAAGCCGACCACAATTCCAATGAGGCGTTTGTGATGCCAGACCGTTTTGTCTCCGCCGATTGATGCAAAGATGGTTGCCCAGATCGGCACAGTGGCGATTAGAAGCCCAGCAAGTCCGGACGGGAGGTTTATTTCAGCCTTAGTTAGCAGAAACCACGGTCCCATGATTTCGAATGTCGCGTAAAGGAAAATGTACTTGAAACCACGCAATGCGACGCCCAAAGTCTTTTGGCGATATGCGATTGGAACCAAAATCAACGCGCCAATAAGTACTCGACCGAAAACTACGACAGCGGGATTGAGATCTCGGACGGCGACCCTAATCAACAAATATGGAATTCCCCAGAGAAATCCGAGCGCAATAAATAAAGCCCAACTCTTTCGTGTCATTTTTTCTTTCTCTATCGACCGAGGACTTCTTCATACAGTGCCAAAGTCTTTGCGGCAACTGCATCCCATCCAAATTCGGATTGAGCTCTGGTACGGCCGGCAAGGCCGTATTGGGCAAGCAATTCGGGTTGACCCATAAGGTCTTTGATCGCATGTGCCAGTGCCTTCTCAAATCGCGTGTGATCTGGTGAGTAGTCGACTAAGTGGCCAGTTACACGATCGTCGACTACTTCAGGGATGCCTCCAACCGCGGAGCCCAAGACCGCGGTCGCGCATCCCATCGCTTCAAGGTTGACGATCCCGAGAGGCTCATAAATTGACGGGCAGATGAAGAGATCGGCCGCTGTAAGAACGGCCGTGAGTTCGTTGTGCGGCAGCATCTCCTGAATCCACCAAACATTGGAACGGGTGGCGCTCAATTCTTGGATTAGTTCAGCAATTTCGGCACCGATCCCGGGTTCATCGGGACTGCCAGCCGCAATGACGAGCCCATATTGACTTGGCACTTCCTTCCAGGCTCGTAGAAGATGAGCCAACCCCTTCTGGCGAGTAATTCGGCCAACGAAGAGGGCGTAGCTTCCAGATATGCCGTATTTGGCAAGGGTGCTCTTGTCATAATTCGGCGAAAACTTCTCGGTATCAACTCCGTTGCGGATCGTGCGAACCCGTGAAGGCTCGACGTTTGGATATGCGGAAAGGATGTCGGCGCGCATTCCGTCACTTACCGCGATGATGGCGGCGGCGCTTTCGATCGCAGTTTTCTCCACCCATGATGAAAGCTGGTATCCGCCTCCGAGTTGATCGGCCTTCCAAGGTCTTAATGGTTCTAGTGAATGCCCACTCATGATGTGGGGGATTCCATGAATGAGGGAGGCAACGTGGCCCGCCATATTTGCATACCAAGTGTGCGTATGTACTACATCCGCAGTTGCTAATGCGTCGGCAATGGCTAGATCAGTGGCAACCGCTGCAATTGCCGGATTGGAATTTCGAAACTCCAATGGAGTGGCATACCCAATGGCGTCGGTTCGCTCTTCGCCGAAACAATGAACAGCAAGTGATATTTGGGGCAATTTCAGAAGCGCTTGCGCGAGTTGGACTACGTGAACGCCGGCTCCACCGTAAACATGTGGGGGCCACTCTTTCGTAACCAAACCAACTCTGATCGGCTCCATCACATCTCCTATTCGCCGCGCATCTGTCAAGGTCTAGGCGGCTTGCGAGGAGAAGGCTATCGTTACGCCATGCCGCGACGAGCCCTGCTATTAGGAATAGTTCTCGCAGGTGGAGAAGGTAAGCGGTTGATGCCCCTGACAGCTGATCGAGCCAAGCCCGCCGTTCCCTTTGGTGGTTCTTACCGCTTAGTAGATTTTGTACTTTCTAATTTGGTTAACGCCAGGATGCTTAAGATCGCCGTTCTGACTCAGTACAAATCTCATTCGCTCGACAAGCACATCACCACTACATGGCGTATGTCGACTCTGCTAGGTAACTTCATCACTCCAGTTCCTGCGCAACAGCGGTTGGGGCCACGGTGGTACACCGGAAGCGCGGACGCAATTTTGCAGAATTTCAACCTAATCCACGATGAAGACCCCAAACACATTTTGGTATTCGGAGCCGACCACGTGTATCGGATGGATCCCAGCCAGATGTTTGATCAGCACTTGAACACCGGAGCTGGTGTGACGGTTGCAGCGATTCGAGTTGCCAGGTCAGAAGCCAGCGAATTCGGCGTGATCGAACTTGCCGATGACGGAATAACTATCAAGGCCTTTCATGAAAAACCCGCAAATCCGCCTGCAATGCCAGGCTTTCCCGATATGTGCTTGGTTTCAATGGGGAATTACATCTTCCGACGTGACATCATGGAAGAAGCCCTCATCCTCGATTCAGAGGATTTAGAGAGTAGGCACGATCTTGGCGCCAACATTATTCCGATGCTGACCAAAAACGGTTCGGCCAAAGTTTATGACTTTGCGAATAACGTGGTGCCAGGTGCTACCGATCGTGACAAGGGATATTGGAGGGACGTAGGTTCAATCGATGCGTATTTTGACGCTCACATGGATCTGGTTTCTGTGCACCCGATCTTCAACTTGTACAACCGCGAGTGGCCACTTCTGACCAACCCCCCTTCACTTCCGCCTGCAAAATTCAGCGAAGGCGGAATAGCGCAGGATTCAATTGTTGGAGCCGGTTCGATTATCGCGGGTGGACATCTCAACCGCACTGTTGCGTCATACGACGTCGTGGTTTCCGGTGGGGCCTTTGTGGACGGGTCAGTACTTATGCCATCGGTGAAGATTGGTGATCGCGCAGTTGTTCGGCGGGCAATCTTGGACAAGAACGTTGTTGTCGAACCCGGCGCACAAATCGGTGTGGATCTCGAACGCGATCGTGAGCGCTTTACGATCTCGCCCGGCGGTATCGTCGTAGTTGGCAAAGGCGTTCGGGTTACTCCCTAACCGACGATTTTTCGGATTAACTCCGCGCAATCTTTAAGCGCGACCTCGGACATCGGGGTTACTTCGCCAAGGCTCATGAACCCGTGGATCATTCCTTTGTATTCCTTGTAATTCGTTGAAACACTGGCTTCGCGAAGTAATCGCTCGTACTTGACACCGTCATCGCGTAAAGGATCGAATTCCGCGGTCACAATGATTGCCGGGGGAAGATTGGCGAAATCTATTGCGGTGGATGGGCATGCGTATGGATCGTGGTCGTGAAGATCGCCTTGGAGGTATTGCTCCCAGTACCACTGCATTCCCTGACGAGAAAGTCCGAACCCAGTCGAGAATTTCTGGTATGAATCCGAATCGAAATTTCGCTCGTTGCACGGGTTGATAAGCAGTTGATAGGCGGGCGATGGGCCGGATGTGTCGCGGATTTTCAGTGCCACGGCCGAGGCCAAATTTCCCCCTGCACTTTCGCCACCGACCCCGATCTTCTCTGGATTAATGCCTAGCACCTTTGCATTCTTGTGAACCCATACGTAAGTGGCGTAGCAGTCATCGAAGGGGGTTGGATATGGATGCTCCGGCGCTTTCTGATAGTTGACGGTTATCACCACAGAATTACTTTTATTCGCGAGAGAACTCAATTCGGTATCGTAAATATCGAGAAAGTTCAGCACCCATCCGCCACCATGGAAGTAGACCAAGGCAGGGAGATCTTCGCGGTCATTTGGCCGATACATTCGTATATGTAGATCGGCGGTAGGTCCTGGAATGTAACGGTCTTGAATTGAGAAGACTTCCTCCGGAGCCCCAACAAGGGCGATTTTTGCGTATGTACCTTCCCGTAGCGCCATCACAGGCGCCTGCCAGACCTGCGGAACTCCTGCTGCTGCTCGCTCCGCCAGGTATTGCTCAATTTCGGGTGTCAAGACCATGTGCGTTCCTACCAGAGTTCGACGAAGTGATGCAATCTTTATTTCCCACGGACAAGCTCTCGCCGTCTTGGCGATAGACTCCGCGTTGTCAGCGTTGACCCTCTACGGGCTACAGATGCCCATTTTTTAATCGAGCGTTGGAGTAAATTGCGATGCGTATTGGTGTCCTAACTGGTGGCGGAGATTGCCCTGGCTTAAATGCTGTAATTCGTGCAGTTGTCCGCAAAGGCGAAAAAGAGTACGGCCATGAGTTTGTCGGATTTCGCGATGGATGGCGTGGACCTCTCGAAGGTTTAACAATGACACTCGACATCCAAGCCACTCGAGGAATCTTGCCTCGTGGCGGAACAATTCTTGGCTCGTCGCGAACCAACCCATTTAAGATTGATGGCGGAATCGACCGTATTCGCGAGAATCTCGCTGCAACTGGCGTGGACGCGCTTATCGCGATCGGCGGCGAAGACACACTTGGGGTGGCTACCAAACTCGATGCTCTAGGGGTCAAAGTCATCGGCGTTCCAAAGACAATCGATAACGATCTCAACAACACTGACTACACCTTTGGATTCGATACCGCTGTCAATATCGCCGTTGAGGCTATTGATCGCCTTCACACAACCGCCGAGTCTCACCATCGCGCACTAGTCGTTGAGGTCATGGGGCGTCATGCGGGTTGGATTGCCTTGCACTCCGGACTGGCTGGCGGGGCTGCATGCATTTTGATTCCAGAGCAGAAATTCTCGCTCGATCAAGTTTGCCAATGGGTTGAATCGCGTTTCAAAGTCAATTACTCGCCGATCATCGTTGTTGCCGAAGGTGCAATACCCCAAGACGGGGATATGGTCATCAAGGATCAGACACTCGATGCCTTTGGCCACGTGAAGCTTTCAGGAATCGGCGACTGGCTCGCGCAAGAAATCGAAGCGCGCACCGGCAAGGAAGCGCGAAGCACGGTCTTGGGACACATTCAGCGAGGCGGAACACCAACTGCCTTTGACCGCGTACTTGCCACCCGTTTTGGTTTGCACGCAATTACGGCTGCCCACGAGGGTGACTGGGGCAAGATGGTTGCCTTGCATGGCACCAATATTGTCCGAGTTCCACTTGCCTCGGCCACCGAGAAATTGAAACTTGTCGATCCTGCTCTCTACAAGGAGGCTGAGATCTTCTTTGGATAATCGCCCGACGCGATTATCTTCGACTTCTCTACGCTAGGAAACTATGACCACATTGGATTCCCTCTTTGCTCCTGGCCTCGTTGCGGCCCAACAGCCCAACTGGCCGGGAGGCTCAGATGGCCCTGCCGTCCGTGCGGCAGTCGCAGAGCTTAAGACTTACCCACCGTTGGTATTTGCGGGTGAGTGCGACAACTTGAAAGCCCGTGTTGCAGAGGCCGCGGCGGGCAGGGCGTTCTGGCTGCAAGGCGGAGATTGTGCTGAAACTTTTGTCGCGGCGACCGCCGATTCAATCCGTAATCGAATCAAGACAATTTTGCAGATGGCCGCGGTTCTTCAGTACTACTCGAGCCTTCCAGTTATCAAAGTGGGCCGCATGGCTGGCCAATTCGCAAAGCCACGTTCGAATGATTTGGAAACGCGCGGAGATGTAACCCTTCCTGCATACCGCGGCGACGCGGTTAACGATCTCGAATTTAGTCTCTCCGCTAGAACTCCGGATCCTGCTCGGCTTCTCAAGGTTTACCACACCTCTGCGGCCACGCTTAATCTCGTCCGCGCTTTTACCCAGGGCGGTTTTGCCGATCTTCGGCAAGTTCACGAATGGAATAAAGGTTTCATCCGCGACTCGTCCGTCGGCATGCGTTACGAAGAAATGGCTAATGAAATCGGGCGTGCGCTGGAGTTCATGCGCTCAGCTGGTGTCGACCCTGCCGCGTTCAAAACCGTCGAGTTCTTCTCCTCGCATGAAGCCTTGATTATGGAGTACGAGAAGGCGCTAACCCGAATTGATTCTCGAACTCAACTCCCTTATGACGTTTCTGCGCATTTCATATGGATCGGTGAGCGCACCCGCCAATTGGATGGCGCGCACGTAGAGTTCGCCTCCAAAATACGCAATCCCATCGGCGTCAAACTCGGGCCTAAGTCCACCGTAGATGATGCAATGCGGCTTATCGACAAATTGGACCCCAACCGCGAACCGGGACGACTTACCTTCATAACGCGGATGGGCGCGGGCAAGATTAGGCAAGCGCTGCCCGCACTGGTGGATGGCGTTACCAAATCTGGCGCACAAGTCCTATGGGTCTGTGACCCTATGCACGGCAATACGTACGAGGCGCCGAGTGGCTACAAGACTCGCCGTTTTGATGACGTGCTCGATGAAGTAAAGGGATTCTTCGAAGTGCACAAATCACTGGGAACGCATCCCGGAGGCATTCACATCGAACTTACCGGTGACGATGTCACAGAGTGCGTCGGAGGCGGCGAACAGATTTCACACGACGATTTGGCCACCAGATACGAGTCGGCGTGCGACCCTCGGCTCAATCACGCCCAATCATTGGAATTGGCTTTTCTCGTAGCGGAGATGCTTCGCGATCGCTAATCTGTCTCAATGACTTTGCTCTACACGACGACGAAGACTCCCATCGGCATGATCCAGCTCATGGCAGATGAGCATGTTTTGCTCGGAGCCAATTTCGGAACTTTTGACGCATTGGTGAGTTCATTAGATGATGTTGATGCCCAAAGAGGAATTGATCGTGTGAAACGAATCCCTGTCATTTCTGACTTAGTGGATGACTATTTTGACGGCGATATTGAAGCCATCAATGCAATCGCAGTACGACAGCCGGGCGCACATTTTTCACAAGCGGCGTGGAAGGCAATGCGAAAAATCAAAGCCGGCAAAGTACTTTCGTACGCGGATTTGGCGCAACGTGCAGGTTCCCCGGCTGCGGTTCGCGCAGCAGGTACGGCGTGCGCCAAGAATGCGATCGTCGTCGTGGTTCCGTGTCACCGTGTTGTGAAGACAGGCGGAGCGCTAGGGAATTATGCCTACGGTCTAAATGCGAAAGAGTGGCTACTTCGCCATGAGGGCGCGCTTTAAAGTAGCCGCAATAACATCTGCGGCATAGGTCATCGCTGCATCATCAATATCAATATGAGTGACTAGCCGGGCGAATTTTGGTCCCAACGAACTTATTAGAACACCTTCGTCTTTTGCCATCTGTGCAAACTCAGAAGCCGACAGAGGTAGCTGGGTCAGATCCATGCTCACGATATTCGTTTCAACAAATGTTGGGTTGATCACTGACGGTTCCACTTCATGACATTTCTGGGCGATGAATTTTGCACGGCGATGATCCTGAGCGAGTAAGGGCAAATTGGTGTCAAGTGCGAAGTGCGCAGCCGCTGCAAGTATTCCAACTTGGCGCATTCCTGCTCCGTACCGTTTGCGCCAAACTCGAGCTTTTGCCACTTTTTCCTTTGTTGAGAGCATCATCGATCCGACAGGAGCGCCTAACCCTTTAGAGAAGCAAACGCTGACTGTCTCGAAGTACTTGGCGTACTCGATGAACGGCACTCCGCTGGAAATATGTGCGTTCCAGATTCTCGCGCCGTCGAGGTGCAATGCGATGCCGACATTTTTTGCTGCGTGATGCAACTTTGCGATCTCGTCGAGTGGTTGAACTGTTCCACCGCCGAAGTTGTGTGTGTTCTCAATAGCGATTGCCGTAGTGGAGACTTGGTAAGGACCAGAGGCCGGTCGTGCGATTTCCATGGGATCTTCTGCTTTAAGCAATCCGCGTTCTGCTAGCCATGTACGTGTAGTAATTCCGCTAAATGTCGCGGCTGCTCCAAGTTCCGCACGAACTATATGCGAAAACGTTTCGGCTATGAGTTCTTCGCCGGGAGCGACGAGCATTCGTATTGCAAGTTGATTGGCTAATGATCCCGATGGTGTGAAAACCCCAGCCTCTTTTCCGAATAGGGCCGCAACGCGTTCCTCGAGTGAGTTAACAGTCTCGTCTTCTCCATACACATCATCACCCACCGGAGCATGCGCCATAACTTCACGCATTGCATCGGAGGGAAGGGTCACCGTGTCAGAACGAAGATCTACGCGCATGGATTTATCCTCTCACGCTTCCTGAAGAACGATCATGTACATCGCCCCAACGACGAGTGCTCCACCGAGTGCAATGTGAAGGGTAAGGCTCTCACCGCCGAATATCACGGCAAAGATGGCCGCAAAGACAACTTCCATAGTTAAAATCACTGCGACTTTGGTGGGGGACATGTGGGCTTGAGACCAGGTTTGGATCATGAATGCGATGGCTGTTGCAAAAACCGCCGTAAAGACAACCACGCCCCACACACCTTTATCGGGTGGAAGGTGGTAACCAGACTTTAGCGATGCGACGCCGGCCAATGCGGCGCAGGTCGCAAGCTGAACAACGGTAAGCGCGTAGGCATCTCTACCGCTGCTCCACTGACCCAAAGCGATGATGTGCGAAGCGAATGCAAAAGCGCTGCCCAGAACCAAGATTTCTCCGAATCCAACCGACCAACCGTGAAGGGAGAGAAGGGCGAGCCCAACTGTAGCAATTAGCACGTACGTCCAGGTCCGACGTGATATTCGTTGATGCAAGACCACGGCGGCGATCAAAGGAGTGGCGATCACGTACATTCCAGTAACAAATCCTGTCACGGCAGCGGTCGTTCTTGCCAATCCCAATGTTTGCAAGATGTAGCCGATTCCGAGGAAGCACCCAGCGATAAAACCCCTAAAGACAAGATCACGGGAAAAATATCGGATGACTTTTGGCTTTAAAAGGATCATCACGATCGCCGCGACTGCGAAACGTGTGAAGAGAAAACTATTTACATCTTGACGTTTGATCGCATCTTTCATGAGAACGAATGCAGCACCCCACATTGCGGCGACTGTGAGCAGGGCAAGAGGAGCTAACCTCAAACGCATTTTTAGCCGCGGAATTTCTTAAGGAGTGCAACTTCCTTGCCATGCTCAGGTTCTTGGCCCGGCGTCTCCAGAATCAGAGGAGCATTTGCCACTGCGGGGTGGGCAAGAAGTTCCTTAAATGGATCCAATCCAATTTCGCCTTCGCCAAGATTTTGGTGACGGTCCTTTAGAGCGCCACAAACATCCATGGAGTCGTTTGCGTGTATCAACTGGAAGCGCTCCAAGCCCGCAATGGATACGAGCAAGTCGAGCATCTCGGTCATGCCTCCTTTCTTCTTTATGTCATGACCTGCGGCGAACACATGACAGGTGTCCAGACATATTCCAACCTTCGGGTGGTGTTCGAGTGCATCGAGATAGTGCGCCAAGTCTTCAAGTCGTTTCACAAGGGATTGGCCCTGTCCTGCAGTGGGTTCCAGTAACAAACTGGGGGAGTCAGCGGGAAGGGCTTCCAGGATCGGCATCATGCCATCGTGGATCTGAGTCCATGCTTTTGCAACATGATCGACGTCCACGGCCGAGCCTGTATGAATCACAACCCCAAGTGCGCCGATATCAGCCCCTCGTTGCAAGGAATATTTTGTCGACGCGAGAGAATTTTCGTAGGTTGCGACAGTCGGTGATCCTAAGTTGATGAGATAGGGCGCATGCACGTATGCGGCGATATCAAATTCGGCAGTCTTGGCACGGAAGGCATCATCTGCCTCTCGGTTGGCTTCTGGCATCGCCCAGCCACGCGGATTGGAGGCAAATACTTGGATCGCCTCGGCTTTGATGGTCTGCGCGTAAGCAATCGACCGTTTAGCCATCCCGCCGCTTGTAGGTACATGGGCGCCGATTCGTGGATGCGACATTTGCTTACCCTACTGTGATGATGACCGTACTGCCACGTTTCACTTTTGTGCCGACCATGGGCGAAATATTCGTTACGGTCTTATTGGCGCGCGTGCCGATCTTCTTCACGCTGACCTTAAGTTCCAAATCTTGGAGCATTGCAGTGGCCCTAGCCTCTGTAAAGGAGTAGAGGTTCGGCACAAAAACCGACTCGCTGCCTTGCGAAACTACAAGGGCAATCTTTGTTCCCTTAGGTGCCGTGCCTCCGTTGCCATCGGGGGTCTGACTAATGACAGCTCCTATTGCAACGGTGTCGCTGTAGGCGTAAGTCGTCGATGCCACAAAACCTGCGTTGGTGAGTTCAGTGAGCGCCTGATCGCCGCTTTTCCCGACGTAGGAATTAAGGACAAGAAGCTCGGGGCCTTGGCTGACAAGCAGGTCCACTTGAGAATCACGTCGAAGCTCAGTGCCTGCCACCGGAGTGGAACTAATAACGATGCCTTGCGCAATGGTTGGGTTGAATGTTTGTTTAACCGTGCCGACGATAAGTGAATTCTTCTGCATGAGCGCGGTTGCGGCATCTTGCGTTAACCCCTTCACTATCGGAACTGAGAAACGCTCTGGTCCTTTGGACACAACAAGAGAGACCAGTCCGCCTGCTTTGACTTTGCCACCACCACCCGGGTCGGTTGAAATGATTTTTCCTATAGGGACGATTTCGCTAAACACTTGGTCTGAGATTGTCGCGCCGAGTCCGACTGCCTTAAGGGCAGTAGTCGCGTCTTTGGTACTCATGCCGACAAGATCACTCGGGACTCCAACCCCGCTCTTCATTCCGGCTGTTGCGTACCAGATGCCGCCGGCAACAAAGAGGGCCAAGATTCCTGCGATCCATCTGTTCCTGCGAACCCTTGCGCTGGCCTTGCGTCTCGTTGCAATCGTGCTTGTAGTTCGAGATGGCTTGTCTTTCGGTGTCTTGCCACCCGTCGAAGATTTCATGGGCAACACTGTGCCAGATGACATCGCTTTTAGTGGAGACGAAACTCGCTTTGTTTTGCGAGATTTCTCTCTGATTATTACTGGAGGCAAATCCAATTCCAAACTCATTTGGCTTCGCTTGGGATCAAGTTCGACTTGAATCGCGCGCATTTGCTCAAGAAATTCACCAGCATCTCTCGGACGTTCATCAGGATTAACTCGCGTGGCACGCACAATCAATGCATCTAGAGACTCCGGGATTCCTGAAACAAGCGAAGAGGGAGCAGGTACTCGATCATTTACATGCCTATACGCAATGTTGATTGGTGAGTCCCCTGAAAAGGGCTTTTCGCCCGTAAGCAATTCGAAAGCGATGATTCCGAGCGAGTAGACATCACTTCTCGCATCTGCGACTCCTCTTTGTACTTGTTCGGGAGAGAGGTAGGAAACACTGCCCAAGATGACGCTTGATTCGGCTGTCAGTGTGTGACCAATTAGGTCTCCATGTGCTAATCCGAAATCCGCGACTTTCACGCGTCCGTTGGTGGAGATGAGTATGTTTTCAGGCTTTAGGTCGCGATGGACTATTCCAATTTTGTGGGCTGCAGCCACTGCACTTAGCACGGGTATCAGAAAATGAATTGTTTCGGCAGGCGAAAGAGCCCCTTGCTCAAAAATGTAATCGTGCAAGGTGCTGCCTTCAATTAATTCCATTACTAAAAACACCGCTGGGACACCGTTCTGATTCCACCCTTGGTCTTGAACTGCCACGATATTGGGGTGCGAGAGGGCAGCGGCAGCCTTGGCTTCTCGAATGAATCGGTTGACGAAAATTTCATCGTCCGCCAGATGTGGATGCATAATCTTCACGGCAACTTTTCGATCAAGTCGAGTATCCAGGGCGACATAAACGGTCGCCATGCCTCCGCTAGCTAATTGCTCCAGAAGTTCATAGCGCCCGTCAATGAGTTGACCAGACAGATCTGACACATCAAAATCTTAGGCAACAGGAACCGCTTAAGTTGGCTAGACGCGCTGCGCTTACACAGTAGAGAGTATGAAGTCTGCGTTTTCGCGGGTTGAGTCGGTTCGGAAGTGTTCAGTCTCTCGTTCTTGCCATCGATTCATTTGCTCTTCTATCTGGTTGCCATCCCTCTCCAAAACTCGTCGAAGTCCGATTTGAGGGTCGATATCAAGCCAAATTGTGGCAGTCGCAAATTCTCGCACTAGCTTCTGCGCACTTCCCACCCCTTCAATAATGAGAACATCGCAAGGGAAAATTTGCCGGTCTGAGTCGAACTGGCCCCAAGTCCAATCGAAAATTGGGTATGTCGCCATGTTGCCGACAGAGAGTGTTTCAAGTACCTGCGAGAGAGTGTCTGTAAGGGTTTTAGTAAGGGCAAGATCCCACCCCGCATACATCTCATCTAGGTGGATTAATTCGACCTTATGATGAAGGCTCATAGAAAGAAAGAGTTCGTTAGCGAGGGTTGTCTTTCCAGCCCCCGCCGGCCCATCAATGGCGATGACATGCGTTTTCCCACAGCGCGGCGGAGAACTCAGGACATCTTCAAGTGCCAAAGTCAGATCGATCAAGTGTTCTTTCCCATTGCAATTGAGGCGAGTTCGGTGAGAAGTGAATGAGCCGCCGGTGGAATTTCATCTCGATTGAGTGCATCAAGTGCGGTGAGAGTCAACTTTTCAATGAGTTCTTCGACGTGTTCTTTTGCTCCTGTTTCTTCGATGATCGTACGCAGCGATTCAACGCCTTCGGCGTGAAGTTTACGATCGCCGAAGTATTTGGCAATTGTCGTCTCTTGCTTGGCATTTGCTCGGTCCTGCGTCATCGCCATTAATACAGTGCGCTTGCCTTCTCGCAAATCATCTCCGGCTGGTTTGCCAGTGATCGAAGGATCGCCGAAAACACCGAGCAAATCATCTCTTAGTTGAAAAGCCTCGCCCAGAGGAAGTCCAAACTCGGAAAAAATTGTGAAATATTCTTGGCGCTTTTCATCTTCGGGTAGGGCGAGGCAAGTGCCAAAGTGAAGCGGGCGCTCTATGGTGTATTTACCGGATTTGTACCTGGCGATTTTGAGAGATCGGGCCACACTTTGTGTAGCCAAGGCTTGCTCGTGAATGTCTAGGAATTGACCAGCCATGATCTCTACCCGCATTTCGTCGTATATCGACAAGCTGCGTACGAGTTGCATGTCAGTGATTCCCGAATCATGAAGCATTTGATCGGCCCACACCAAGGTCAGATCCCCTAGCAATATTGCCGCCGAAGCTCCGTAGTTAGCGGCCGAACCTGAGAGCTCATCACTTTGGTGAATCATCTCGAATCTTCGATGAATGGAGGGTTGTCCTCGCCTTGTATCCGAGGCATCCATTAGGTCATCGTGGATCAATGCGCATCCTTGTAGGAGTTCAAGACTGGCTATTGCCCGTATAATTGAATCGTCGTCTTGGCCGCCTGCGCTTATGTAGCCGCAATAGGCAAAGAGTGGGCGCAAGCGCTTTCCTCCATTGAGGAGAAAAGCATTGATCGCCTCGGCTGCAGGAATGAGTTCAGTGCCGATCTCGCCTAAGTACAGAGTCTGTTTCGCGAGAAAATCTGTCAGATCCCTTTGCACGCGTATTCGTATGTCCGCTAAGGCGAACTGAGGTTCAAGGCTCACGTGGCAACGGTACCCTCACTATTCAGTAAGAGCGAAAGGAAGGTCATGGCTAGAAGCTTTTCTTTTGAATTCTTTCCGCCAAAGGACGAGGCAGGGGAGGATCGGCTCTGGCACGCAATGGCAAGTTTGGAATTACTAGCACCCGATTTCATATCGGTGACCTATGGAGCCGGCGGGTCAACCCGCGAACGCACTATTCGGATTACATCGGAGATAACGGCCCGAACTCACATACCAACTGTTGCGCATTTAACGTGTGTCGGTTCAACAGAATCTGAATTGCGTGAAATTCTCCAGCATTATCACGATGCTGGAATCAAAAGTATTCTCGCTCTTCGTGGTGATCCCGTAGGGGGGCCAGCGGCGCCTTGGGTTTCGACGCCGGGTGGATTCACACATTCTGACGAATTGGTAGCCCTCGCCGCTCAGCGGGGAGATTTCACGATTGGAGTCGCGGCTTTCCCTGATGGTCACCCCGCTTCCCATGGGGACTTCGAGCAAGACATAAACGTTCTTTTACGCAAGGAACAACTTGGCGCCTCCTTTGCTACGACTCAATTCTTCTTTGAAGTCTCAAAATGGAAAGATCTGGTTGAGAAGCTTTCCAAGTGCGGGTCCTCAATGCCCATAATCCCAGGCATCCTTCCCGTTACGAACGTAAAGCAGCTTGAGCGAATGGCCGAATTGGGCGGCACTCCAATCCCTTCTCGAATTCGAGAGAAGTTCTTGAAGATTGAGAGCGATACTGAAGCGGTAAAGGCGCTGGGAATCGAAATCGCCACAGAAATGTGCAGTCAACTTCTGGAGGCAGGGGCTCTCGGTTTACATTTCTACACAATGAATAGCTCAACTGCCACGCAGGAAATTTTTCTTAATCTGGGGATTACTCGGTAGAGGTATCCTGCTCTAGTCGCCAGGTTGTCCTAGCCAACGGGAGAAGCAGTAGGGCGCAAGGATAAATGCGTACGCAATTCCGGCAAACAATGCCGTCTCGGGACGATGAAAGAAAAAGAGATAGTCGACCAATCCGACTACCAGAGTCCACGTTAGGAAGATATCTACCGTGGCAAATTCAGCGCCGTGCTTTCGTCTTTCTTTTGGTAATGCGAGGTGCAGGATGGCCATTAGAAGCATCCCTGTGAAAAGCCAGCCCGCTGGATTGGACAATGGCAATTCTTTTTCAAACGGCACGTGAGATGTCGTTAAAGTCCACTGAACACGATGGGCAGTTGCCAATTGAGGATCTATAAATAAATGCCATGCCATCATGACTGCGCCACCATAGATGAAAGTCCAATTTCGACTCACTCGCCTGGCGGCAACAAGAATTGGATGCGCGAGCATGAGCCATACAAAGGGAATGACCAAGGGTACGTCATAGATTTTTACACCTAAACTTGAATTAAAGGTGTGGTCACCGAAGGGCCATCCAGTTTGCACTCCGACTTGTTCCACGGCGAATGCGAAAAGTAAGGTCACTCCAACATAGGTGATCGCATATCGCCATCCGAACGAGTAGATAGCGTGGAGCACCATGGTCATAGCGCCTGCATAGAACCCAAAAATGGTCACCCATTTCAGAATCTGTCCGTGCGAGAGTGGATAGGCCACCTGAAGCAAAATCGCAATTGCTAAAACTGTGCCGAGAATTATCCTTGCGGCGCTCGATACACCCTTGCTTCTATTTCTACGTGGGGTGTAATGACGAAGTGACACGAGAGTAGTCTGCCCTATCTCACCAGTTCAGGGGCATTATGAGAAACAAGAGGTCAAATCTTGGCACCTGTGGTTGAAAGTATTTGAGATACGACTTCAGTTGGGTGATCCCACATGGGGGCATGGCCGCAATCGGCAAGAACGAGCCATTTGGTGTGGGCTGGTACAAGTGAGCGCTCCTGGCATGTCGAGGAGGGCAGAGTTCGATCTGTATCGCCGAAGATCACTGTGATTGGCACATTCTCTGAAATATTCTGGTCGAACCTTTTGCGAAGGAGCGCGTCCCACGCTGGGTAATAACCGGCGGCAGTCGCCATGGCATGGGTCGCTTCGACGCAGAGTTGGTAGGAAAAATCTCGCCACTTCGGACTTACATTTTCAAATCCGATTTTGCGCGCCCACTCATAATGAAGTAAGAGAGGGGATACAACCTTCAGGCTACTGGCCAAGATTCTGGCGATTGCTGTACCAGGGTATCGAGCAACAAATGGTTTTATCCATAGTCCGGCCGGCGCCAGCCCCGTCACTGAAACAATCGCATCGGTTTTCATTGCCGCCATTTCCAAAGCAATCCACCCGCCCAAAGAATTTCCGACGACGTGATACTTCGCAATTCCAAGTGAATTCATGGTCTCGAAAACAGATTCGGCAAGACTACGAGGGTCCATGGGTTGCGCCTCATCCATCGCAGTGAATCCATGTCCAGGAAGATCGACTGTAACGACCGTGAAGTAATTAGAAAGATCATCGATTATCGGCTGCCATGCCGTAGAGGCAGAGCCCATGCCGTGAATGAGGAGAAGCGTTTCCGCAGCGGGGGCATGAGTTCGCAAGGTCGAGTGGAGAATCATTTCTTTAAATCTTCAGGTTTTGTGCCGAGGGTTAGGCGGATTTCTTGATCGAAGGTGATCGATCCGTCAGATTGGGCAAATTGTGCAAGCCTGGCTTCGGCCTCCCTACGTACTTCCGCTCGTGCGTGCTCAGGAATTGCAAGCCACAACATTCGTTGCGCAATGGACCAGGTGAAGTCATACCAGTGTTGAGTGTTGGCGAAATGCACTGGAACCGAGGTTCTGACGGTGAGGATATTTTCGAAACCCGCAGTAAAGAACATTTCCTCTAATTTGGCATCACTTGCAAACGGACCTTCGTTATCGGGGATTCTCACATCTCGCATGTGGGTCGGCAAATGAGGCTGAAATACCTCATCCACATATGCCCATCGGGGATCAATAGTGCCGAATGTTGTAACACCGATTCTGCCGCTGGGTTTGAGGAGTGGAAACCAGTTACGCAGCGCATGCAGCGGGTCAGCTAGAAAGAATAGAACCAGCGATGATGAGATTGTGTCGAACTGCCCTTGAACAGTTGTGGGAGATTGTGCGTCATCGACTTCGCATTCCACATTTCTAAGTCCTGCGTGCAATGCAAGGCGTCGAGCATGCTCAATCATTCCTGCCGAGATATCAATTCCTAGGGCCAAACCGTGCGAACCAATCAATTGTGCCACCGGTAGTAAGACAGCGCCTCGACCACATCCGATATCTAGCCAGCGCTCGCCTTCAACAGGGGACATGGCATCCAACAGCTTCGTTGCAATCGGTTTGAAAAAATCAACGCCAACCTCATCGTACGTGTCAGACAATCTATCGAAAAGATTAGCCATCTTCTCTGAATGTCCAAATGCATCGACCATTTCACCAGTATGTCATTTAGCCTAAATACCCGTCCAGCAATCCTCGCTCGAACAATCCCTGGGAGTACCCTTTCAAATATCAACTCGGGGTTGCAGGTGTTGCTCGTCGCTAGTTCACGAATTGAGGGCGAATTGATTCTCGGTTGTTTGCGAACTGGTGGCATAAGAGCCCACATTTCTGCCGATGACGAGGGCGGAATGAACCTTGCACTTCAACCAGGCAGAGTGAGAATTCTAGTTTCAGGAGAGGACGAGGCCGCGGCTCATAGGATGCTTGAAGATACGAAGGTCGCGGAGAAGGGGACTCCAATTAAATTTCAGAAATGGTTGTGGAAGTTACTTGGAGGCAGGCTACCAGATGAAAATTAGTCTCCAACGCTCATCGGTTTAGCTTTCGTCATCGACTCAAGTGCCACGAACGAAGTTGGGAAGACTGCGTGTGGATGCCCAGCGGCCGCCCAGATCACTTCGTAGTCGTTAAGGGCGATATCAATCAGAATCGTTGCCTCATTGGTTATCCATCCGACGGGGCTTACTCCGCCGATTGCATAACCGGACCACTGTCGAACAAAATCAGCGTCGGCCCGATGGAGTCGCTCGATATTCAAACTGCGAGCAACAAGTTCGGTGTCGACGCGATGTCGCCCGCTTGTGATTACTAGGAGTGGTTTGTCATTTGGCAAACGAAAGACGATTGAGGATGCGATTTGACCAACTTCAATGTTGAGAGCCTCGGCGGCCTCCTTCGCGCTTCGGGCGCTATCAGAGAGGGCGACAATTTCTACACCAGAATTGGCAAGAACTTCCCTCACTCTATTGACCGATGGGTGTTGAAGAATGGATTCCATCAGAGGAGTTTAGGCGCTTTCGAGAAATGCTTCTTCAGGACCTCGAGCAACGAGTTCCCTGGCTGGGGGATTTCGTTATTTGGGTCAGTCCCCATGCGGAAATCAAAGTCATAGTACAGATCGCCCGGTGCTCTCCATCCCCACAATGCGTAACTTGCCCCGAACTTGTCGACTACGGCAAACTGATCATCGAGGAAAGTTGCAGCGCCCGGAACAAAGCGATGCACCCCCATTTCCGTTATAGCTATCGGCACCTTGTATTTGAGTTTGAAGTCGAGCAACCGCTGAAGATGAATTGATTGCCAATGTGAATCGACCAGCGTCGTTGTTCCGTCGCCGTTCGTGTCCATCAGCCCAGGATATGAGGTGGTCCCATTTGAACCTTGGTGGGTGTAGATCTCTTGTGGTTCGTAATTGTGAATTGTGTACACAGTTTTGGAGTCGCCTGTGACCTTCAAGTATGGAAGATACTCGACCGAGCCGTAACTTTCTGGTTCAAGGAGAATCGGAGTTGTCTTGTCTACTTTGCGAATGGCAGCGGTGATACGTGGGGTGAGTTGATTCCAATCGTGGATTGAGTCGCCGAAGTTCGCATAGAAGTCGCCGGGGCTTGGATAGTTGGAGGTTTTGTCATCTATAGTGGAAACGTAGTTTGGCTCAACTAGCGGGTCATAACCAATTACGACGCAATTGTTCTTATATCGATTGGCGGTGTACTGCATCATCGCGACAAAGGCGGTCTGGTCCTTGCTGGAATTCCATAACGTTTCATAGAGATGCTGACTAAAGAGCGGATCGTAATCTTTTTGGTACCTAAAGGCATACTCGTTGCGTCCTGGACCCGTTCTAAATGCGATTACGGCTTTTAGCCCAGATTTTCTGATCATCTTGAGAAGTTGGTCAAGGTTGGCTTGCGCTTCCGCGTCCACTGCGTAAGGAGAACGCATTCGAAACAAACCTGGCTGCGAAATCTGCACGTAGTTTGCACCAAGGTTTGCCATTGCAGTGAAATCTGCTTGCGTGTATGGCCAATGAACTGGTCCATTTGTTTCCCACGAGGGATCTGCATGTTCGGCAAATATGTTGAAGCCACGCAATTGTCCGTGGTTCCATAAGGAAAACTTGCTAGATGCGCAACTTGATATCTTGGCACTAGATGTCTGGATACCAAGTGTGCTCAGAAGGATTCCTATGAGCAGGGCTCCGACTAATCTAGTTCTGCGATGGCTCATGTATGGCAAGTTTCTCAAGGATTGGCAAGGCCGCGTTCAGTGTAGATAATTCTGCTTTATTTAGCCGCTGAATGCGTTGATTTATTCCCGCAGTTCTTGCTTCCCACAAATCCTTGAGCACTTTGTGGCCGGCGGAGGTCAATTCAACGAGACAAACGCGCTTGTCTTGCGCATCTTGGACTCGCTTGATGAAGCCCAAATCTTCCAAGCTCGTGGTAACTCGAGTTGCCACTGGCGCGCCGACCGATTCGCGAGTTGCCAAATCGCTAATTCGAATGGGTCCAAATTCTTCGATGGTAGCGAGCGCAGAAACTTGGGAGGGAGTAAGGCCGTTTGCGTTCTGCTGGCGAATGGATCTGACAAGGCGGCCGATGACAAGTCGGAGTTCAGCGGCTGTCTGTGATTGTGATTTGGTGAGTAATCCGTCCCTCTTCATCGAACAACCTCACTTTCCATCGCGGGTTCTCCGGGAACCGCGCCTCCTGACAATGTCATATCGCCAACGTGTTCGTGCATCGTGTGTTCTTCATGAACGTAGCGAGTGCCGCGGAACGCTGAGAAAAGCGCACCGATAACCGACATCGCGATGGCCAAAGCGAACACGATCACGAGTCCGTCGTGAAATGGAATCTGGATGAGATTAGGGAAGAAATGTTTGCCTGTCAGGGTCGCCCACTGCGCATCTGTGACGTGGGTTGCTGCCTGCGATCCGAGCAGACTTTGAAGCGGGTTATAGCCAAGGAAAGAGGAGAACAAGCTGCCAACGGCCGGAAGGCTCGCTATTTGGTGCGCTTGATCCGCTCCGACTCCGTGCGCGGTTAATCCGTTGAACATCGCTTTAGGAAGCGAGTTGGCCAAACCAACGATCATGAGCGAGAAAAAGATGCCCATAGACAAAACCATGCCTGAGTTCATGAATGCGGCCTGTATCCCAGCTGCACCCCCCCTCTGGTTTGCTGGAACACTGTTCATAATGGCCGTTGAATTGGGCGCGGAGAACATTCCTCCTCCCACGCCGTTGAGAAATACGAGGATGGCAAACCAGACGTAATGGAAGTTCGTTGGAACTAGCAGCAGGCCCACGAAACTCGCACCAAAGAACATCAAGCCAGAAGTGGATAGTATGCGTGCGCCGTGACGATCAGAGAGAAATCCGGAAATGGGACCAGCTAGAAGGAATCCAATCGTGAGCGGGAGAAGGTAGATACCAGCCCACAGAGGTGTTGCGTCATAGGCGTAGCCGTGTAGGGGGAGCCAGATTCCTTGAAGCCAGATGATCAACATGAATTGAAGACCGCCTCGTGCGATTGAGGCGAGCAACCCGGCGATGCTCCCCGTCGCAAATGCACGGATCTTGAACAGCCGTAAATTGAACATAGGGGATTCGACTCGAAGCTCTACAACTAAAAAGATGACTAGCAATGTGATACCTACAACGAATCCCGCAATTACCTTCGGCGCACCCCATCCCATCGAACTGATGCCGTATGGCTGTATTCCGTAAACAATTGCGATGAGGACTGATGTGAGTCCAATTGCGAAAGTGATATTTCCCCACCAGTCAATTCTTGCCGGAGAGCGCTTCCCGTTGTCGCGAAGACTGTGATATCCCCAGAAAGTTCCGATGATGCCGAATGGGACCGAAACCCAGAAAACCAATCGCCAATCGCCAATCGAGAGCAATCCACCGGCAATCAATCCGATAAAGGATCCTCCAATGGCAGCGACTTGGTTGATGCCCATTGCAAGCCCACGTTGTTCGGCTGGAAAGGCATCAACAATGATCGCGCTTGAATTTGCGAACAACATCGCTCCACCCACACCTTGAACAAGCCTCCATAGCACCAGCCACAATGCACCGGCTCCTCCGTGAAAAGGATCCAAAGCCAAAACAACAGATGCAAAGGAAAATACCGCAAAACCAAAATTATAGATTCGAACCCTGCCCATGATGTCGCCCAAACGGCCAAGGCTGACAACAAGTACTGCCGTGACAAGCATGTAGCCCATAAGCAACCAGAGTAGATAGCCAACATTGCCAGGAGAGAGTGGATTGATTCCAACGCCGCGGAAGATGGCGGGTAAAGAAATCAAGATGATAGAAGAATTTATCGTTGCCATGAAAATACCAAGAGTTGTGTTGGTCAGGGCGATCCACTTGTAATTATCGCCAGGAAGATGATCGGATTTCCTTAATTTCACTTGACTTCTCCTGCTCGTGTTAATTGCTTGACAATAAGCAACTATATCCGATTTCAGCAGATCTTCGCACTAATTTTAAAATGTGGCTCTATTTGGCCCTCATTCGCGCCACACAAGGTATTTCAAAAACCAATCACGTGCGAGCGTCGCAACTTGCTCAAGAGCGCCTGGCTCTTCGAAGAGGTGAGTGGCGACAGGGATGATTACCAATTCATTCTTGCAGCGCAGTTTCGATTGTGCTTGACGGTTCAGATCAATTACAACATCATCTAGTCCGCCGACAATCAAAAGAGTAGGCGCTTGGACAGCTTCAAGTTTCGGCGCCGCCATGTCGGCCCGACCGCCTCGGGAGACAACCGCACTCACCTTCGAGTGTGGGTCGGCGGCAGCCCATAACGCCGCCGCAGCGCCAGTGCTTGCTCCAAAGTAGCCAAATGGACTTTCTGCAAATTCTTCTTTCGAACGAAGCCAAGTTGTTGCCTCCAAAAGACGTCTCGCAAGCAGCTCGATGTCAAAGACATTGACTCGATCCGACGCCTCTTGCTCGGTGAGCAGATCAAATAGCAAAGTTGCAAAACCCGCATTATTGAGGACTTTGGCGACGGCGACATTTCTAGGACTGTTCCGACTACTTCCGCTTCCATGAGCGAAAACGACTAGCCCCCCAACGTGACCGGGAACTCTTAGGTGACCAGCAAGCGTGATCGGGCCCGCAACAACTTCGACCTCTTCATCCCTAACGAAGTTATGCAGATTCATTTATGCCCCTTTTTCAAGAGCGTCACGACTTCTTCATCGGTTACTGCGGAAAAATCTTCGTACCATTCACCAACTGCAAAGAAGTTCTCCGGAACCTCAAGGCAAATTACTTGATCGGCGATATTAGAAAGGGCTTCTAAAGCCTCTTTAGAGCCAACTGGTACCGCTAAGATGACTTTTTCGGCGCCCAAGGCGCGTGCCACATGACATGCCGCTTGCGCAGTGGAACCCGTTGCGATTCCGTCGTCAACTATTAGAGCTAGCCGTCCTTTGAGCAAAACTGGGGAGCGGCCTTCACGGAATTTGCGTGCTCGATCAGCGACGACTTCATTTTCTCTCAATCGGGCTTCTTCGAATTGCCGGGGAGTAATTTTCGCCATCGCGATGACTTGATCATTCTTTGAGAAGATCCCACCTTCACCTACTGCACCCATGGCAAGCTCTGGTTGAAAAGGTATTCCAAGTTTTCGAACCACAATGACATCAAGTGGAGCGTGGATACTTTGAGCGATTTCAAAGGCAACGGGCACTCCACCCCTTGGGAGGGCGAGCACGACAGCATCCTGGTTCTTGAAATCAGCAAGTCGCTTAGCTAATTCACGTCCCGCCGTGACTCGATTTTTGAAAATCATGTCTGGCCTTCTAGAGAAACATTAGATTTAGTTACTTCTAATGTACGCGCCTTTTGTTCGTTGAGTTATCGGCACCTGCAAGCCATCCAACACTCGCCAAAGCTACGGATACCGTGAGCACGCCAGCGGCGCCTGCAAGGTGAAGATCTTGTAAATCGGCTGGCGCCTTAAGAAGCGCACTGAATATTCCAAGCGTTGCCGTGGCAGTAAGCAATCCGACGAGCGTGCCCGCCAACGGTCGAGCGCCTGAAATTCTTGACCAATCTCGCCACGCATGAATGGCAAATGCGATCATGGCAATTACTGCGAAGAACGCGACACCCCGGTGCAAGAGGTGCAGGATTACAAGGTGGAGTGGCTGGTTAGACGGACACAATGGAAAACTTGCGCAGGCCTTTTCTGCCTCCGCGTTAACAACGAGCGATCCAGACAGATACAAAAGTCCTGCACCCGTTATTGCGCTCCACCCCAGTTTGCCTAGTCGTGGTGATGAAGACTCACGTTTATCGACTAGTGATCCGACGGCTGTGACTGTTGCGCCACCTAGGAGTGCCAGTCCCGCGAGCAGATGCGCCGCGACTGTGGGCGCGCCGTTGCTATCAAAGACGGTGATCGCTCCGAGAATCACTTGGACAAAAACGATGGCAACCGTGAACAAGGCTGGTTTAATCGCAGAGAGCCTGATGCGAATTCGAGATGCCAGGAAATATGTAGCAATTACCAATATTGAAACAATGCCAGCCAAGTATCGGTGAGTCTGCTCCATGAAGGCGTGAAATTCTTGGAACGGTCCTATTCGACCTTTGCAAAGGGGCCAATCAGGACAGCCCATCCCCGAATCGGTAACGCGCACATGGCTTCCGTAAATAATTAGTATGTAGACAACCACGGCACTGATGATTGCAAAAATGGGCAACCACTTTGAAGGGATTCGTTTAGCCGATGCGAAATTGCTTGATTTAGTAAGTAGGGTCAGATTCACTTCTGCAACGTACACGGACTGCCGATATAAAGAGAGTGATTCCGATTCTCACGAGGGCTACCCCTCGTCACTCACTTTGCGTAAACGGCGAAGAAGTCGCGGCTTGTTGGTTGAAAGTAACGATCTGCCGGCCTTGCGAAATCCAAAAGTTTGTGGGGGATTGGCGAGGTTGCTGTTACACCCGGCGTGTACCACATGTAAGAAATCCACTCAGGGTTAATGTCGAGTTCCATCGCTCGAACCGATCCTGCTCGGAGAAGCAGATTGGCAAGACTTTGGATGGAGAGGGCGTTGCCAGCGACAAAAACGAAATCACCAGACGCAGTAATTCCAATTCCGGTTCGCCAAACGAAGTACTCGTTTTTAAGAGTCCAGCCCCAATTTGCAAGAACATTCTTGTCGAGATTAGGAGTGACCTGTCCGTTATCGATGAGCAAAGCTAAATTCTGTCGAATGGAGACGATGTCTGGATCCGGCTTCTTTCCTGACCAAGAGAGAATATCCGAGTGCCCATCGGCGTAGATGACGAGGGATGCTGCACCTTTTACAAGTGTCCCTGCAGTATTTCCATCGGCGTAGAAGCCTCCTCGCGAATTCTTGATTTTAAATCCGCCATTGAAAGTTGCAACTAAACTGGCTCGTTGCGCGACGGGAATGATTGAAGGTTGAGTCCACAGATTTAAGTGGCCGGGGTCTGAGAAACCAGGGTGCTGTACGAAGGTCAGTTGTGAACCGCTCATCCACGCCACGCCGGATAAATAGGAGGTGTGCTGTCCATCAGGACGCAAATAGGCGATTTGAATTACTGGTTGCTCATTTACTTTAACGACTGTTTTGAAAGTTCCTTCACCGTTTAATGCAGGGGAGACTATTGGCTGCAGCGGATCATGAATCGGCACAAGGGGTGTCGGGGTTGGTGTGGGAGATGAAGTTGGATTCGCTGTCGGTAATGGTGAAGGGCTGACTGTTTGGCCGTTGAGGTCTTGAAGTTCGGTTCCGGTTGGCTTTCCTCCGATTTTTGGGGGATTGAGCCAGTACTGCAAATTTTCTCCGGCCGTGACCACAAATCCGAGTCCGTGATCGCGCCCCCACTCGGCAAGGCGGGCCGCCACACTGTCAGTTCCAGGGGCGGCAAGAACTGAACCGATCGACCACGAGAGGCTTCCGATAAAAATGGCTAAAACGACCGCTAGAGAAATCAGTGTTGTGCGTTTGGTTGGACGTTTAAGCATCAGCGATTGGAAATTCTTTTAAATATCTTCTTGGGCATGAAGGTGAAGACGCAAGCAACGTACTTTAATACTGCCGGCGCGTAACCTATTCTGTCATCGCCCTTCAAAAGGTTGACAGCTACTTTCCCGACCGCATCGCTGTTAACGGCAAAGGGTGCTTCAGCCATTGACTTCGTCATCCGCGTTCGAACAAATCCTGGTCTAAGAATGTTGATGGATACTCCAGTTCCTTCGAGCTTGTCATTCAAACCGCGAGCCATAAAATCCAACCCCGCCTTGGATGAGCCATAAATAAAATTGTCAACGCGTGGGCGAGTTTGTGCGAACGAGGAGATGATTTCGATTTGTCCGTGACCCTGAGATTTCATTTTCTCAGCGATAAGAAGCATGAGGTTCGCGCAAGCAACGTAGTTGACGGTCATTACATCGAGTGCATTCGTCGACTCATCTAGATCAGGGTTATTGCCAAGGACGCCGGCCGCAATGATCGCTACGTCTAGATCTCCTTCGGAAAAAAGTTGATTAACAATGTCCTTGTGAGTCTGGGTCGCTTCAGCCTGGAAGGCAATCTCAACCAATGTAGTTCGATTTGGGAGTACCTCTTTGAGGGAAGTTGCGGCTCGCTGTGGTTCTCTAGCTACGAGGAAGCAAGTATTCAAACTGTCATGGGGCAATGCCTTAAGGATTGCCTGGCCGATTTCACTTGTGGCTCCAAGGAGCGCCACTGATTGGGGGCTGTGAAATGCGTTCAACATAGTTTCAATCTCCTTGATTGATCAGACTGCCACATTCCACGGGGGTCCATATTGTTGCGGATTCCTCGCCACTCTTCCAATCGGGGATACATAGTCGGAAGGAATTCAGGTTTCAACCGCGCATCCTTAACTAAATAGATTCGTCCGTTCCTATCGCAAAGTTGTGAATCCAGAGAGTTGAGGGTCGATTCAAGATTGCGGAGATTCGCGGGGATATCAAGAGCCAAGGTCCATCCGGGTTTGGGAAAACTTAGAGGAGCGGGCGAACCTTTGCCGAACTTCTTCAAAACGCCAAGGAAGGACGCAGCACCTAGGTCTTTCATTGTTGCAAGAACTTGGGCGAGGAAATCCTCATTGCCTTCGGGAACGACAAATTGATATTGGATGAATCCTCGATCGCCGTAGATGCGATTCCAGTTTTGAATTTGGTCTAAGGGATGCATGAAAGAATCGATCGAAGCTATTCCGCGTGTAAGCGGTTTTCGGAACCACATTTCGTTGAACGCTCGGACGGAGAGTTTGTTGATAAGTGAGAACGGTCCAATTTTCGGAAACGTTAATGTTGGCGCATTTTTTGATTTTATTGGTGCCTCTTGCTTCGCACCCGGTTCTTGAGAAACGTAGTTGCCCTTACCTACAACTCCGCGTCCACGGAAATCTCCAGAAAGATCTATCCATGCCACCGTGTGCTGAAAATTTTCGTCCGAAGAAGAAAGGAGAGTCAGCATTTCATCAAGATTGTTGACCCTGGTCTCTTCTACGAGTACAGAAGGAGTATTCATTTGAATGAGTTGGAGGTCGGCCTCCAAGATCATCCCCGTAAGTCCAAGTCCGCCGATGCTTGCCCAGAAATGATCAGCGGTGGGACCTTCTGGGTAGAGGTCTCGAATTTCTCCGTCGGAATAAAGCATTTGAATGCGCTTTACGCATGAGGAGAATGCGCCGGTGATATGGTGGGATTTTCCGTGAATATCGGCGGCAATCGCACCACCGATGCTTACCAGACCAGTGCCTGGAACTACCGGGGGAAATAGTTTGCGTTCAATGGATGCTTTTTCCAGCGTTCGTATGGAGACGCCAGCGCCAACCGTCACAACTGGAGCATCTGCATGAAATTCGAGTCTGGATAAGAAAGCAGCATCTATCGTTATCCCGCCAATATTGAGGGATGAGTCACCATAACTTCGGCGAAGCCCGTGTGTGATGCAACCTCGAGGACTCTTTTGGTCGCGAACATATTCTTGCAATGCTTCGATCGATTGCGGCGCATATTCGGTGGAGACCGATCGTACGGTTCGTCCCCAACCAGTGGATTCCATTTTATGAAGTGACATGATTTTTTCGCCTTAGTACATAGATAGAAGGAGAAGTGCGGCTGTTGCAAATCCGCTGAACAGCATTACGACGTCGTGAAGGAGGAGATCTTCCGGGACTTCTCCCGAACCTTTTTCGACTAGCCAGACATATCTGAACAAGCCAAGACAAAGTGGAAGCAATGAGATCTGCCCGAAGTGTCGAGATTGTGGAAGCGAGAATGCCCAGAGACTGTAACCAGTAAGAGTGACCGCTGCAGAAACTGTGAGGACAAATCTGAGAAAGGGGAGTGGATAGTCCCGAATCACAGGGCGAACATCTGCGTTCACAAGACTTTCGGCCTCGGCCAGTCGTTTGGCTACGACTACAACTAGTGAGCCAAATGATGCGACAACGAGAAACCACCGCGAGATTGGTGTACCAGTTGCTGCGCCACCGGCTAGTGCTCGAAGGAGAAAGCCGAGGGCAACAATCATAAGTTCGACGACTGGTTGATGTTTTAAGCCAAATGAATACGACAGAGTAGAAATCAAGTACAAGAGCAGAACGAGTTGAAAAGTGAGCGGCAATGCGACTGAGGCGGCGATTCCAAGAATGGCGCAAATTGCCAATACGTACAGTGCTTGGGTTGTAGTGATCTTGCCGGAAGCAAGTGGGCGCTTGGATTTCTTTGGATTCCCGCGATCTCTCTCGAGATCTCTGATGTCGTTGACTATGTAGCCAACGCTGGAGATCAGGCAGAAGGCAATGAAGGCCAGAGCAGACTTGACTAGCGAATGATCGTGAAATATTTTCCCGGCAGCGACGGGGGCCGCGAAAACCAGAATATTTTTTGGCCATTGCTTAGGCCGCACCGTCATCACCAAGGGAGAGATGGTTGGAGTCGCCACTGGATTACACCCGATCAGAAATCGTGGTGACCTTGTTGGTCACAATTGATTCTAACCCTGGACAGTATGACCGCCAAGGACAATTGCCGAACCAGTTGAGCAAGAATTCACCCCTTTTCTTTGTTTTCGTCGTTTGGTGGCCTCTTTACATTTGTCTTTGGCGGGGAGATTGCACGTGACTACTTCCAAGGAAGGCATCATGATTCAATCTCTAGAATTCTCGTTGGGCCTCATTCCACAGAGGCGATCAACGCCTCCACGAAACATTGTGATCTTACTTTTCATTTCCACCGCGGCAATTCTCATATCGGCTTTGCCAAGTAGTGCACCTGCAAGCGCCAACGTCTCGCAAACGAAGAGCGTCGATCAATCTCATCTGCTGTTGTTCACGAAATCATCTCTCAAGAATCCCCTTAAGTGATGTGGTTATCTAAGCGGAGTGATAAATATTACTTCAGGAGTTTTTGCGCGTCCTTTGTAAGAGCGTAAAAGGCCCACTTGCCACGTTGGGTACGTGTGAGCAATCCCGCATCAACTAGCATCTTGAGGTGATGGCTAACAGTGCTTTGGGCAAGGCCTGTATCCGGCGTTAAATCACAGACACACGCTTCAGCATTTTCTCCGGCTGCCACCGCCATCATCAACGAAAGTCGAGTGCCGTCACCTAGGGCCTTGAATTGCTCGGCCAATCTTTCAACATCCTTTGGTGATTTCGTGAGAGAAACTGTGTGCGCCACGTATTTATCATACATTGACATTGATCGATTCGAGATTAGAGTTCTCATATCGAAATCTATCTATTTGAGGATCCATTGAGCCAGACTAAACAAAGCGCCCCAGCCAATCCCATCTCCAGACTCTCAAGGGTGAATCGCTTTTTACCTATCTGGATTCTTGCGGCGATGACATTCGGCCTTCTCTTGGGCAAAGCATTTCCAGGGATAAATAAGGTCCTAACTTCGATTCAAATCCAAAGCACATCTTTGCCCATCGCCTTAGGGCTGTTCATCATGATGTATCCAGTGCTTGCCAACGTGCGTTATGAAGAGATGGGGCACCTACGTTCGGATAAGAAGCTTCTTATTTCGTCATTAATCCTCAACTGGATAATCGGGCCTGCATTGATGTTCTCGCTGGCTTGGATCTTCTTGGGTGATAAACCTGCCTACCGCACTGGATTAATTGTTATTGGTTTAGCGCGATGCATTGCCATGGTTTTGATTTGGAATGATTTGGCGTGCGGAAATCGAGAAGCTGCCGCGCTCTTGGTGGCCATCAACTCGATATTCCAGATTCTGGCATACGCACTTCTGGGAACTTTCTACCTGAAGGTCTTGCCAAAATGGTTGGGTCTTGATTCCTTTTCAATTTCTTTCTCAACCTGGGATATAACCAAGGCAGTTCTGATCTTTTTAGGTGTCCCGCTCATTGCAGGCTACTTCACGAGGAGAGTGGGCGTTCGCAGCAAGGGGGCGAACTGGTATGAGCAGAAGTTCATTCCGAGAGTTGCTCCATTTGCCTTCTATGGACTTCTCTTTACTATTGTTTTGATGTTTGCGTTGCAAGGTCAGGCGATCGTTGATTCACCTGGTGTCGTGGCGCAAGTCGCTCTTCCTCTATTGATTTATTTTCTGATCATGTGGGGTGTCTCCTACGTTTTCGGTAAGGCAGTCGGCTTGGAGTACGAGAAAGCGACCACTCTGGCTTTCACTGCGGCCGGTAACAACTTCGAACTAGCGATTGCGGTGAGTATCGGTGTTTGGGGAATCACGTCAGGTCAGGCGATGGTCGGTGTTATCGGACCACTGATTGAAGTTCCGGCGTTGGTTGCACTTGTTTATGTTTCACTATGGCTACGAAAGAGGTACTCGCGATGAGTAAGCCCGATACGAGCAATTCCGATACGAGAAGGCCTAGCGTTCTTTTTGTGTGCGTTCATAACGCCGGTCGTTCGCAGATGGCGGCGGCTTTTTTGTCGCATCTATCAAATGCGATCGAAGTTCGTTCGGCTGGCACGCAGCCAGCTCATGAAGTAAACCCTGTTGTTGTGGAAGCGATGCGAGAAAAAGGAATCGACCTCTTTGGACAAGTTCCTAAAGTTTTAACCACCGAAGCCGTACAGGAAAGCGATGTGGTCATCACGATGGGCTGCGGGGATGCCTGCCCGTATTTCCCAGGCAAGCGCTACCTGGATTGGAAACTGGCCGATCCTGTCGGAGGCACCCTCGAGGCCATCCGGCCGATCAGAGACGAGATTGAGGCCCTAGTCCGCGCCCTGATTGCCGAGATCGCCCCGGCCTAGCCAGCAGGGGACTTGCCCCTGTCGGGGCTTACGGCTATTTTTCGAACATATGTTCGAAAAAATCAATGCAGCCCAGGACTCCGATGCTCCTGTCATTAAGCGTGCCCAAGTGAGCCAGGTGGGCCCGCATGAAGTCTTGTCCGATGGTGCAACACCAGTGGAGTTCACATTCCGAGGCAGGCGTTTTCGCATTCATAGTGTTCTTTCCAGATGGTGCGAGGCAGGCGGATGGTGGAATCGCATCAGCGATGGCATCTATCGTCCCGATGATGGGGCGCGTGCACTGTGGAGAGTTGAGGCAGCTCCTATCGGAGCCCTCACCACTTTTGAGATCGAACGCGATGAGATCACTGGCACCTGGCGCATCACCGTCCTATGAGCACATTTGTCCATCTGCGCGCTTGTAGTGCCTACTCACTTAAATACGGCACCACCCAGCCACACGACTTGGTTGCCCGTGCAAGCGAGTTCGAAATGCCGGCTCTGGCACTTACTGACCGCGACGGATTAGCCGGAGCGATTCGTTTTGCTCAAAGTTGTGTGGACTACGGGGTTGCTCCAATTATCGGAATGGATCTTGCAATTGAGACTCCACGGATACTGCCTCGTGCAAGAAATCTTTCTCGTCTCACACTCTTGGCCCATGGCGATGGTGGATGGCGCTCGCTCGTCCGATTGCTGACTTCGTTGAACACATATGAGACACCTGATGCCTCGTCAAGGCACGTACCAATTCTCACTGTGGATTTTCTCCAGCAATTTAGCGAGTACAGCAGAAATCTTTTGGTATTGCATGGTCCTGAATCACCGATTGGCGCAGCAATTGCGCTGCATCGAAGCGATCTTGCTTTCGAGTGTTTCGAGCAGACGCGCGAACTTTTCGCCGACCATGCCATCGAATGTGTATCGCACCTGGTTGCGGGGGCAGGCCCGCGGTCTACCGCCCATGCTGCCCGATCATTGATTTTTGCTCGAGATCACAAAATTGCCGCTGTGATCACCAACGCGGTTCGTATGCGCGACCGCGAAGACGGCCCCATTGCCGACATCTTGGATTCTGCACGCCAGTTGGTGCCTCTGCATGCTCGCCACGTCGAGCGAAAAAACGCTGAAGCTTTCCTCAAATCGAGTCAGGAGATGGTGGCTCTTGCCGAAGAAATTTCTCGGGCCGCAGGAGAGCGCACTGCCCGCGAACTCCTTGGCACAACGCGCGAATGGGCAGAGCGCGCAGTTCTGTCTCCAACTGGCGATATCGGATTGGGAGGAATTCATCTACCTGAGCCACATGTTGTGGGCGCCGATTCTTCTTTGCAAATGCAATCCTTATTACGCGCTCGCTCGGAGGCTGGTTTGCATTGGCGATACAGCGACGGGGCAACAATCGCACAGGCCCGCAGACGTTTAGATGACGAACTCACAACAGTTGCGACCTTGGGTTACGAATCTTATTTTCTTACCGTTGCAGACATCACCGATATGGCCCGCGAACAAGGTATTCGCGTTGCAGCACGAGGCAGTGGTGCTGGTTCTCTTATCTGTCACCTTCTCGGGATCTCTGGAGTCGACCCATTACGACATGGGCTCTTGATGGAACGCTTCTGTTCTCCTCTTCGCCGTGCTCTTCCTGATATCGATATTGATGTCGAATCTGCCCGTCGATTGGAAATTTATGATTTAGTTTTTAAGCGTTACGGCGATCCCAATTGGAGTAGGCCTGGCAATACTTCTCGTTGCGCAACCGTTGCAATGGTCGATACATATCGCGCACGACATGCAATTAGGGATACTGGTGCAGCACTCGGACTTTCCTTGATTGAAATTGATCTCATAGCAAAGTCTTTGCCGCATATTCGGGCTCGCAATATTTCGCAGGCATTGGCGAGCCTTCCTGAATTACGTGGAATCAACCTCAACAACCCATTGACGGCAATGACTATCTCATTAGCAGAGCGGCTTGATGGCCTTCCACGCCATTTGGCCATGCATCCATGTGCGGTTGTTTTATCCGATGGAGCATTTCTTGATCGTGCCCCTTTGCAGATTAATGCAGGGGGATATCCGATGGTGGAGTTCGATAAAGATGATGTCGAAGCGGTGGGTCTGCTCAAACTCGATATTCTCGGTGTGCGCATGCAGTCCACTATCGCTTATGCAATTTCTGAGATTGAGCGAACTGAGCAACCAATCGACATTGACGCCATTCCATTGGATGACCAGCTAACCTTTGACCTCATAGCCTCGACTCGCACTCTTGGGATTTTTCAAGTTGAAAGCCCGGGTCAACGCGAACTCGTCGGAAAACTTGCGCCGCAAACTTTCACTGACTTAATTATTGATATCTCTCTTTTCAGGCCAGGGCCAGTAAAGAGCGACATGATTTCACCGTTTCTGCGTGCACGACATGGGTGGAGTCCTGCTCAGATTATTCATTCAGATCTTTATGACGTCTTGCACGAAACCGAAGGCGTTGTCGTTTTTCACGAACAGGTGATTGAGATTATTTCGATTCTTACTGGTATTTCACTTGCGCAAGCAGATGAAAAAAGACGGGCACTAGGGGATAGGCAAGGCCAACAAGAAGTCTGTGATTGGTTTTATCCCGCAGCGCTGGCCCGCGGATATGAGATCCATACAGTCAATGCCGTATGGGATATTTTGCGCGCCTTTGCCTCATTTGGCTTCTGTAAAGCGCACGCAGCAGCGTTTGCCCTTCCTACATATCAATCGGCCTGGCTCAAGGCCCATCACCCTGCTGCGTTTATAGCCGGGGTTCTGACGCATGACCCTGGCATGTATCCCAAACGATTGATCCTTGATGATGCGCGCCAATTGGGTGTTGTGATCGCCCCGATAGATGTTAACCGCTCATCTACTACCTATCGCGTCGAGCGGGTTGATCCGAAAACGGCACGAGTGCCGGCAGTGGCTTTCGACGGTAAGAGCACCGGGCGCACTCTCGCTCTGCCTGATGCGCGGGGATATGCGATACGCATGTCCTTTGCGGATCTGTCAGGCATTAGCGCAGAAGAATTAGAGTCGATAGTGATTGGTCAGCCTTATTTGGATTTGTCTGACTTTCATGCCCGATCGGGTGCGTCTTTCCCGACGAGCGAAAAATTGATCTTGGTCGGGGCTTTTGATGAGATACACGAAATTGGTCGAGGGGAGATCAACCGTAGAGATCTACTTTTGCATCTAAGTGACCTTCACCGCTCTCCAACTCGCTCGCTCGGAGGGTCACAACTCAATTTCGGTTTCATACCGCCAGCACTTATTTCAAGCGGCCTTCCGGATTTGGATGCAAGCGAGAAAATGCGTCATGAGATTAATCATTTAGGGATGGATGTATCTCGTCACCTTCTCGAGTTTTATGCAGACTTTCTTAATGAGATCGGTGCCGTGCGATCCACGGATCTCCTTGCGCAAAGATCGGGCTCCTCGGTGTTAGTTGCTGGAGTCAAAGTAGCTCGGCAGAGTCCTCCAGTGCGTTCGGGCAAGCGTGTTATTTTTCTTACCATCGACGACGGATACGGCTGTAATGATGCGACTTTTTTTGACGATGCCCAGCGCAATTACGCCGACGTCCTCTTCAGTTCTTGGCTATTTTTGGTGCGCGGAGAAGTTCGTCGAACCGGCCCACGTGGAGTCTCGCTGCGTGCAACTGGAGCTTGGGACCTTCGCGCTGCTTACGAAAAACATATGCAGAGTAGAAGTACGCTCGTGATATGAGCACCGCAACCATTCTCCACGTCGACATGGATGCGTTCTATGCCTCGGTCGCCGAACGCGATGATCCTTCGCTCAAAGGAAAGGCCGTAGTTGTCGGGGCTGGCGTTCGTGGTGTTGTGCTATCTGCAAATTACCTAGCGCGTACATTCGGAATTCACGCCGCAATGCCCGTAGGCCGAGCACAGCGATTGGCACCGAATGCAATTTTCATTACGCCAGATCACGGTCGCTATAGCGAAGTGTCCGAACACATCATGGAGATCTTTCATTCGTATACGCCACACGTCGAACCGCTCTCACTTGACGAGGCATTTCTAGACGTAAGCGGGTCGAGGCGATTACTCGGAACGGGACGCCAAATCGCAACCGCAATTCGCGCAAAGGTAGAAGCGCAAGAAGGCATCACGTGCTCGGTGGGAATTGCGCCATCGAAATTTATTGCCAAACTTGCATCCAGCCGTTGCAAACCAAATGGCATGCTCGAAATCCCCGCAGACCGCATTCTCAATTTCCTTCACCCGTTGCCAGTCTCGGCAATTTGGGGGGTCGGGCCAAAAACAACTGAGGCCCTTGAGCGGCTTGGCCTGCGCACTGTTTCCGAAGTTGCGAACACGCCTCGCGCAACATTGATCCGTGCACTGGGGGAGGCCAGCGGTTCATCTCTTTACGAATTGGCATGGGGACGCGATTATCGAGATGTTATTTCGGATGAACCAGACAAGAGCATAAGTGCGGCCGAAACCTTTGCACGTGACATCGATGATCAAGAAACTATTTTGCAGGAGTACTTGCGCCTGTGTGAAAAAGCTACTCATCGCTTGCGAGAAAGAAGGTTATTTGCAAAAACTATCTCTATAAAAGTTCGCTACGCAGATTTCACGACCATCAATCGTTCAAAGACATTGCCACTTGCAATCGACAGCACTCACGAGATTTACGAAGTTGTAAAAAAACTTTTCTTAGGTCTCCACCTCGACCGCGCGAGACTTCGACTAGTCGGAGTCGGGCTGGAAAATCTCGAGTCCCAAGCCCCCGAGCAACTGATTCTGGGTTCGCGGGAACGTGGCTGGAGAGAGGCGGAGGGAGCCATCGATCGTGCCCAGGCTCGTTTTGGTGCCGGAAGCGTTCGACCTGCGCGTTTGCTGCGAGAAAAGAAGAAGAAATAGGCCTTTGCGAATTTGAGTGTGCAAGTAGCGAGTAGATGTTCTATTGTGGGCATGTTGGATGAGCTCGCAAAGGAGTGCAAAGTGCCGCTTTCAGATCACGAACGCAAACTCCTTGCCCAGATGGAGGAAGCCCTCTCGGCTGACGATCCTCATCTAGTGTCCACGCTCACTGGAACTCGTCTCTACCCAGGGCGAAATCGGATTCTGCTCGGCGTTGCTTTGACCTTGGTCGGCCTTGCCACCATTTTTGCCGGTTTGATCTCAAAGACGACCCCCGTAGGAATATTGGGATTCTTGATTTCTCTAGGTGGAGTCACCCTTGCTATCTCTGCCCTTTCAGGCGTTAAGGGTCTGCGGGCCCCCTCAAAGCGCTCACGCAAAGGCAAGCTCAATTCTCGCCTGGAAGATAGGTGGGAAAGACGCAATTTTGATCAGTAGTCCGACCAGTAGGTGAACTAAGTAGTTGCTGGCCCCTTTATGGGGCTTTTTTTGTTCTCTTTTTTTCGTCTAGGGGGAGCGATCTGGGCGCAAAAGGGAGAAAGTTGGGTTAGGGTGGTTGAAAAGGGAGAGAAATGGAGTAAAGTGGAGTAGAGAACGCGGACCTGGGGAAGGGGACCACATGTTTCTTGGCACCCACGAACCGCGACTGGATGAAAAGGGCCGCCTCATACTTCCGGCCAAATTTCGAGATGAATTGGCCAGTGGATTGGTCATCACCAAAGGTCAAGAGCGCTGTCTTTATGTATTTCCTGCCGCTGAATTTGCCACCATCACCGAGACTTTGAGACAGGCTCCCGTAACCTCCAAAACATCCCGTGACTACATGAGGGTGATGTTTGCCGGTGCCCATGATGAAATTCCTGACCGCCAAGGTCGCATCACCATCCCCCAAGGCCTTCGCACCTACGCGTCCCTGGAAAAAGAGTGCGTAGTAATAGGTGCAAATACTCGCGTTGAAATTTGGGACGCGCATTCCTGGAGTGAATACCTGGCAGATCGTGAAAAGGGATTTGCCGACGTTTCAGAGGAGGTATTCCCGGGTCTCTTCTAATGCGCACGAAATCGAGTGGATCTCTCTTGTGGCCACCGCCGACCTTATGAATCGGCACCCCTTCCCCGGTGCCGACCAAATAGTTCCGTCGGCCGGCGGTGACCAGAGGAGAGAACTTCGATTTGGAAATATCAAAAGCTAAGCAGTTTTACTAGAAAGTTAGGGGGAGAAGATGGCAAAACATGTATCAGTGTTGCTGGAAAGATGCATCGAATTGCTTACTCCCGCTATCGAACGAAGTAAGAACCCCGTAATCGTTGATGCAACATTGGGATTGGGCGGTCACACAGAAGCTCTCCTGCAGCGGTTTCCAAATTTAGTCGTTATTGGAATTGATCGAGACAAGGATGCAATCGCTTTTGCATCAAGTCGACTTGCAAACTACGGAGAACGTTTTAAGTCAGTTCATGCGGTATACGATCAAATGCAACAATGCATTGAAGAATTTGGTTACAGAAAAGTTGATGGAATCCTCTTTGATCTGGGCGTTTCGTCTATGCAATTGGACGAAGTCGAACGTGGATTTTCATACTCCCATGACGCACCGCTCGACATGCGAATGGATAAGAGTCAGGGCAGGACGGCGGCAGATGTCGTAAATCTTTCGAGCCGGGATGAATTGATTTCCATCCTCAGACGCTATGGCGAAGAAAGATTTGCACCTCGCATCGTCGATGCAATCCTGCGAAGAAGAACTATTTCTCCTATGAATTCGACAGCAGAACTTGCCGCGCTAGTGAAGGAGAATATCCCCGCTGCAACAAGGCGAACCGGCGGAAATCCGGCAAAAAGAACTTTCCAAGCTTTACGAATCGCCGTTAATGATGAGTTGAATGTCCTGAGTTCGGCCATCCCTGCTTCTTTGGATGCACTTATTATCGGAGGACGGCTGGTTGTTATGTCCTTCCAGTCTCTTGAAGATCGCATTGTTAAGGCGTTCTTTGCCGAGGCTAGTGAGTCCAAAACCCCCCGTGAACTTCCCGTGGAAATTCCAGAATTGGCTGCCAAGTTCATGTTGGTTGTTAGAGGCAACGAAACTCCATCGCCCGCAGAGCTTGCCGAGAATCCCAGGTCTGCATCAGTGCGGCTTCGTGCAATAGAAAGAGTGGCGGCCTAATGGCAATCCCGGTACTCGCCCCGACAATTACTCGTTCGCGACAACTTGTTGCCGACAAGTCCTCGCGCGCAGTTTTACGTTTGGTTCCGGATCTCAAAACTGGAGAGAAGGCCGATAGAAAGACATTCGTCATCTTCCTTTCGATAATCGGGGCGATCGGACTTTTGGCGCTACTTACGATCAATACGATGCTTGCCCAGGATGCTTTTGAATTGCATCGCTTACAGGCACAAGCCACGATGTTGAGCGATCAGCGGGAAGCGGTCATGCGCCAAATCGACTTGGCATCTTCTCCTGAAGTCTTAGCGACTCGAGCTACGGCAGAGGGGATGATTCCTTCTCAGAGTCCGCGCTTTTTAACCTTGAATTCATCGGCCGTGAACGTGGTAACCCCCAAAGGGTAAACATGGCAGATTTTTCGCTATCCCGTTCTCGAATTCGCGTTCTCCTTTTTTCTATCATCTTAGTTTTGGGTTTGCTCTCCTTCCGCCTCGTCGATATTCAAGCCGTGCAGGCTCACACTTATGCAGCGCGCGCGGCAAATGAAATGTCAACGATTTCGATCATGCCTGCTCCACGTGGCTCAATCACCGACATCAACGGCGTGGAATTTGCCAGGAGTGTTTCGGCGGCTAACGTGGTTGTCGATCAAACTCTGATTTTGGACCCGAATAAATTCGCTGAAATTGCTGCACCAGTACTATCGATGTCCGTTAGTGATGTCGCCAAAACGGTCACGGGCAAGCGACGCTGGAGCCTTGTTGCTAGAAATGTGACACCAGCGACGTGGATTTCCCTCAAGAATGCTTTTGCCATTTACAACCAAGGTTTAAGTGTCAAAGAGGCTGCGACGAAGAGGATCTTTGGTTTCTACGCGGAGCGCGATTACACCCGTGATTATCCGTCGGGCGAGTTGATTGGCTCACTCATTGGATTCGTGAATCAGGCTGGAGTCGGTGCCGCAGGACTGGAATCAAGTTTGAATTCCCTGCTTACGGGAGTCGAAGGAAAATACAGTTATGCGAACGGTTACGGTGCCGAAATTCCTGGATCGCAACAAGAATTGGTAGTTGCCAAGTCTGGGACAACGGTTCGTTTGACGATTGATAGAGATGTGCAATGGATCGCATCCCAGGCAATTAGCGATGCGGTCAAATCATCGCATGCGGTAAGCGGGACGGTAATTGTGATGGATCCCAAGACTGGCCAAATTCTGGCTCACGCTACTGCGCCAACTTTTGATCCGAATAACACAAAGAAAGTTTCTCTTGACTTGATGCGAAACCCTTCTGTTCAGGATGTATACGAGCCAGGTTCAACTGGAAAGGTCATGACTATGGCCGCCGCTCTTGAAGAAGGCAAGATCACTCCTGCGACAATCTTCTCTGTTCCAGATACCTACAAAGTGTCGAATCGGCTTTTTCATGATCATGAGAAACATCCAACGGAGTCGTTGACCCCGACTGGAATACTTGCAATTTCGAGCAACGTCGGTGCCATCAAGGTCGGGGAGACGCTAAGCAACAGTGTTCTCTACAACTACCTAAAGAAATTTGGCGTAGGGATAAGCACCGGCTCGGGACTACCCGGCGAATCGCAAGGCGTTCTTCCTAACGTAATTAGTTGGAGTGGAACCACTGCGCCCACGGTTGCATTCGGACAGGGATATTCAGTAACCGCAATGCAGGCAACGAGTATTTTCGCGACGATCGCTAATGACGGTATACGTGTCTCGCCGACGGTTGTTGCTGGTACGAGTGACTCAAGCGGTCACTTCACGCCTTCGGCCGCCCGCGATCAAGTACAAGTAATTAGTCCGACATCGGCCACTGAATTACGGTTGATGATGGAAAGTGTCGTCTCGGCCGGCGGAACAGCTCCTGAAGCCGCGATCCCTGGTTACCGAGTGGCTGGTAAAACCGGTACCGCCCAGCGGGTCGATCCGACATGTCATTGCTACCGCGGATACACAGCCTCTTTTATTGGCTTCGCACCTGCAGACAAGCCTCGCTACGTCATCAGCGTGACGATTCAGGCTCCTCAGGGAATTCACTGGGGTGGCACCCTTGGTGCACCTGTTTTCAAGAAGGTCATGTCCTTCGTGCTTCAGTCTCGACATGTCCCCCCAACAAATACTCAAGTTACCCCGTATCCTCTCAATGGATCCCAAGTCGCAAAGATGCTCAGGGTTGCGGCACCAGTTAAGGGAAAGCATTGATGGAAAGACCACTGATAAGTCACGAACATTCTTTAGGTTCCATTTCGGATCTCCTTGATCTTCAGAGATCTCCGATCGAGGCAATGATTTCCGGGGTAACTCACTCAAGCAAAGAAGTGGAACAAGGCGACATATTTCTGGCGTTTCCTGGCGCGAAGACGCACGGGGCAAATTTCGTCGTGCAAGCATATGAACGCGGTGCACGCGCAGTTCTAACGGATGTCACAGGAATGCAGATCATCCGCGAAGTAACCTCAAAATTGCCAGTTTTCGTAGTCGAGAATCCTCGTCGAGCCGCTGGTGTTTTGAGTGCTTGGTTCTATGGAGAACCAATGCGCGACATGTTTAGCGTCGGTATTACCGGGACAAACGGCAAGACCACGACGACGACTCTTCTGTACCAGATTTGGATGTTTGCTGGGCGAGAAAGTGGGTTGATTGGCACTGTGGAAACGCGAATCGGTGCCGAGTTGCTCACAAGCCAGAGGACTACACCTGAAAGTTCTGATCTTCAAGCACTTGTCGCAACGATGCGGGAGCGCCATATCCGCAATCTCTCGATGGAGGTCTCGAGTCATGCAATATCCCTGGATCGGATTCGGGGGTCGCACTTCAACGTCGTTGCCTTTACTAATTTGAGTCAGGATCATCTCGACTTTCACAACACAATGGATGAGTACTTCAGAGTGAAGGCCGATCTTTTTACATATGAATATGCCGACCTTGCGGTAATTAATATTGATGATGATCACGGGACCCTTCTTGCTAAAGGCTTGGAGATTCCTTTGCTGACTCTTTCAAGGGCGAAGTCAAATGCCGATTGGCGATACGAGCGCGCCTTTCCTCATTCGTTAGGAAATGATGTGGCAATGCGCGGTCCAGGTGGAATTCTTATAGAAGGTTTGCTGCCGCTGCATGGGGACTACAACTTGGACAATGCGTTGATGGCAGTGGCTCTGGCTGTAGAAAGCGGAATTGACCCAGTGGAAATCGCTGCAATTTTGCCTCTACTTTCACCAGCTCAAGGTCGTCTCGAGGCAGTAGCCGTCGGCCAGGATTTCGCAGCATTTGTTGACTATGCCCACTCTCCGGATGCGGTAGCCAGGGTGCTTGAGACTTGTCGAGGGATGACGACCGGAAGGGTGATCGCTGTACTGGGTTGTGGCGGTGATCGAGATTCGTCCAAGAGGCCATTGATGGGGGCAGCGCTGGCCAATGGCAGCGATGTCGCGGTATTCACGAGTGACAATCCGCGATCGGAAGGCCCATTGAGTATCTTGGAACAGATGATCGCTGGCATGTCCGTCGTCTCACCTGATTGCGTCATCGCCGACCGCAAAAGTGCAATTGAGTATGCGGTAGCGCAGGCGCACTCTGGGGATCTCGTTGTAATCCTCGGCAAAGGGCACGAAACCGGGCAAGAAATTGCAGGAGTCGTTATGCCTTTTGATGATCGCTTGGTTCTAGCGCGGGCTATCGAGGGCCGGAGATGATCAAGGTAACTTCAAAGCAAGTATCGGAAATAGTTGGTGGCGAACTCTTCGCTGACGATGACATCCTTATATCGCGAGAGCCCGTTTTTGACTCACGTGAAGCCATTCACGGTTCGATTTTTCTAGCCTTGAAGGGCGATTTCCGTGATGGCCATGATTTTGCTCGATCAGCGATCGACCAAGGTGCCGCGCTCGTTCTTGCAAGTCGCAAGCTTGACCTTCCCTGCATCGTCGTTCCAGATGTTCTTGAAGCGTTAGGAAAACTTGCACACTATGTTCGAGTCCGATTACCAAATTTGAAAGTCATCGGGATTACCGGATCCCAAGGTAAGACGACGACCAAAGATTTATTGGCGTGGATTCTTCGCATGCACGACGAGACTATCGCGACTCACGCTTCTTTCAACAATGAACTCGGCGCACCATTGACGCTGTTGAGATGCATCGAATCCACCAAATATTGCATTCTGGAGATGGGTGCTCGCCACGTCGGCGATATTGCCTCCCTCTGTAAGATTGCTGAGCCGAATATCGGCGTAGTGCTCGAAGTTGGACATGCCCACGTTGGTGAATTTGGTTCATTGCAAGCGATCGCCGAAACAAAATCGGAATTGGTTCGCAATTTGGTGGATGACGGAATTGCGATTCTGGGGCGTTACGACGAATTTACACCGAAGATGGCGGAGGGGTTAAAGGTTCCCGTTCTAACTTTTGGGCAGACACACGAAGCTCAAATTCGAGCGACAGATATTGACATTAGAGAAGGGCGTGCGCACTTCGACCTTGTGACGCCACAGGGGAGAGCCGCTGTCGCGCTAAGACTTGTGGGCGCGCACCAAATTCCTAACGCCCTTGCCGCCGCCGCCGTATGCACTGCATTGAATATTCCGCTGGATGTAATTGCTGGCGGACTTTCGACCGCAGAACTTCAAAGTAAATGGCGCATGGAACTTTCGGAAGTTTCGGATTTGTTGGTCATAAACGATGCTTACAACGCGAATCCAGATTCGACTTCCGCAGCACTTCGAACGTTGTCATTCTTCGCTCAAGAGCGAGGAGGGCAATCGTGGGCATTTCTGGGCCGAATGCATGAGCTCGGTGAATCGCTAGTGGAGGAACATGCCAAGATCGGACTTCTGGCCCATTCACTAGGAATAGATAACTTGGTCTGTATCGGTGCGCCTGAATACGGTGATGATCTTCCTAAGGATGGTGCCATTGAGGTCCATTTTTGCAATTCCAAGGAAGACGCATTAGAAATCTCCAATTACTTTTCACCCGGTGATGTCGTCCTAGTTAAGGCATCTCGCGCAGAAAAACTGGAAGAATTGGTGACAGCTTTGATCCAACGTTGGGAAAAGAGAGTGGGAGGAGACGAATGAGAGAAATCTTGATCTCAGGAGCGTTTGCTCTCTTCATCAGTTTGTTTGGTACCCCGGTTCTCATTCGCATTCTTGCTAGACGTGGTTACGGTCAGATTATTCGCGATGACGGTCCGAGCAGCCATCACACCAAGCGCGGAACCCCAACTATGGGCGGAATAATTATTATTCTTGCATCCTTGCTTGGGTACCTAGCGAGCCATGCGATTTCCCAAGTCCCATTGAGTATTTCCGCGTTGTTAGTAATTGGTTTGATTATCTCTCTGGGTTGCTTGGGTTTCATTGACGACTGGCTTAAAGTCTCACGTCAGAAATCGCTGGGACTGACGGGTAAGCAGAAGATTTTTGGGCAGACGGCATCGGCCGCTATTTTTGGAGCACTCGGAATTCACTTTGCTGACAAGGAAGGCCTCACGCCGATATCGCTTTATTTGTCGACGGTCAGGGACACTTCGCTGAAATTGGGTCCGATTCTCGTTGTTATTTGGATAATCTTTTTGGTGACGGCAACAAGTAACGGCGTGAATCTCACGGATGGGCTAGATGGACTTGCAACCGGCGCTTCGGTTATGACTTTCTTGGCTTTCGTCCTGATAGGAGTTTGGGAATTGCGGGAAGGGTGTTCGGTTGCAACTGGATATAACTGTTATCAAGTTAGAGACCCGCTCGACCTAGCAGTTCTCGCCGCGGCCCTCGGTGGATCACTCGCTGGTTTTCTCTGGTGGAATGCTTCGCCTGCAAAGATATTTATGGGCGACACAGGGTCACTGGCATTGGGTGGAGCCTTGGCGGGACTTGCTGCGACCCTTCGAATTCAACTCCTTCTTGTCCCGCTGGGTGGCTTGTTCGTAATTATTACCATGTCGGTGATAATTCAGATGGTCTACTTCAAAGCCACCAAGGGAAAGCGCATCTTCAAGATGGCTCCGTTGCATCATCACTTCGAGCTAAGCGGTTGGGGTGAGGTAACGATCCTGCTTCGATTCTGGATAATCGCCGGTATCGGCGTGGCCCTTGGCCTTGGTCTGTTTTACGCGCAATGGGTTGTGAAATAGAGATGAAACTTGCCGATTTGGTACTTGCAAAGGTACTGATCGTCGGAGGCGGAGTAACCGGGACATCGGTTGCGGATGTGCTCGAGCGCCTTGGAAGTGAAGTATCTATCTTTGATGAGGACTCATCCTTGTTCGCTGATGCACGTTTTGTATCTGCGGAGCAGGTTCAATCGGGCGACTGGCATATTGCAATAGTTTCTCCCGGTTGGCGACCGAATCACCCTCTTTTAGAGGGTCTTCGCGAAAGGGGAATCCAACTCCTGAGCGAAGTGGATCTAGCTTGGCTTTTGAAAACGGAATTGAATCCAGGACAAGAGTGGCTCGCAATAACTGGCACTAATGGCAAGACAACCACGGTTGAAATGACCTCGGCGATGTTGCGTGCCGGGGGAAGAACGGCGATGGCATGTGGAAACGTGGGCGACACCGTAATCGGAGCGGTTGTAGGCGATGCGCAGTATGAATATCTCGTACTCGAATTATCTTCTTTTCAATTGCACTGGAGCGATCAACCTGAATTCAGCGCCGCCGCCGTCCTCAACATTGCAGATGATCACACTGACTGGCACGGTGGGTTCGAGAACTATGCTTTTGCGAAACTTCGCATTCTCGATCGAGCGCAGGTAGCAATATTGAACTCGGAGGATTCGGAAGTCGTATCTCATACGTCTTCATGGGAGGGCAAGAAGATTTTCTATTCTCTTAGTTCTCCTCGCCCCGGAGAACTCGGTGTCGTGGAGGACCTGTTGGTTGATCGAGCATTTGTTCCTGATCCCAATGAAGCCGAAGTGATAGCTGAATTGGCAGATGTGGTTCCGACTTCTCCGCATAATGTTTCCAATGCCTTAGCTGCCGCGGGACTGGCCAGGAGTGTTGGAATTCCCCATTCAGCCATACGAAAGGCCATTCAGGAATTCCGTCCTGGCCGTCACAGAATTGAATTGGTTGCAGAAAAAAACGGTGTTCGTTGGGTGAATGACTCGAAGGCCACCAATCCTCACGCAGCAGCTGCTTCATTGAATTCTGCGCATTCCGTTGTCTGGATAGCGGGGGGCTTGGCAAAGGGCGCTTCCATGCACGAACTCGTGTCAAAAATGGGGGAGCACATTAGAATTGCACTCCTCATAGGGAAAGATCGCGAACTCATTGCAATGGAACTCGAAGATCAAGCCCCGCACGTGGAAATAATCAGAATCGATGCTTCAGAGGACGACGAGATTTCATTAATGGAGAAGGTCGTGTTGACTGCCTCCCGATTGGTTCAAAGTGGCGACACGGTTCTCATGGCACCAGCATGCGCATCGATGGACCAGTTTATTTCTTATGCTGACCGAGGCGATCAGTTTGCTGCCGCCGTCCAGAAATTTGTGCTTTCGTGAAAGAGTCCAAGGGCTTTCTCGCCCAACCAATTAGCTCTTTTTACTTGTTACTTGTCTGTACAGGCGCCTTGACCGGTCTGGGTCTAATTATGGTCCTCTCGGCATCTTCAATTCACTCGTTAGAGACAAACGGATCATCATTCGCAATCGCGATTCGTCAACTAATTTTCTTGCTTGCCGCTCTACCCATTGGCTTCTTGGCATCACGACTGACAATCTCCGCTTGGAAATGGATTGCTCGGTTTGCGCTTATTGGCTCTGTTTTCTTACTTTTGCTGCTTCAAATCCCTGGCCTAGGAAACAGAGTGAATGGAAATACCAATTGGATTGGTTTTGGTCCCGTCGTCTTTCAGCCAAGTGAATTCGTGAAGTTTTTCATGATTTTGTGGGCTGGCACGATGTTGGCCAGGCACGAGGAGGCCAAAAGCGTTCAATCCAATGTGATCGTGGTGCTTGTGCCCGCCTTTGCGGTAATCATGGCATTGGTAATGGCAGGTGGAGATCTTGGAGATACAACGATTATCGCGGCCGTCTTGGTCGGTCTGCTATTTGTTTCGGGAACTCGGATGCGATGGATTGGCTTTACTACAGTAATTGGCCTTTCCGTGATCGGGGCTTTGGTAGTCACCGTCCCCTATCGCATGCGCCGATTTCTTGCCGTCCTTCACCCATTTTCGCCCGAGTACTACAAATTGTCTGGATGGCAACCTGCGCACAGCATCATGGGGTTGGCTAGCGGTGGACTCTTTGGCGTTGGGCTTGGAGCAAGCAGGCAAAAATGGGGCAACCTCGCTGAAGCCCATACGGATTTCATTTTTTCTGTAGTCGGAGAAGAACTTGGACTTGTCGGGACTCTTGCGGTATTGATTCTTTTTGCTCTGCTCATATTCGCAATATTTCGGATTGCGATGCGCGCGTCTGATCCGATGATCAGGTACACGTGCGCTGGTATTGGATGCTGGATTGCTGTTCAAGTAGTCCTAAATGTTGGATCGGCAACAAGTGTCTTTCCTGTCGTGGGTATTACCCTCCCATTGCTTTCCTACGGAGGCTCATCCCTTATTTCCACCTTTCTAGCATTGGGATTTGTTGCAGGTGCGGCCCTGCGTGACCCAAAGTTGATTTCGTCCAAAAAGGCAAAGCAATCATAATGGCGACTCGAACAGTGGTGTTTGTCGGCGCCGGAACCGCGGGCCATGTAGAACCGGCACTTGCTGTTGCGCGCGCGTGGAAAGAGAAGTACCCAGATGATCACTGTATCTTTCTCGGAACGCCAACAGGTCTTGAAAATTCGCTGGTGCCCGCAGCAGGCTTTGAACTTCACAATATTGAAAAAGTGGTCATGCCACGATCGCTAAATCTTGAGTTGGCGAAAGCGCCTTTTCGCTTAGGCCAGGCGGTTCTTTCAGCAAAGAAGATTGTCGACGGCACCGATCTGCTAATTGGATTTGGTGGTTATGCATCAGCCTCTGCCTATCTCGCGGCACGGATGTCCAAGGTCCCCTTTGTTGTTCACGAAGCCAATGCAAAGCCGGGTTGGGCAAATCGCTTGGGGGCGTTGCTAACAAAATACGTCGCCGTCGCCAGACCAGTCGGATCCACTCGCTTCTCCCACGCGCGTGTCACCGGTTTGCCATTGCGAGCAGATGTCAGAGCCGCTTTCAAGAAAGCATCCCAGGATTGGCACGAGGCGCGCCTTCGCGCTAAGAATGATCTCGGTTGGAGCCAGGATCATCCGACGCTTGTTATTTTTGGTGGGTCCCTTGGTTCGGCATATATCAATTCACAGATCCTGAAAGCGCTTCCTTTTTTCAATGCGAAGAAGATACAAATTCTTCATTCAGTTGGGGCCAAGAATTCGCTGCCTGAAAGTTCAGATAGCTACAAGGCAGTTCCGTATATCAAGGATATGGCAACTGCATATTTGGCAGCAGACGTAATCCTTGCTCGAAGCGGGGCAGTAACGTGTGCCGAATTTGGCGCCCTTGGCCGTATGGCAGTATTCGTTCCGCTCCCCGTTGGAAACGGTGAGCAAGCTCGAAATGCCGACCAACTCGTGTCAGTCGGTCGCGCAATAGTTCTTCCGCAGAAGGCTTTTTCAAACGCGTGGCTCGAAGAAAATTTTGAAACCGTGATAGAACAGAGCAATCGCTGCTCTGAGAGCGGATTAAGTCAGGATATGGAATCCGAGGCGAGAATAATCGAACTCATGGAGATAGCGCTTCAAGGTGGGGGCGCATGAGAACCTCATTGAAGGATATTGCCGGCAAGAGGATTCATTTCATCGGCGTTGGCGGTTCAGGAATGAGTGGACTCGCTCGCATCATGGCCTCCGAAGGTATCGAGGTTTCGGGATCAGATATTAAAGAGTCATCCGTACTTTCGGCTCTAAAAGCCATCGGCGTTGACACGCAGGTGGGACACAATTCGTCCAATATACATGGGGCTGATTTCGTGGTTTTTTCCAGTGCCATAAATCCAGAAAATGTCGAACTAGTCGCGGCGAAAGAGCTGAGCATCCCGACTCTCTCGCGTGCGCAAGCCCTTGCTATTTTGATGTCCGAGTCAAAAAGTATTGCCGTAGCCGGCACTCACGGGAAGACCACTACGACATCGATGCTCACCGTAGCGATTCAAAGTTGCGGGGAAGATCCATCCTTTGCAATAGGAGGAATCTTGAAAGCTTCGGGTTCCAACGCACACAAAGGTACCGGCGAATATTTCGTGTCAGAAGCCGATGAATCCGATGGCTCATTCATTGAATATCATCCATTCGGTGCCATTGTCACAAATATCGAACTCGAACATGTCGATCACTTTGCAACTCTTGAATCAGTTTTCCAAGCATTTGAAGAATTTTCAGAGACGATTTCTCCAACAGGATTCCTTGTCTACTGTGCTGATGATCAGGGATCAAAAAGATTGGGAGAGGCAGTGACGCGGTGTCAGACCGTTTCCTACGGCGTTGACCCGGATGCAGATTTACGGATTGATGAGATTGAATTGGCGCCAGCAGGTTCCCGCGCGCGGGTGCTTTGGAAGGGGCGAACTATCGGCCATCTCCAACTCCAAACCCCCGGGCACCACAATCTACTTAACGCATCTGCAGCGTTGGCGGCAGGGCTTTGTCTGGGTCTTCCGGCACCTCAATTGATTACCGGGCTCGCAACCTTTCGGGGAACTGGCAGACGATTTGAACTCAAAGGCCAGGTGCATGGAATAAGAGTTTTGGATGATTACGGGCACCATCCAACGGAAATAGATGTGACGTTGGAAGCCGCCAAAAGATTCGCCACTGACGGACGAGTGTTAGTGGTGTTTCAGCCACATCGCTATTCTAGAACGCGCGCATTCCTGAACGAGTTTGCCGTTGTTCTCGATCACGCCGATCACACGTGGATACTTGAGATATATGGCTCTAGTGAGAAGCAAATTCCGGGAGTAAGCGGGCAGTCAATTGTTTCGCTCATGACAAAGGGCACTTTCGAACCAAATTTCATGGCTGTTGTCGCTGAGGTTGTGAAGGAAGCCAAGCCGGGAGATGTGATCTTGACACTGGGAGCAGGCGATGTGAGTTCCCTAGGTCCGATAATTATTGAAGCACTCACCGCTAAATACGGTGCCTAACGAAAACTATGGGGATAAGGAAAAGGCGTCGAAAAGCCTGGTTCGCAGCTCTCTTGATGCTAACTCTTCTAGGGGCATCTTCCTACGTCCTCGGTTGGTCATCATTACTTTCAGTTAAGAAGGTCGTAGTAGTCGGAGCACCAAATCCAAGTGAAGCTTTCACGATTCAGCACAATTTTCACATTGGCGAAAAAATGGCGCGGCTCGAATCTCAAAAGGTGTCAGTGGCCTTGAAGAAGTACACATGGCTGGATCACGCAAGCATAAGTAGAAATTGGCTGAAGGGGATTGTCACTGTTCGGGTGTGGACTCGAACTCCCATCGCGCAATTCCAGAGCCATCTCGTGGATCACAATGGCGTCGTCTTTAACTTACCGAACATTGATACAACGCACTTGCCAATGATTACTGGAACGAATACGACTTCGGCAAAATTCGCCACCGATTTACTGTCCGCTCTGCCATCAATAATGCGCACCCAAGTTTCAGGCATTTTGGTGCGAGGCAATGACTGGGCGATCCTGACAATTGCCTCACGCAACAAAAACTTGTCGGTCGTTTGGGGCGACCTGACGGAGACATCTTTAAAAGTAAAGGTATATCAGGCACTTATTGCGTTGCCAGAGAATGTGAAGGTGACGTACATCGATGTCTCTGCCCCACACGCTCCAATTGTGAAATAGAAACTAAAAATCTGATTAATTTTCTCATCGCTAAATGAGTTTGGATAAATTGCGTGCAGATTCGTGTCGGTATTTGCGCGGACGTGTTGAGCGCTCTACTTTCGTCTTATTAGAAAGCAGAACTGTAATTCTCAAGTTGAGGTTCATGGTTCATAAGGAGGATACATCGTGGCTTCACCGCAGAATTATTTAGCTGTCATCAAAGTCGTTGGAATTGGTGGCGGTGGAGTCAACGCGATCAATCGAATGATAGACGTTGGACTCAAGGGAGTTGAGTTCATTGCAATCAATACAGATGCGCAACACCTTTTGATGAGCGATGCAGATGTGAAGTTAGATATCGGACGAAAGTCAACACGTGGACTTGGCGCAGGTGCTTCACCAGAACGTGGACGCGAAGCAGTTTTGGATCATGTTGATGACATTGAAGAAGCGTTGCGCGGGGCAGACATGGTCTTTGTAACTGCAGGTGAAGGAGGCGGAACCGGAACAGGCGGCGCACCAATCGTTGCAAAGATTGCACGTGAATTAGGCGCGCTTACAATCGGAGTGGTTACTCGTCCATTTTCTTTTGAAGGCAAGGTACGTTCGCAACAGGCAGATAGCGGAATTGATGAACTGCGCGGCGAAGTCGATACTCTGATTGTTATTCCAAATGATCGTCTACTCGCAATATCTGATCGTTCGATCACCGCCGTAGAAGCGTTTAAGAGTGCAGACCAAGTGCTACTTTCTGGAGTGCAGGGGATTACCGAGATAATCACTCAACCAGGTTTGATAAACCTTGATTTCGCAGACGTTAAGAGCATCATGACGGACGCAGGCTCGGCGCTCATGGGAATTGGTTCTGCGCGTGGCGAAAATCGCGCCGTACGCGCTGCCGAGCTCGCGATTTCGAGCCCGTTGCTTGAAGCATCAATCGATGGCGCGATGGGAGTCCTACTTTCAGTAGCTGGCGGATCGGACCTGGGACTCTTTGAAATCAATGAAGCGTGTGAGCTTGTCCAATCCGCGGCCCACCCTGATGCAAAGATTATTTTCGGAACAACGATCGATGATGCACTTGGTGATGAAGTTCGCATCACTGTAATCGCAGCGGGTTTTGATGGCGGAGCGCCAAAACGGGTTGCCGTGCCTGTTCTTGACGCAAGTTCGCTCAACGGGCACGCCGATCCGATCAGCGCTAATGACCCTTTGGCCGTGGCGCTCGATCTCGAGGACGAAGAAACTCCGACAAGACACCGGGTCACTTTTGAGCAATTGATCGCAGAGGATGAGATCGATGTTCCCGATTTCATGAAATAGCGCTTCGCCGGAACAATCGGTAATTACTTGGTCGCCACTTTATTTACAAATCGAATTGGGGGAGTTAGTCGCTCTCCTTACACGACAAACAATCTGGCGTTTCACGTCGGGGACGATGCCGAACTGGTTGCCAAAAATCGGCAACTAAATGAGGCAATTGTCGGACGTACACAATTCATGAACCAGACCCATAGCGACGTAATCGCATTGGTTGATGGAATATCACCGCAAGACCCAAATGCCGACGGCCTAGTCACGACCGAACTCGGGATCGCGCTGGGGGTTCTAGTAGCCGATTGCATCCCGCTTTTGCTTTGGAGTCGAGATGTTGTAGCCGCGGTCCATGTTGGCCGAAAAGGACTTTTGAATAGCGTCGCGTTGCACGCGCTTAATGTGATGACTTCCCTTGGATCTGAGAAAATAGAAGCAGTTCTGGGGCCTTCAATATGCGGAAAGTGTTACGAAGTCGGCGAAGACGTTTATGAGCAGGTGAGCGAGAGGTATCCGTTCGCAAGAGCGATCACGTCTAAAGGAACATTGAGTCTGGACCTTCCGGCTGCTCTTGCTCGCGAGTTGGTGGAGCACGGCGTCAAAATCACACGATCGAGTGTTTGCACGGTGGAGAATCCTAATTTCTTCTCTTATCGTCGCGACGGCGTTACCGGTCGACAGTCCGGGGTGATCTGCTTGTGACAAATAGATCTGAAGAAATTGTCGCCAACCTCGCATCCGTCCGAAGTCGAATTGAAATAGCCGCCCGTGGAGTTCATCGGAGCGTGAATGACGTAACTCTTATCGCAGTTACCAAAACTTACCCATCGTCGGATGTGCAAATTCTTCATGATTTAGGAATACGAAATTTTGCCGAAAACAGGGATAACGAAGGAAAAGAAAAATCCGAGAAAGTTCCTGCCATCTGGCATTTTCAGGGCCAGATTCAAGGTAACAAGATTGTATCTATCGCCTCTTGGGCAAATGTTATTCAATCCCTCGATGATCCGCGGCATTTGAGACTCCTTAGTAAAGCAGCCGCTGAATCCAGGGTCATCTCAATCTTCATTCAAGTGTGCCTAGATCCCCAGCCTGGACGTGGGGGAGCATCACCCGATGGGCTATCTCCGCTTGCAGAATTAGTGCTACAGGAGCCCTCACTTAGGCTAGAAGGGTTGATGGCTGTGGCTCCACTCGGTGAGAATCCTGAGAGTGCTTTTGCGCGACTAGCTCAAATTCATAGTGATTTTAGCCAACAATTTCCCTCCGCCAAATCCCTCTCCGCCGGAATGAGCGGGGACTTTGAGGTCGCAATCAAGCATGGCGCGACACATGTTCGAGTGGGCAGTTCAATCCTCGGTTCCCGCACCCACCTTGGGTAACCTTTTACCTATGGCTAATGCATTGCGAAAAATGGCGAATTATCTCGGACTCATGGATGATCCTGAGTTGGGTTCTGAAGAAGTAACCGACTTGGTTTTTGCTCAACCAAAAACTCATGACCAGCGAAACAAATCCGTGGTACGCCCAGCGACTTTGGCGATTGCACCCGTAACTTCGAAGCCTGCTCCATTGCAATTGGATTTGCCGGTACTCGATCGAATCGTGACCCTTCATCCACGTTTCTACAACGAGGCCCGTACCATCGGCGAGCAATATCGTGAGGGAAATCCCGTAATCATTAATTTGTCCGACATGGATGAATCCGAGCGAAAGCGCCTCGTGGATTTTTCGAGTGGTTTGGTTTTCGGTCTCCACGGCACAATCGAACGAGTTACTTCAAAAGTTTTCTTGCTCTCACCCGCCAACGTGCGAGTAAGCAGTGAGGATAAGACTGCGGCTGCTGAGGCAAGCTTTTTTAATCAGAGCTAGTTATGCTCCAAATTGGCTCATATCTAGTTCTTCTCCTTCAATTATTCTTATTAGCTCTATTGGGTCGTCTCGTGCTGGATTACGTTCGCCTCTTTTCGAGATCATGGCGACCGCGAGGAATCATGCTCTTTATAGCTGAGACTATTTACGCAATAACGGATAAGCCAACCGCTTTCGTGCGCCGGTTTATCCCGCCTCTTCGCATTGGTGCGGTTAGTTTGGACCTTTCATTTCTGGTGTTGTTCTTCGCAATTCAATTGCTCATACCACTGGTGCGAAACATCTAGTTTTATTATGCCCTGCGCAACTTCGCGCTTAGGCCCATTTCATTACTACCCAATTCAATCCCGGGACTATGTGACATTTGCAGCGCCAAGACTTCGTTTTGAATATGTTCCATAGCGTTAACAACTGCAGGCACGATGTCGGCGTTCGCATTGAACTCGACATTGATTCGATCGCTAATGTCGAATCCTTCGGTTTTACGCATTTCTTGAAGAAAGCGGATTACCTCTCTTACTTGACCGGCAGCTACGAGTTCTGGCGTGAGCGTCAGATCGAGTGCAACGCTTTCGCCAGCATGACTTGCCACTGTCCACCCACTCTTTGGTACTTCAGTGATTACAAGATCTTCGGCCAACACCTGCCATTCGCCCTTTTCGCTCGTGAGCACGTGAGACCCGTTTGCCCTAATTTCTCGAACGAAGTCTGCAGCAGGTAAAGCGGCAATTGCAGTCGCGATTTCCTGGACATTCGAACCGTACTTGCCGCCTAATGACCTGAAATTGGCCTTAACCGTGACGTCGACGAGGTCGCCATGGGCCGCCGCAATATCTTCCAATTGCAACACGTTGAGTTCTTCCGCGATCTGCTCCTTCATTTCTGAGGGGAGCTCATTCCAGCCAGGCGCGGCGATTAATGCCCGCCCAAGTGGCTGTCGGATCTTGACCGAAGATTCTGCCCGCGCTGCGCGACCGAGCTCGACTATCCGGCGGGTTTGTGCGACATGGTCAGAGAGTTGAGAATCAATGTATCTGACATGTGCTTTCGGAAAATCTGCCAAATGCACGGACTCTGGTAGTCCTGATTCAACGGGGCGGAGAAGTTCTTGCCAAACATTTTCAGTCACAAAGGGAATTATCGGCGCAAGAAGAAGGGTGAGGGTGTGAAGGCATTCATGGAGAGTTGACAAAGCGCTGCTGTCACCTTCCCAGAAACGTCGTCGTGACCGACGCACGTACCAATTTGATAAATCATCGATGAAAGTCGCCAGAGCCTTACCTGCTCGTTGAGAGTCGAAGGTGGCTAATGCATCATCAACCTCGATAATGAGGGCCTGCAGATCTGAATAAATCCAACGATCCATTGCCGGACGATCTTCCATCTTTGGCGGATGCGTTGGATTGAAATTCGAGGCCTTCGCATAGAGAGCTAAGAAAGAAACTGTGTTCCAGTATGTAAGGAGTGTCTTTCTAACGACGTCGCTGATGGCATCGTGCCCGACTCTGCGGGCCGTCCAAGGCGAACCTGCAGCGAACATGTACCAACGAACAGCATCGGCGCCGTGTTGATCCATCAGCGGCATCGGCTCCAATATGTTGCCGATGTGCTTGCTCATTTTGCGGCCGTCTTTGTCAACGATGTGGCCCAAACACAGCACCGTCTTGTATGAACTCTCATCAAATACCAAAGTTCCAATCGCCATCAGCGTGTAAAACCAGCCACGAGTTTGATCGATCGCTTCGCAAATGAAATCAGCGGGGTAGGCCGCCTCGAATTTTTCCTTTGACCCTTCTTTGTGCGGGTAGCCCCATTGAGCAAAGGGCATTGAGCCGGAGTCATACCAACCGTCGATGACTTCCTTGACGCGAACCATCTCTGAGTCACACTCAGAGCAAGGCCATGTGATGTCATCAACGAAGGGACGGTGTGGGTCCATAGCACTTAAATCCGCCCCAAAGAGAGCGCTCAATTCCTTGAGCGATCCTACGCAGACCATATGACCGCCTTCGCAGCGCCAGATGGGCAGAGGTGTTCCCCAATAACGGTTTCTCGATAGGGCCCAGTCGATGTTGTTTGTTAGCCAATCGCCGTATCGACCGGTCTTTATAGTTTCTGGATGCCAGTCGGTTTTGGCGTTTTCTCGCAGCAATTCTGACTTGATCGATGTCGTGCGGATGTACCACGAGAGTTGGGCGTAGTAGATCAATGCTGTGTGGCATCGCCAGCAGTGTGGATACTGGTGCTCATACGGCTCGTGTTTATAAAGCGCACCGCTCTTCTTCAGCTCCTTTACTAAGAGCTTGTCTGCATCTTTGAAGAACATGCCACCGATTAGTTCGACTTCTGGAAAGAATGTTCCATCGCTGGCAATTGGGTTGACGACTGGCAAGCCATAATTTCGGCAGACTTGGAGATCGTCGGCGCCGAAGGCGGGGGACTGATGGACTAAACCCGTTCCATCCTCGGTCGTTACATAATCGGCAAGCACAACGAAATGGGAATCTGGAATTTCCACGTAATCAAAGGGGCGTCGATAAGTTGTGCGTTCAAGGTCCTTTCCATGAATATGTAGAAGCACTTTCACGTCGCCTTTTAGAAAACCAACTAGTTTCTCTGCAATGACAAGGACTTCTGTTTTGCCATCTATGGATTCCTCTACTGCTAGGTAGGTGACATCGGGATGCACGGCGATCGCAGTGTTAGAAACAAGTGTCCACGGCGTAGTCGTCCAGACTAACAATGAGGCGTTCATCTTTTCCAAAGGACCCGAAGTGATGGGGAAGCGAACATAGACTGAAGGGTCGGTTACTGTTTCATAACCGAGTGCAAGCTCATGGTCGGATAACCCGGTGCCACAACGGGGGCAGTACGGGGCAACACGATGGTCTTGGACGAGAAGCCCTTTATTCCACACTTCTTTGAGGCTCCACCAAACGCTCTCGACATACTCGGGCGACATTGTCCAATAGGCCTGGTCAAAATCAACCCAGAACCCCATTCGATTGGTCATGTTCGTGAATTCGCCAACGTGGCGTTGAACCGATTCGCGACACTTGTCATTGAATTCGGCGATGCCATATTTTTCAATGTCGCCCTTGCCGGTAAATCCGAGCTCTTTTTCAATGGCAATTTCTACAGGCAGGCCATGGCAGTCCCAGCCGGCTTTGCGAAAGACGTACTTGCCCTTCATGGTTTGGTAGCGCGGAAAGACATCCTTGAAGACTCTTGCTTCGATGTGGTGTGTTCCCGGCGCGCCGTTTGCCGTTGGAGGGCCCTCATAGAAAGTCCATGCTTCATTACCTTTTCGCGCTTCAAGGCTTTTGTGAAATATGGAGTTGTTTTTCCAGAAATCGAGGATGGAGTGTTCCATTTTGGGCAGATCTATGTGTGCCGATAGTTCTCGGTACTCACTCATTCATCTCTCCGCTTTCCTTCACCACCTATGGCGACGTCAATTGGAGGGACGCGCTCGAACTACGAGCTCGCGGTACCACCCGCCTTGCGCGCTCCCTAAATACAGAGCGCACCTCTTATCTATCGTTCATGACGCGCATCGGTTCTACCTCGCAGTTTTTGCCCTGCGTCTCTTCCGACAGGCTCTGAGGTGATTGCCTCGTCGCTGCCCTTTCGCGAAGGTTTTAGTGTATTACATTGCGCGTAGAGTGGCGTTTTGTCCGAAATCAGCATAAGGTGCGCGCCGTGGCATTGAAGAAAAAGACTCCCGAAAGCAAACCAGCAGCCAAGAAGGCTCCTGTCAAAAAAGCACCAGCAAAAAAGGCTCCGGCCAAAAAAGCACCTGCGAAGAAGGCCGTTGCCAAGAAAGCCGCTCCAGCCAAGACCGCACCATCCAAGGCCATCAAGAAGGCTCCCGGGCGACCATTCCCTGCAAAGAGCGTTGCAGCTCCTGCCACTGTGGTTGCACCCATTGCTGCTGCTCCTGTTGTGGTTGAAGAACGACGTTTGGTCATGCCACCACCACCGCGACCAACAAAGAATGGTCGAAAGAGCGCACCATTGAAGCCCCTTAAGGCGGCTCCGACACCGGTTGTAGTTGCAGACAACGAGGCTCCGTGGACTGCTGCCGAACTCAAGGTCGTTAGGGGCGCCCTTGCCAAGGAACTTGTGCGTCTCTCTTCAGAATTGGCCGCGGTCGAAGTTGAGATGGACGCCCTCATTCGTGAATCAGGTGAAGGTGCAGGCGATGATCAAGCTGACGCCGGCACGAAAACATTTGAGCGCGAACATGAAATGTCTCTTGTAATCAATGCACGCGACATGGTGTTGCAGACTGAACGAGCCATTGAGCGTATCGACGACAAGACCTACGGTCGTTGCGAAGAGTGCGGCAATTCAATTGGTAAGGCTCGACTACAAGTTTTCCCACGTGCCACTTTGTGCATGCTCTGCAAACAGAAGGAAGAACGGCGCTGACGTTGCGCCGAAAGTATCCAATATGGGGAAGCGTCCTGCTAGTCGCGGCGCTAATTTGGGCGTTTGACTTTGCAACGAAGAATTGGGCCCTCAATTATCTTGATGGTCAGAGCCCACGAAAAATCTTCGGTAATTTTCTTCAACTAACTTTTGCAAAAAATTCTGGAGCGGCTTTCAGTTTTGCCACTCGTGGAACTATTCTTCTGACGATCTTCTCTATCGTAGTCATTTTGGCGATCGGGTACTGGAGTCCGCGTGTAACATCAAAGCGATGGGGATTGGTTCTGGGACTAGTCCTAGGGGGCACGCTTGGAAATTTGAGCGACCGTATATTTCGTGCGAATGATGGAACGGGCGTTTTCAAGGGTGAAGTGATCGATTGGATCCATCTGCCGCACTGGCCTGTATTCAATCTTGCCGATTCTTCGATAGTTGTAGCTGCTGTAGTTGCGAGTTATCTTTCGATACGGAATGTCTCGCCCATCACGAAAAAGCATTCGGATGATGAAAAGCACGACCAAAAGGGAGACCAAAATGGCTCGTGAGTTCCGAACTCTTGAAATTCCTGAGGGGATAGATGGCGAACGTGTCGATAGCGCACTGACACGAATGCTCGGGCTTTCCCGGACCACGATTACTCGCTTGATCGAGGCGGGAGAGATCACCTCGAATGGCCATGCTGTGGCTAAGTCTGAGCGAGTTATAGCGGGCCAGGTTGTCGAGATTCTTTTGCCAGATATGAGTATTGGCGAGCCGATTCCGTTGACTCCGATCGAGGGTCTTGAAGTCGTGTATGACGACGATTCCATAGTCGTGATCAATAAACCTGTCGGTTGTGCTGCCCATCCAAGTCCTGGTTGGACAGGGCCGACCGTTGTTGGTGCATTAACCGCGGCAGGCTATTCCGTGGCTACAAGTGGGGCGGCCGAGCGTGCAGGCATTGTTCACCGCCTCGATGTTGGAACCAGTGGCTTAATGGTTGTCGCAAAGACCGACCAGGCATATTCATTTATGAAGCATGCGTTTAAGAATCGAGAAGTTGAGAAGATATATAACGCTCTTGTCCAAGGACACATGGATCCATCGACAGGAACTATCGACGCTCCCATCGATCGACATCCAAAAGAGGACTACCGGTTCGCTGTTGTCGCCGACGGCAAATCAAGCATCACGCACTACGAAGTTATCGAATTTTACCGAGCGGTCTCATTAGTTAAGGTTGAACTCGAGACTGGCCGAACTCATCAAATCAGAGTTCATTTCTCAGCTCTGCGTCACCCCCTAGTGGGAGATCTCACCTACGGCGCTGATCCGACTTTAGCGGCACGTCTGGAGATGTCTCGACCCTGGCTACATGCTTTGGAACTGCGCTTTCGACATCCGCTTACTAACGCCCAGATGGATTTCAAGGCTCCCTATCCGGCGGATTTAGTTCGAGCCCTCGCGTTGCTTGACTCGTCCGTGCTCCCTTAAGGACTAGTCTCACCAATCGTGACCTCATTTGTTCATCTCCACGTGCACACCGAGTATTCAATGCTCGATGGCGCCGCAAGGGTCGTAGACCTAGTCGGCGAAGTCGCAAATCAGAAAATGCCGGCAATCGCCATGACGGATCATGGGAATGTTTTTGGCGCATTTGATTTTTATAAGCAGGCAAAGAAGGTCGGCGTTAAGCCGATTATCGGCATTGAAGCCTACGTCGCACCGGAATCTCGATTTGATAAGCGCCGGGTTAAATGGGCCGAAGGCGGAGAAGACGATGTGTCAGGTGGTGGCGCGTATACCCACATGACGATTCTCGCCGAGAATAATGTTGGCCTAGGCAATTTATTCCGCCTCTCCTCTCTGGCATCCCTCGAAGGGTATTACTACAAGCCTCGAATGGACCGCGAACTTCTCGCCAAGTACAGCGAAGGATTGATCGCGACTACAGGCTGTGCCGGCGGAGAAATCCAAACACGTCTGCGCATGGGTGCATATAAAGAAGCGGCGCGAGCGGCCGCAGAGTTGCGCGATATTTTCGGTTCTGAAAATTTCTATCTTGAGGTGATGGATCACAACATAAACGTTGAGACTCGCGTAATGGAAGATCTCTTAAAATTGGGCAAGGACTTGGGTCTGCCACTGCTTGCAACCAATGATCTGCATTACACGCGGAAGGAGGACGCGGCAGCCCACGAAGTATTGCTCTGCGTTCAATCTGGTTCGACAATAGCTGACCCAAAACGATTCAAATTTGAAAACGATGAGTTTTACCTGAAGACAGCGGAACAGATGCGTGAACTTTTCAAGGATATTCCAGAGAGTTGCGACAACACCTTGTTGGTCGCCGAACGATGCAACGTGACTTTGCGAGAAGGGGAGAACCTGCTCCCGAAGTTTGAAGTCCCTGAGGGCGAGACCGAAGATTCTTGGCTTCGCAAAGAGACTATCGATGGACTGACTCAGAAGATGGGAGGCTCAATACCGAGTGCCCATATGGATCGCCTCCAATACGAGCTCGGTGTCATGATCAAGATGGGATTTCCTGGCTACTTCCTTGTCGTCGCTGACTTGGTAAGCCATGCAAATCAGGAGGGGATTCGAGTCGGCCCAGGACGTGGCTCTGCTGCGGGCTCTCTTGTTTCATATGCACTGGGCATCACAGCACTGGATCCGATCGAACACGGACTTTTGTTTGAGCGCTTTCTGAACCCTGAAAGAATTTCGATGCCTGATATCGATCTGGACTTCGACGAACGCCGGCGTGGCGAGATGATTCGCTATGCGACCCAAAAGTACGGCGAGGACCGGGTCGCGCAGATCATCACGTACGGCACCATCAAATCCAAACAAGCGATAAAGGATTCCAGTCGGGTTCTTGGATATCCGTATGCGATTGGCGACAGGCTCACCAAGGCGCTTCCTCCTTCAATCATGGGCAAAGACATTTCCCTTGCCGGCGTTTTCGATTCTAGGAACGATCGCTATGTCGAAGCTGGCGAATTTCGAGCCCTTTATGAGTCTGATCCAGATTCGAAACGCGTAGTTGACACCGCCCTAGGTCTTGAGGGTCTCAAGCGCCAGTGGGGAGTTCATGCGGCGGGAGTCATCCTTTCGCGCGAACCGTTGTTGGATGTGATTCCAATTCATCGCCGCGAAGCCGATGGAGCAATTATCACGCAGTTCGATATGGTCGCCTGCGAAGCAACTGGATTGCTCAAGATGGATTTCCTTGGACTTCGCAACTTGTCCGTATTGGATGACTGTTTGCTCAACATCCGCGCAAACAAAAACGAGACTGTTGTTCTCGAGTCATTGTCTTTGGATGATCCACACACATTCGAATTACTTGCCCGCGGTGACACACTTGGCGTCTTCCAGCTCGATGGTGGACCAATGAGAGCACTGCTTCGCTCCATGGCACCAGACTCTTTTGCCGACATCTGCGCAGTCATCGCCTTGTACCGTCCAGGCCCGATGGGTGAAAACGCTCATAATAACTACGCAGATCGAAAGAATGGTCGAAAAGTCGTCGAGCCGATTCATCCTGAACTTTCTGTGCCGCTACAGGAAATTCTTGGCGATACGTACGGCCTCATCGTGTATCAAGAGCAGGTAATGGCCATCGCCCAGAAAGTGGCGGGCTTCTCTTTGGGTCGTGCGGATCTACTCCGAAAGGCGATGGGAAAGAAGGATCGCAAGATCCTAGATAAGGAGTACGTCTTCTTTCAGGAAGGAATGAAGGCGAATGGCTTCAGCGCCGCCGCCATCGAAAAACTTTGGCAGACGTTGATTCCGTTTTCTGACTATGCATTTAACCGTGCTCACAGTGCGGGTTACGGAATGGTTTCATACTGGACCGCTTATTTGAAAGCGAATTATCCAACCGAATACATGGCTGCGCTCCTCACCAGTGTTCGAGATGATAAAGACAAGTCGGCGCTCTATTTGAGCGAGTGCCGTCGTATGGGCATTCAAGTCCTGCCTCCAGATGTCAACGGGTCGAATTCGGAATACACGCCGCGCGGCGTCGATATCAGGTTCGGCTTGGCAGCAATCCGTAATGTCGGCGAGGGGGTCGTGGCGTCCATTAAACGAGCTCGCGAGTCGAAAGGTCGATTTACATCCTTTGGAGATTTCTTGGCGAAGGTGGATGCGCAGGTTTGCAACAAGAAGACCATTGAATCTCTGATCAAGGCCGGTGCATTTGATTCATTTGGCGTATCGCGACGCGGATTGATGAGTGTGCATCTGGAAGCTATCGATTCGATTATTGAGACTAAGCGGGCCGAGGCGATCGGGCAGTTCGATCTCTTTGGTGGCGAGCCGGTTGAGAACGTTTCAGGCATCGACCTGGACATTCCAGCAGGGGAATGGGAGAAATCCCAACTGTTGAGTTATGAACGGGAAATGCTCGGCCTCTACGTGTCCGATCATCCCCTTCTAGGAATTGAGCACATCTTGCGTTCGGCAACTGACCAGACGATCAGTCAACTTCTAGACGATGTTTCGACGCAGGAGCGGACCGTGACTATCGGTGGACTCGTAACCGGGATTCAAAGAAAAGTTACGAGACAAGGCGCTTCATGGGCCATTGTCACTATCGAAGACCTCGAAGGCTCTATTGAGGCACTCTTCTTCTCAAATACGTACACTCAGTATGCGCTGACGCTTACTGAAGACCGAGTGGTAGTTGTTCGCGGGCGGGTTGATCGTCGCGATGATCAAGTTCGATTCACGGCATTAGAAATGAATTTCCCTGAAGTGTCACCGGGCGCAGTCGGGCCTTTCGTGATCAAGATGCCGATCGTGCAATGCACTCCGCCAATTGTGGATCGGCTTAAAGAAATTCTGCGCACACATCCCGGTACGCGAGATGTTCACCTTCAATTAGATGATCACGGCAAAAGTACGGTTCTCAAGCTCGAGCCAAGAGTCACAGCATCTCCGAGCCTGAGCGCCGACCTCAAGGCGATACTCGGACCCAATTGCTTGGTCTGATCGCGCACTTCTCTTAGAAAGGCACGGACGAAAATCTAGGTCCGAGCCCGAGAGCCGTGCCTCTAGACTTGGCCTTGATTCATGTAGCCGCATGAGACCACTAGAGAGCAGAGAGTGAGCGCAGGGGATGATCCGTACCGTTGATTTCCGCGGTCGCGCGCTTTCAAAGGCCGATTACAGAAGTGAACTCCCGCGTGCCGCTCTGAACGTGGCCGAGGCAATGAGCCTGGTCGCGCCAATACTTGCGCGGGTTGCCGATGGGAATGAAGAAGTATTGCTGGATCTGGCTCAAGAATTTGATGGAATTCGACCTGCGTCCATCCGGGTCCCCAAGGTGCACATTGAAAAGGCCCTTGAAGATTTAGATCCAGAAATTCGAACAGCCCTCGAACTTTCAATTGCTAGGGTCCAGCAGGTTCACGAAAGTCAGCGTCGCGAAGAAACATTCACGGAAGTAGTCGATGGCGGCACGGTGACCCAACGTTGGATCCCAGTTGATCGAGTGGGACTCTACGTGCCAGGCGGGCGAGCGGTATACCCAAGCAGTGTGATGATGAATGTAATTCCAGCCCAGATTGCCGAAGTGGGAAGCATCGCCATCGCATCACCGCCGCAAAAGGACTTTGGTGGCTGGCCGCACCCCACGATCCTCGCCACGTGCGCTCTCTTGGGAGTGGATGAGGTCTACGCAGTTGGCGGAGCCCAGGCAATCGCACTCTTCGCTTACGGCATGGAGGGTGTTTGCGAGCGAGTGGATATGGTCACAGGCCCTGGCAATATCTATGTTGCGGCAGCAAAGCGCGCACTTCGAGGAACCATCGGGATCGACTCGGAGGCAGGACCTACCGAAATTGCGATCCTTGCAGATAGAAGCGCCCACGCTTCGGATGTTGCCGCCGATTTGATGAGCCAAGCCGAGCACGACGTTATGGCGGCGGCGGTTCTTGTTACTGATTCAATGGATCTTGCAGAGGCCGTGGAAAATGAACTTCGTATTCGTGTGCCAAAGACGAAGCACTCAAAACGAATTAAAGAGTCTCTTTCGGGCGTTCAATCGGCCATTGTTCTTGTCGATTCGATCAAACAAGGAATCGACGTAGTGAACGCTTATGCCGCCGAGCATTTGGAAATCCAAACTGCGAATGCCCAAGATGATGCCTTGCTCATTCGCAATGCAGGTGCCGTATTTATTGGTCGTTTTTCTCCGGTGTCTTTAGGAGATTACTCCGCTGGCTCAAATCACGTCTTGCCTACCGGAGGATGTGCGTGCCACTCAAGCGGTCTTTCAGTGCAGACTTTCTTGCGTGGACTGCATTTCATTGAGTACGGCGAATCTGCCTTTAACGACATCACTCCTACCGTCGTAACCCTTGCCAGTTCAGAAGACTTGCCAGCGCACGGTGAAGCGATGATCGCTCGGTCGGAGAAGTTGTGAGCCAACACAATTGGCCGCAATGGTTGCCGTTGAGATCCGATCTACGAAATCTCTCACCGTACGGTGCTCCACAAATTCCGTCTCTTGCGCAACTCAACACAAATGAGAACCCGTATCCGCCATCGGCCAAATTAGTATCCGCAATTTCCAAACGAGTCGATGAAGTGGCAGGGACTCTCAATCGATATCCCGATCGGGACGTCGTTGAGCTTCGCAGAGAACTCGCAACTTTTCTTAATAACCGTTCTGGCACCACCTTGTCCTATGAAAATATATGGGTGGCAAACGGCAGTAATGAGGTAATCCAATCCCTCTTTCTTGCCTTCGGGGGAGAAGGAGCGCTGGGATTCACCCCCTCATATTCGATGCACCCGCTCATTGCCCAAGTCACTCGGACGTCTTGGACCAATGGAGAACGCAATTCTGATTTCTCACTCGATGTCGCCTTAGCGACTGCGCAGGTCAGGCAAATCAAGCCCAAATTGATCTTCGTGACTACGCCCAACAACCCCACGGGAACATCCGTGTCCTTAAGTGATGTTGAAGATCTGGCCAAAGTCAGCGCTGAAGTTGGCGGACTCTTAGTGGTCGACGAGGCATACGCCGAATTTTCAATAGAGCCTTCCGCGATCACTTTGCTAGGCACCACAATGCCGAACTTGGTGGTCGTTCGCACGATGAGCAAGGCCTTTGCTTTTGCCGGGGCAAGAGTTGGATACCTTGCGGCGAATAAGGAAGTAATTAGTGCCCTTCAACTTGTCCGACTTCCTTATCACCTGGGCGCCGTCACTCAGGCAATCGCGTTGGTGGCCCTGGAGCATCAGGGGGAACTTCTGGCGAAGGTGGAGACCCTCGTGGCCGATCGCGATCGCCTAGCCCTTCAATTGCAGCAACTCGGGGCGACGGTAATCCCTAGTAGCGCGAATTTTCTGCTCTTCACCGTCCCGTCGTCACAGCAGATATGGCAGTCACTCCTAGATCAAGGCGTCTTGGTCAGAGATGTGGGATTATCTGGGTATCTCAGGGTAACGATCGGCAGCGCGGCCGAAAATCAAAGATTTGTTCAAGCCTTGGCCAATTCGTTGTGCAAACCATCGGGAGGAAAAATATGAGAACTGCTCATGTGGAAAGAGAAACAAAAGAGTCCCATGTCCTTGTGGAGCTCAACCTCGACGGCCACGGCACCATCGATATTTCCACGGGCGTGCCTTTCTTTGACCACATGCTCGGTCAACTCGGCAAGCACTCCGGATTTAATCTAAGAGTTAAGTCTCAGGGAGATGTCCACGTAGATTCACATCACACGGTCGAAGACACTTCCTTGGCATTTGGACAAGCATTGAAGGAGGCATTGGGCGAAAAGGCAGGCATTCGTCGCTTTGGTGATGCGATGGTTCCTTTGGACGAGGTTCTAGTTCAGGCCGCTGTTGATCTTTCCGGCAGGCCCTACCTCGTGCACCGCCAACCTGAAATTGTTGAATTGATCGGAACGTTCGATACCACGTTGGGCAAACATATTTGGGAATCCATCGTTGCAGAAGCACACATCGCCCTCCACATTCGCGTACTCGAGGGCCGAAATGCTCATCACGTTTTCGAAGCACAATTCAAGGCGGTTGCTCGAGCATTGCGTGATGCCGTCGCTCTTGATTCCCGAGTGTCTGGAGTGCCATCCACTAAGGGCACTCTTTGATCGCAATTCTTGATTACGGGTCCGGGAATTTACGGTCAGCCCAACGTGCCTTTGAAACGACAGGAGCAGAAGTTGTCGTAACTTCTGACAGAAAGACAGCGCTCGAAGCAGATGGGCTAGTAGTCCCTGGAGTTGGAGCTTTTCGATCATGCATGAACGGACTTCTTGCAATTGGTGGCGACGAGATCATTCGCGAGAGGTTCTCCAAAGAGCGTCCGACGCTGGGTATATGCATCGGTATGCAAATTCTTTTTAGCCACGGCTTGGAGCATTCTGATGACAATGATCCAAGTACCGAGGGAGTCGGCGTTTGGAACGGAACCGTGAGCAAACTAAAGGCCCCCATTCTTCCCCACATGGGTTGGAACACCGTAGTTGCACCGAAGGATTCGACGCTTTTTAGAGGAATCGAGAGTGAGTCTTTTTATTTCGTTCACTCCTACGCTGCCAAGGAAGCCGTCGGCCAGCAGGTGAGTTGGACCGAGCACGGGGAGCGATTTGTATCTGCCGTAGAAGACGGAGCCATGAGCGCCACTCAATTTCACCCCGAGAAATCGGGATCAGTTGGGTTGACATTGATTAGAAATTGGACCGGGACCTTATGAATTCGCAATACCTGGAACTACTTCCTGCCGTCGATGTGAAGGACGGACAGGCAGTCAGACTGGTCCAAGGTGAATTGGCACGCGAGACGGTTTACGGAGATCCACTCGAAGTCGCCCTCGAATTTCAACGTGATGGTGCCGAGTGGTTGCATTTAGTAGATCTCGATGCCGCTTTTGGACTCGGAAACAACTCCGAACTTTTGGCGCGTGTGGTCGGCCAACTTGATATCAAGGTCGAACTGTCCGGAGGCATCCGCGATGATGAATCTCTTGCGCGGGCTCTGGCCACAGGGTGCACTCGTATCAATCTTGGAACGGCGGCGATGGAGAACCCTGATTGGACGTCAAAGGTCGTGTCGCAATTCGGCGACAGAATTGCTGTTGGGCTTGATGTTCGAGGTCGCACCCTGGCTGCACGTGGATGGACAAAAGAGGGTGGCGATCTCTACGAGACCCTCGAACGCCTAGATCGCGATGGGTGTGCGCGCTATGTAGTGACTGATGTTCAACGTGACGGAACTCTGACCGGACCAAACTTGGATCTACTCCAATCTGTCTGCGCTGCCACCGATCGACCAATTGTTGCAAGTGGGGGAATCTCATCGCTTGCAGATATTGAGGCGTTGATGGCTCTGCGGAGCCAAGGCGTCGAAGGTGCGATTGTTGGAAAGGCGTTGTACGCGGGTGCATTCACATTTTCAGAGGCGCTTGCGAGAACACGAGGGTGAGCCTTTCTATCAGGATCATTCCTTGCCTTGATGTAACCGATGGGCGAGTTGTTAAGGGCGTGAACTTCACTAATTTGGTAGATGCCGGCGATCCAGTAGAGATGGCAGCCTTGTATGAAAAAGAAGGTGCTGACGAACTTACGTTTCTTGATATTTCAGCAAGCAGTTCCGATCGCGAAACCACTTTGGACATAGTGCGAAAAACAGCGGATCAAGTCTTCATCCCACTCACGGTTGGTGGAGGTATACGCTCCGTCGCCGATGTGAATCAATTACTGCGGGCTGGAGCAGATAAGATTTCCATCAATACCGCAGCCATCGCTCGACCAGAATTGATTTCCGAAATAGCTGACGTGTTCGGTTCGCAGGTTTTAGTTCTGTCCGTAGATGCTCGTCGCGCGAAGACCGTATCCGGATTTGAGGTAACAACTCATGGCGGGCGCAAGGGAACTGGCATCGATGCCCTTGGCTGGATTGAGAGTGCATGCAATCTCGGAGTAGGCGAAATACTTTTAAATTCCATGGATGCAGACGGAACGCGTCAAGGTTATGACATCGAAATGATTGAAGCGGTCCGCCCTATAACACCTGTCCCTCTCATTGCTAGCGGCGGTGCGGGAGATCTCGAAGATTTTGCGAGGGCCCTGGATGCTGGCGCAGATGCGCTTCTCGCGGCAAGCGTCTTCCATTTTGGAGTTCACAGAATTGAGGAGGTAAAGCGCTATTTGAGTCAGGCGGGTTATTCCATTCGCGGGGTCAGTAATCAATAGGGCAGAATGTGCCCATGCCAGAGGCCTATGAACTTCCCGCTGAGGTTGAGAGCCTTTTGAAGAGTCCGACCGATCTAGTGGCCGCAATCGCCCAAGACAACGAAAGCGGTGAGGTCTTGATGCTGGCTTGGATGAATCGAGAGGCACTGGCCGCGACGATCGCAACGGGGCGTGCCACTTACTGGAGCCGGAGCCGCAAGGAACTCTGGGTTAAGGGTGCAACCTCAGGCCACACTCAGAGCGTGCAATCTATTGCACTGGATTGTGATGGTGACGCGATCTTGTTGAAAGTCAACCAAGTTGGAGGGGCATGCCATACCGGCGATACCTCATGTTTCCATAATAAAATTGAAGTGACTTCTGCATGAAGATCGAGGAATTTCGAGAATACGCGAAAGAGTTCAATGTCATTCCAGTCTCGCGCAAACTTTTGGCAGATAGCGAGACTCCACTTGGCGTCTATCGCAAACTAGCAAAGAACGCCCCAGGAACTTTCCTTCTCGAATCCGCCGAACACGGGGGAGTCTGGTCGCGCTATTCGTTCATCGGAGTGAGCAGCGAAGCCACACTTACGGAAAAGGATGGCTTGGCCGTTTGGGAGGGCAATCCGCCTGCGGGTGCACCCATGGGCATGCCGCCGCTTGATGCTTTGAGAATTGCTTCTGCCCACCTTCGTTCGCCGAAGATTGCGGGACTGCCTCCGCTTACGGGTGGGCTGGTGGGATACATGGGTTACGACTGCGTGCGAGCTCTTGAGAAATTGCCGAATTCGAGTGTGAAAGATCTTCCGGTTCCAGATCTAACGTTCATGCTCACGAGTGATCTCGCTGTGGTCGATCACAGCGACGGAACGATTACGTTGATTGCCAACGCCATCAATTGGGATGGAAGCGATGAGCATGTTGACGATGCCTGGACTGCGGCACAGACCCGCCTTGATCGCATGCAGGAAGATTTGTTGACTGCTATTCCTGGTTTCCTTGCGCAAATGGATAATCACCCTGCCCCCGCCTATAGTCGCAACACGAGTGCGGAGAAATATCGCGCCGACGTCCAGAAGGTCAAATCTGAAATTGTTGCGGGTGAGGCCTTTCAGATAGTTCTTTCACAGAAATTTTCGATGGAATGCAAAGCCGATGCTCTCGATGTTTATCGAATGCTCCGACTTCATAATCCGAGCCCTTATATGTACTTGCTTCGTTTGCTTGATGGTATTGATGTAGTTGGTTCGAGTCCCGAAGCATTGGTTAAGGTCACTGACGGAAATGTGCTTATCCACCCGATTGCTGGAACTCGTCATCGTTCGGTATCTCCCGAAGAAGATTTCAGACTGGGCGAAGAACTTCTGGCTGACCCTAAAGAACGTGCAGAGCATCTGATGTTGGTCGACTTGGGGCGCAATGACTTGGGGAGGGTTTGTAAGGCAGGAAGCGTAGAAGTTGTTGAATTTATGCACCTCGAGCGTTTTTCGCACGTGATGCATATCGTGTCCACTGTTACGGGCGTGCTGGCCGATTCCGCGACGCCCATTGACGCGCTGTTCTCAACTTTTCCTGCGGGGACATTGTCAGGGGCGCCAAAACCGCGTGCCATGGAAATTATCGAAAGCCTCGAACCAACCCGTCGTGGAATTTATGGTGGAGCGATTGGGTACATCGATTTCACAGGCAACATCGATGCATGCATTGCAATTCGCACCGCCGTGATTCACGAAAACACTGCATATGTTCAGGCTGGCGGGGGAATCGTGGCCGATTCGGATCCCGAGGCCGAAAATCAAGAGACAATGAACAAGGCTGCCGCGGTTCTCGGCGCCATTGCAGCAGCAAACGCTTTGAAGACTCTCTAATGGCTAAGTTTGTCACCATCACATTGGTGGTGCTCATCGCATTTTTTTTCATCGTTCGAGCCATCATCAAACTTCCGTCGAGGTATGAGCGCCGCCCCAAAAACCTTTCTCCTTGGAATGCTCTCGACGAAGGTATAGACCCCTCAATTCAAGATAAGCCGACGTCATGAGCGTCCTTGATGAAATCATTGTTGGCGTTCGCGAAGACCTTGCGACTCGTCGCATCCCGCTTGATCGAATGGCCGAGCTAGTTGCGAGTTCGGCAAAACCAATTGACACTCTGGCCGATCTTCGTAACAGCAACATTGCGGTGATTGCAGAAGTGAAGAGGGCTTCGCCTAGTAAAGGTGATCTTGCCCAGATATCAGATCCCGCTGCTCTGGCAAGGACCTATCAAGAAAATGGCGCAGCCGTTGTCAGCGTTTTAACGGAGAAGCGACGCTTTGGTGGTTCTCTCGAGGATTTAGTTGCCGTGCGGAAAGCGATTTCGATTCCTATTCTGCGAAAAGATTTCATGGTTGATGAATACCAATTCCATGAGGCTCGGGCGTATGGAGCCGACCTTGTCTTGCTGATCGTTGCCGCCCTCTCAAAGGTTGAATTGAAAGACTTTCTCGCACTCACACATGAACTCGGAATGAAGGCTTTGGTGGAGGTACACACTGAATTTGAACTTGAACAGGCATTGGATGTATCCGCCGAAATTATCGGAGTTAATTCTCGAAACCTTAAAACCCTGGAAGTCGACAGTCGTGTCTTTGAAGAACTTCTCCCGAAGATTCCCGACCATATTCTTAAAGTCGCCGAATCAGGAATTTTATCGCGGTCAGACGTGATGTATGCGCGCCAATATGGTGCAGATGCCGTGCTGGTAGGAGAGGCCCTGGTGCGCGGTAGCGATCCCGGAACTGCGCTGCGAGCGTTACTAGGTCGAGGGTAGGGTTGCGCCATTATGGCTAACAACAACATTGAGGCAATCGGCCACTTTGGTCCTTTCGGTGGGCGGTTTGTGCCCGAAGCTCTGATCGGCGCCCTCGATCAGCTTGATGCCGCGCATCAAGCGGCGATCGTCGACCCGATATTTCAAGCGGAGTTGGCGCATCTGCACCTTACTTATACAGGTCGACCAAGCATCATCACCGAAGCGAAGAGATTCTCGGAGTTTGCGGGCGGGGCTCGAATTTTGTTGAAGCGAGAAGATCTCAACCACACCGGCAGCCACAAGATCAATAACGTCCTTGGACAGGCTCTGCTTACCAAGAGGATGGGCAAAAAGCGCATCATTGCCGAGACCGGCGCAGGTCAACACGGCGTGGCATCCGCAACGGCTGCGGCACTTTTTGGCCTTGAATGCGTCGTTTACATGGGAGAAGAAGACACTAGGCGCCAAGCGCTCAATGTTGCACGAATGAAACTGCTCGGAGCAGAAGTGGTGCCCGTGAAGACGGGCTCCAAGACTTTGAAGGATGCCATCAATGAGGCGATGCGCGATTGGGTCACGAACGTAAATACCACCCACTACCTACTAGGTACAGTCGCAGGTCCTCATCCATTCCCGACTATGGTTCGGGATTTTCAGAAGATCATTGGCGAGGAAGCCCGTGTCCAAGTGCTCGAACTCATTGGTCGCTTGCCCGATGCGGTTCTGGCATGCGTCGGCGGTGGTTCAAATGCAATCGGAATATTTCACGCATTTATTCCTGACGCAACAGTTGACCTCATAGGTTTTGAGGCGGGAGGCGCAGGGATCGAAACGGGACGCCACGCGGCGACGATTACAGGTGGCTCAATAGGAGTTTTGCACGGCACCCGCTCTTATGTCCTGCAGGATGAGAACGGCCAAACGATTGAATCGCATTCCATTTCGGCAGGTTTAGATTATCCCGGCGTTGGACCGGAACACGCTTACCTCCATGACATTGGCCGCGCGCAATATCGCGCGATCAATGACGATCAAGCTATGGAGGCATTTGCTTTGCTGACAAAGTCCGAAGGAATAATCCCTGCTATCGAGAGTGCGCATGCGTTAGCTGGTGCCATTCAAGTCGGCAAAGAGCGCGGTCCTGGGACAGTTCTGCTAGTGAACCTTTCGGGCCGCGGAGATAAAGATGTAGAGACCGCCGCTGATTATTTTAAGATTGAACTCTGATGTCGACACAACTTGAAGAGATGTTTGTTAAGACTCGCAAAGAAAATAGGTCTGCGCTAATCGCCTACCTTCCCGCAGGTTTTCCTTCGCTGCAGGGTTGCAAGGATGCGATATCCACTCTGGCTGAGTTCGGGGTTGATGCTGTAGAAATTGGATTTCCATACAGCGATCCCGTGATGGACGGACCGACCATTCAACAAGCTGCTGACATTTCTTTAAAGGCTGGCACAGGAGCTTCCGAAGTCTTTGAGACTTTGAACTTTGCACATGAAGTTGGATTGCCTGCTGTTGTGATGACCTATTGGAATCCAATCGAAAGATTTGGAGTCGAGAGATTCGCGAAAGAAATGGCGCGCAATGGTGGTTCGGGTGTGATCACACCCGACTTAACTATTGAAGAGTGCAATCCCTGGAACTCGGCAACGCTTGCCGCTGGAATTAATCGGATCTTTGTGGTTGCTCCAAGTACGACCGATGACCGATTGGCGCGAGTAACTTCGCAATGCTCAGGATTCGTCTACGCAGCCAGTTTGATGGGAGTCACGGGTGCTCGCACGGATTTGTCATCTGGCGGCCGCGATCTAGTTGCAAGGGTGAGGAAGACAACGGATTTGCCGGTCGCCGTGGGCCTTGGAGTCTCCACGAGAGCGCAAGCCCGAGAAGTTGCTGGCTACGCCGATGGCGTGATTGTTGGCTCGGCCTTTATCAAAGCATTGCTTGATGCAAAGGATCCACGATCTGGGCTGGATGCTTTGGGCGCACTAGCAAGAGAATTAGTGGCGGGTGTGCGAGAGGGTCGTTGAAATCGCACCAAATCTCGCGACTGCGCCGATAGTTCGCTATTCTTCAACTCGTTTCGTGCATGAGAGAACCCGTGAATTGTCATTTTTAGAAAGTGGGATAGATCGTGGCTAAGAAATCTGGCGGAGACAAGATCACAAGAAATATTGTCATCGGAATGGTCGTTTTTGTTCTAGCAGTGGGAGTCATTTTCTCTGTTATGGGCAATAGAACCATTAGCGGGGGATCCACTCCGTCCAGCGTGTCCAAGGCCGATGGTTACGGAATCGCTTTCAACACGGCTGTAAAGGCAGTGCCCCAGATTGACCTTTGGGAAGACTTCCAGTGCCCAATCTGCAAGACGTTTGAGTTGACGAACGGCTCCTATATTCAGGGACTCATCGCCAAGAAGAAGGCGAAAGTCGTCTATCACATGCTCTCATTCATTGGACCTGAATCGGTCTTAGCTGCCAATGCGGGTGCATGCGCGGCAGACGAGAACAAATTCCTTCAATTCCATTCTTATCTCTATCTGACTCAAGGCACAGAAAATACGGGTGTTTGGTCGAACGCGGCCTTAATAACCGCGGGCTCTTCCGTTGGATTGACTGACTCTAGGTTCGTGAAATGCGTAAACAATAATTCTTATTCCAAGTGGGTAACTAATATCGCTACCGACGGTACGAACAAGAAGATCAACGCGACGCCAACTGTGTTCGTGAACGGCAAAGAATTGGATCGAAAAACTCAGTATTTCAATCCAGCTGGATTTGCTGCTGCTGTTGAGGGCAAAAAGTAATCCTCAATGCATAGATCAATCCCTACGCCATCTGTCTCATCTTTTAGCGTCGGGCCATTTAAAATCCACTTTTATGCGCTCTGCATAATCGCCGGAATTGCAATTGCGATTTATTTGGGTGACAAGCGCTATCGCAAAGCCGGTGGCGGCCAAAATGTCGTAGCTGATGTAGCAATCGCCGCAGTGCCCGCGGGGATCATTGGCGGAAGGTTGTATCACCTAATTACATCGCCTGACGCTTATTTTGGGGCCCACGGAAGACCACTTGATGCCTTCAAGATATGGAACGGTGGTCTGGGAATTTGGGGCGCGGTCGCACTCGGGACATTGGTTGCCTACTGGCAACATGAGCGTCTGCGTCGTCGAGGTCGCGAGGGGATGCTTTCATTTGGCGCGTTCACCGATGCGCTCGCACCTGGACTCCTTTTTGCTCAAGCGATCGGAAGGTTCGGAAATTGGTTTAATGGAGAATTATTCGGACGTCCAACTTCGTTGCCGTGGGCACTGGAAATTCCCGTCGAATTGCGACCGTCAGGCTATGAGGCATACCCAACTTTTCATCCAACGTTCTTGTATGAAGCAATTTGGTGTGTCTTTGTTGCAACCCTCCTTTTGTTACTGGAGAAGAGATTTCGCCCGGGTCAGGGTTTCCTTTTCTATATCGGGGCATATTGCGTCGGTCGTTTCTTTATTGAATCGCTGCGAATCGACGCTGCACATGCGTTGGCCGGTCTGCGAGTGAATGAATGGATGAGCATTTTTGTCGCGGTATCGGCAGGATTTTTATTCTGGCGTAGTGGCCGAAGCCACCGCAGAAGCGGAGTAAGTGATTCTGACTGGTGAGGTAGGATCACCGCATGGGTCTAGAGGAAGTTAAAAAGCGCAATATGCAGCACCGCTCACATAGGGCGGGATGGCTTCGAGCCGCCGTCCTCGGCGCAAACGACGGATTAGTTGCAACATCATCTTTGATGATTGGCGTTTCTGCCGCCAACGGTCACAAAGCTTTGATTCCCGTCGGCCTGGCCGGCATCGTGGCAGGTGCCATGTCGATGGCCGTAGGTGAATATGTTTCAGTGAGGTCGCAAAATGACATCGAGGAATCAGACCGACTTTTGGAGATGTCGCACTTGTCGGCCGATCCTGAATCCGAATTGCTGGAATTGACCAATATTTATGTCGATCGCGGACTTACTCCAGAATTAGCCCATCAAGTGGCAACTGCCATGCACGAGAAGGACCCTCTTGCTGCCCACCTTCGAGATGAGCTCGGCCAGCATCCCCACACCAAGGCACGTCCTGTCCAGGCATCCCTCGCCTCCGCGGCAAGTTTCCTCATCGGCGGCTTTGTTCCTTTTGTTGGCGCATTTGCACCTACAGCTGGGGCGCAAGCGTGGAGCATCGTCGCATTTGCTGTCGTGGGCTTGATGATTGCGGGAATCGTGAGCGCAAAAACTTCGGGCTCGCCGATCTTTGCTCCCACTCTTCGCGTCGTTCTCGGAGGGTGCCTAGGCATGGCGATCACCGCCGGAATCGGCTCCCTCGTCCATCTCAACGGCATATAGTCTTCGGGGCTGACATCGAGTTGCTAGGATTGCCGACTTAGTAGCAGTCATCACGAATGTTCAAGGTTTTTCTTTAGGGCCACTGTCGTCCCTCAACATCGGACAACAGGAGCAGAGAACATGGCCGTCACACCTCCAGCGCAGGGTCTCTACGATCCTGCCTTCGAGCATGACGCCTGCGGTGTCGCTTTAGTTGCGACTCTTAATAAGAAGGCCTCCCACGAAATTGTGGTTCAGGCGCTAACTGCGCTTCGAAATCTCGAGCACCGTGGTGCTTCTGGAGCTGAGCCAGATAGTGGAGATGGAGCAGGAATCCTCATCCGGATACCTGACCAATACTTTCGCGAAGTTGTTGATTTTGATCTACCTGCCGCAGGCGCATTCGCCGCAGGCGTGGCTTTCATCAGCGACGGAGAAGATCCACGTGACCAGATCGCGTCCATAGCGAAAGAAGAAGGCTTGCAGGTTCTCGGCTGGAGAAAGTTGCCGACAGATCCCTCAACTCTGGGCAAAACCGCAATATCTGTTATGCCGCAATTTGAGCAGTTGTTCCTCGGCGGGCTCGGCGGGGAATCCGGCCTGCAGCTCGATCGACTGGCCTATTGCTTCCGCAAGCGTGTTGAACACTCATTGCCAGTCTATTTTCCCTCGCTCTCGTCGCAGACCATTGTCTACAAAGGAATGCTCACAACCGGTCAATTGGAGGAGTTCTTTCCTGAACTCTCCGATGAGCGGATCGTTTCTCCACTTGCACTGGTTCACTCACGGTTTTCAACGAACACATTTCCGTCGTGGCCATTGGCGCATCCTTATCGGTTTATTGCTCACAACGGCGAGATTAATACAGTTAAGGGAAACCGAAACTGGATGCGCGCTCGCGAAGCACTTCTTGCCAGCGATGTAATCCCTGGAGATATATCTCGCCTTTTTCCAATTGTTGACGAGCATGGAAGCGACTCGGCCTCATTGGACGAGGTCCTTGAATTGCTCTACCTAGGTGGACGTTCGTTACCTCATTCCATCTTGATGATGATTCCTGAAGCATGGGAGAACCACGCATCGATGCCGAATAATCGACGTGACTTTTATGCCTTTCATGCATCTTTGATGGAACCCTGGGATGGCCCGGCGTGCGTGACCTTCACAGATGGGCATCAAGTCGGTGCGGTACTTGATCGCAATGGCTTGCGACCATCCCGCTATTGGGTAACCAAGGATGGGCTAGTTGTACTGGCTAGCGAAGTCGGCGTGCTCGATATTCCAGCAGATCAAATTGTTCGCAAGGGTCGTTTGCAACCAGGCAAGATGTTCTTAGTTGATATCGAGGCTGGACGCATAATTGAAGACGAAGAAATCAAGGACGAACTTGCAGATTCCGCACCTTATGGTGAATGGCTTCACGCCGGAATGGTCAGGTTGGTAGATCTTCCTGCACGCGAGCACATCGTGTACCCGCACTCCTCGGTTGTTCGACGTCAACGGGCCTTTGGTTATACCGAGGAAGAACTACGGCTGATTATTACTCCCATGGCTCGAAACGGCGCCGAGCCATTAGGGTCGATGGGAACCGACTCTCCAATTGCTGCGCTTTCTAACAAGCCAAGATTGCTATTTGATTATTTCTCACAGCTTTTTGCACAGGTTACAAATCCGCCGCTTGATGCAATTCGCGAAGAGCTTGTCACCTCGCTAAGCGGTGCAATCGGTCCAGAGCACAACTTGTTGGATCCAGGGCCGGCTTCCTGTCGACAAATACAATTGGATTTCCCAGTTATTGACAACGATGAGTTGGCAAAGATCATTCACGTCAATGCCGATGGCGACCACCCGGGATTTGCGGCTCATATTGTCCGAGGCCTATTTCCGATTGCAGGCGACGGCGATTCCCTTCGCGAACGCCTAGAGGAAATTCGCGAAGAAGTATCAAAGGCGATTGCCGACGGCGCAAGGCTGATTGTGCTCTCCGATCGAGATGGCGATGCCGACAACGCACCTATTCCATCTTTATTGCTCACTGCAGCCGTGCATCATCACTTGATTCGCGAAAAGACGCGCACGAAGGTGGGACTCATCGTCGAGGCTGGAGATGTTCGGGAAGTTCACCATGCCGCCGTCTTAGTTGGTTATGGCGCCGCAGCGATCAATCCTTATCTTGCAATGGAGAGCGCGGAGGATTTGGTCCACCAGGGTGTGATCACCGGGATCACTCCAGAGAAGGCTGTTCGAAACTTAATTAAGTCTCTCGGCAAAGGCGTTTTGAAAGTTATGTCTAAGATGGGGATTTCCACAATCGCCTCTTACACCGGCGCTCAAGTCTTCGAGGCCATTGGACTTTCAAAGGAACTAGTTGACGAGTTCTTTGTTGGTACTACATCACGTCTTGGCGGAATAGGCCTTGACGTTGTTGCCGAAGAAGCTATCGCACGCCACCACATTGCTTATCCGCCAGGAGGGGAAGTCCCAGGAACAAAGCGACTTCCTATCGGAGGCGAATATCAATGGCGCCGCGAAGGTGAGCCTCATTTGTTTGATCCTGAAACGGTCTTCACTCTCCAGCATTCAACGCGCAACAAGCGCTATGACGTGTTCAAACGGTACAGCGACCGTATTAACGAGCAGAGCAAATCGCTTATGACTCTCCGCGGACTGTTTGACTTCAAGTTTGACGTGAACACACCGATTCCAATCGAGGAAGTTGAACCCGTCGAATCAATCCTCAAGAGGTTTTCAACCGGGGCTATGTCATACGGTTCCATCTCGCAAGAAGCACATGAAACGATGGCAGTTGCCATGAACCATATTGGTGGAAAATCCAACACTGGTGAAGGGGGAGAGGATCCATCTCGATTCATACCGCTTCCCAACGGTGACTCAAAGCGATCTGCAATTAAGCAAGTGGCGAGTGGACGATTCGGTGTCACGAGCGAGTACTTAGTCAACGCTGATGATATTCAGATAAAGATTGCGCAGGGGGCAAAGCCAGGAGAAGGCGGTCAACTTCCCGGCAACAAGGTGTATCCATGGATTGCAAAGGTTAGGTATTCGACTCCTGGAGTTGGATTGATTTCCCCTCCGCCTCATCACGACATCTATTCGATCGAAGATTTGGCTCAGTTGATCCACGATCTAAAGAACGCCAACAAAAATGCAAGGATCCACGTTAAGTTGGTAGCCGAAGTTGGAGTCGGCACCGTGGCTGCAGGTGTGAGCAAAGCGCATGCTGATGTCGTATTGATTTCCGGTCACGATGGTGGCACTGGTGCCTCACCGCTAACTTCGCTCAAGCATGCCGGCGCTCCCTGGGAGCTTGGCTTAGCTGAGACTCAGCAGACGTTATTGTTAAATGGACTTCGCGATCGCATTGTTGTTCAAACTGATGGACAGTTGAAGACGGGGCGAGACGTTGTCATCGCCGCTCTTCTTGGCGCCGAAGAATTCGGTTTTGCGACGGCTCCATTGGTGGTTTCAGGCTGCGTAATGATGCGAGTTTGCCATCTTGATACCTGTCCTGTGGGAGTGGCGACACAGAATCCTGAATTGCGGAAGCGATTCTCAGGAAAGCCTGAATTCGTTGAAACCTTTTTCCAATATGTGGCTGAAGAAGTAAGAGAATATTTGGCCCGACTCGGTTTGCGTTCCATTGAAGAGGCCGTAGGTCGCATTGAGATGCTAGAAACCAAGAGGGCCGTTGATCATTGGAAAGCAAGCGGTCTGGATCTTGCTCCGTTGCTGTCGAGGCCTAACGTCAAAGGTCCGCTTCACAATACGAGCCAGCAAGATCATGGTCTTCAGGAAGCACTTGATAACACCTTGATAGAACGTGCCCAAGCAGCGCTGGAAAAAGCCGAGCATGTGAAATTTGAAGTTCCAGTTCGAAACGTCAATCGAACGGTCGGAACAATGCTGGGTGCAGAAATCACCAGACGACATGGCGGAGATGGACTTGCTCCCAACACGGTGGATATCACCCTACGCGGATCTGCTGGACAGTCCTTTGGTGCTTTCATCCCTAGAGGTCTAACTCTCCGTCTCTTTGGCGATTCAAATGACTATGTGGGTAAGGGAATATCAGGCGGGCGAATTATTCTCGCCCCTGATAATAAAGCCACTTTTGCTTCAAACGAGAACGTCATCGCAGGAAACGTTATTGGTTATGGGGCGACGTCAGGCGAGATCTTCATAAGCGGAGTTGTCGGTGAGCGTTTCTGCGTTCGTAATTCAGGGGCGACCGCAGTTGTTGAGGGTATTGGCGATCACGGTTGCGAATACATGACTGGCGGCTTGGTGCTGGTTCTTGGACAGACGGGACGCAATTTTGCCGCAGGTATGTCCGGCGGCCGTGCCTTTGTTCTGGATCTGAATCCCGCATTAGTGAACAAAGAGATGGTGGACATTCTTGCCGTTCCTAATGATCAACGGGCGGCGTTGCACGAACTCGTCACGCGATTCGCCGTCGAGACTGATTCTCGAATCGCCAGTGAATTACTGGCCGATTGGGATGAAGCGATTCATCACATTTCGATGGTTATGCCACGCGACTATGCGCGAGTGCTTAATGCAATGCAAAGAGCTAAAGACGAAGGTATTGCGTCGGATACGTATGTAATGGAGGTGGCAAATGGGTGATCCCAAAGGCTTTATGACCACTCCACGAGAGCTGCCGACAAGGCGTCCAGTGGATGTGCGCATACAGGACTGGAAAGAAGTGTACGAAACCCAGCCTCTAGAGACTCTACAGAAGCAGGCAGGTCGTTGTATGGACTGCGGAATTCCGTTCTGCCACCAGGGTTGCCCACTGGGCAATCTCATTCCGGAGTGGAATGACTTGATGTGGAGAGGCGATAAGAGCGAGGCGATTGCGCGTCTTCATGCTACGAATAATTTTCCCGAATTCACGGGTCGCCTGTGTCCTGCACCTTGCGAAACGGCGTGCGTAGTTGCAATCAATGCTGAAGCCGTAACAATTAAGCAGGTAGAACTTCGGACAATCGAAGAAGCGTTTGCAAGCGGACAAGTACGGCCAATGCCGCCAGATCGGCTTACGGGCAAGACAATTGCAGTCGTTGGATCAGGCCCAGCAGGACTTGCCGCCGCGCAACAATTGACGCGAGCTGGTCACACCGTGGCCGTATACGAAAGAGCGCCGAAGATCGGCGGTCTCATGCGCTACGGCATTCCAGAATTCAAAATGGAGAAATCGATTCTAGATCGAAGAATTTCTCAAATGGAGGCCGAAGGAACTCGCTTCCGAGCAGGAGTCGAAGTCGGCAGCGAAATAACGGGTCACCAACTCAAATCTCGATATGACGCGATCGTCTTGGCCGTAGGCGCAACTCAATGGCGCGATCTTCCAGTGCCAGGCCGCGAGCTCTCCAGTATCTATCAAGCGATGGAGTACCTACCGTGGGGAAACATGCAAGCCCTTGGTGAAGTCGAAACACCCCTCATTAACGTCAACGGAAAACATGTTGTCATTTTGGGCGGAGGCGACACGGGTGCTGACTGCCTTGGAACTGCAATTCGCCAAGGCGCCGCCAGCATTACGCAGCTGGAGATCATGCCACGCCCTACAAACGAGCGCCCAAGTTCGCAACCGTGGCCGACATACCCGATGATCTTCAGGGTATCTAGTGCTCACGAAGAAGTTGATAATCGAATATTTGCCGTCTCAACTGAGAAGTTCCTAGGGGATGAGAACGGCAATGTTCGCGCACTTTCTCTTGTAGAAACTGAATTCGTATCGGGGAAGTTCGCGCCAATTCCGGGGACGGAGCGAGAGATTCCGGCCGACTTTGTTTTCCTTGCGATGGGTTTCACTGGTCCCGAAAAGAGTGATTTGTTAACCCAATTGGAAGTTGAATTTAATGAACGCGGGAATATTAAACGCGATCTTGAATACCAAACTTCTACTGAATCGGTATTTGTTTGTGGAGATGCGGGTCGCGGACAGTCGCTCATCGTTTGGGCGATTGCCGAAGGACGAAGCGCCGCATCTGCGGTTGATAAGTACCTCACGGGTAACACTCAGTTACCGTCTCCGATCCCACCCACTGCACGTCCAATGATGGTTTAAGGTAGAAGAATGCGTAGAGCGAAAATAGTTTGTACTTTGGGACCTGCGGTTGAGACTCCAGAGAAGATCCGCGAATTGATTGCGGCTGGAATGAATATGGCCCGACTCAACCTTTCGCACGGTGGATATCCCGAACATCAAGCTCGCCTCGACATGGTCCGCGCCGCGGCGGCAGAGCAGGGCCAAGCGGTCGCAATACTTGTCGATCTCCAGGGACCAAAGATTCGACTAGCTCGTTTCGCCCACGGACCGCACGAGTTGGCGCGAGGCGACATATTCACGATCACCACTGACGAAGTAGAAGGAACGAAGGAGCGAGTAGGTACGACTTACAAGGGTCTTCCTGGAGACTGCAAGCCGGGGGATCGCATCTTGATCGATGACGGGAAAGTAACCGTCGAAGTTTTGGAAGTGAAGGGCAACGACGTTGTCACCAAGGTGATCGAGCCGGGAGCCGTCAGTAACAACAAAGGCATTAACCTCCCTGGGGTAGCGGTATCTGTTCCTGCGCTCTCGGAAAAAGACATTGAGGATTTACGATGGGGTCTTCGCGCTGGGGCCGATTTCATTGCACTTTCCTTCGTTCGCAGTGCCGATGACATATCCGGAGTTCACAAGATTATGGATGAAGTGGGGATTCGCGTTCCGGTCATAGCGAAAATCGAAAAGCCCCAGGCTGTTGCAAACCTTGAAAATATTATTGACGCCTTCGACGGCATCATGGTCGCTCGCGGAGACCTTGGAGTCGAACTTCCCATTGAGGATGTGCCGTTAGTTCAAAAGCGCTGCGTAGAATTGGCCCGAGAGTCGGCCAAGCCGGTCATTGTCGCTACACAAATGCTTGATTCGATGATCACCAACTCTCGCCCAACGAGAGCTGAAGCCACAGACTGTGCCAATGCTGTTTTGGACGGCGCGGACGCCCTGATGCTTTCGGGCGAAACCAGCGTTGGTGAATTTCCAATCGAGACGGTTCAAACGATGGCGCGAATTATCGAGCGAACTGAAGAGGGTGGCCTCGACCGAATCCGCCCTTTGTCCCACACACCGCGTACTAAAGGTGGTGCGATTACAAAGGCCGCCACTGAAGTTGGCGAGATCGTCGGAGCAAAATTCTTGGTCGCATTTACTAAGAGTGGCGATTCGGCTCGACGAATGGCCCGATTGCGTTCACATATCCCGATTTTGGCTCTGACACCGGATGCAGGAACCTACAACCGTTTGGCACTTACATGGGGAGTCGAACCGATGTTGGCGCCAATGGTCAATCACACCGACGAGATGGTGAAGCAAGTCGATTCGATCATCATGCAATCACAGAGAGCTCTCGTGGGAGAAGTTGTCGTCATAGTCGCCGGTTCGCCTCCGGGAATCCCTGGATCCACCAATGCAATGCGAGTTCATAGAATTGGTGACGCTGTCGGAGGCATAGCACCCGCTTACAGGTAGTCAGCGGGAGGCGCCAAATTCGTCCTCAAGTATGTATTCGCTAGACTATGTGGCGCGCCTCGGTACTCCAACGGTAGAGAGGGCAGTCTCAAACACTGCATAGTGTCGGTTCGAATCCGACTCGGGGCACATGAGTACCGAACCCAAAGGGTTAACGAAGCCCAGAATTGTTGTCGCCGAAGACGAAGCACTGATTCGCATGGACCTGGTCGAGATGCTGACAGAGGCCGGATATGAAGTCGTTGGTCAGGCAAGTAATGGACAAGAAGCGATCTCCTTAGTTCACGAATTGAGACCAGATTTGGCGATCTTGGATGTGAAGATGCCGGTACTAGATGGCATCTCCGCCGCAGAAGAAATTATTCACATTGCGCCAGTTCTAATGCTGACCGCATTTAGCCAGAAGGAATTGGTAGAGCGTGCCAGAGATGCTGGTGTGATGGCCTATGTTGTCAAACCTTTTTCAATCACTGATTTAATTCCGGCTCTTGAAATTGCAATAAGCAGGCATAAACAAATGATTTCCCTTGAAACCGAAATCGCCAATCTTCAAGATCGACTTGAGACCCGCAAACTCATTGATCGGGCAAAGGGCATTCTTATGAGTGCTCTCAACCTCTCCGAGCCGCAGGCTTTTTCGTGGATTCAGCGTGCAGCAATGGATAGGCGCATGAGTATGAAAGAGGTTGCACTCGCTGTAATTTCGCCTACCGCCGTTCCTGAGCGTTAACACTACGTTACAACTTCGTTATAACCGCGATTTTGGCGGTTTATGGGTTGTAAGCCAAGTCACTCACCGATAACCTGACGCCCTCCCTGTCCCGGGAAATAAGTAACAGGAAGGCAATACATGAAGAAGACGTATCGTGCTGTTGGCATCCTCGCATCTGTTGCGATGGTTGCTGCAGGACTCGTAGCGGGAACTTCAGCGGCAGATGCCGCAACGAAGGTCCTAACAATTTCGTCCGATCTTCCTCTACAGGGATCATCGTTCGATTCTAATGATTCAACAAACAAGGCCATTGCGCTTTATTTAAAGCAGATCAATTACAAGGCCGGAAAGTACACGGTCAAGTTCAAGATCTATGACAACGCGACCGCCGCAGCTGCATCGTGGGATCCAGCAAAGTGCGCTTTAAACGCGCAGGCTCACGTAGCAAACAAGAGTGAAGTTGCCATCATGGGTACCTACAATTCTGGTTGCGCAAAGATCGAAATTCCTATCCTTAACCAGGCACCTGGTGGGGCAATGACAATGGTTTCTGACGCCAACACCAATCCTGGTTTGACTAAGGCATGGAACCCAGGCGAGCCAGATGTTTACTACCCAACAGGCGTTCGCAACTACGCACGTGTTTGCACCACTGACGATGTTCAGGGTGCAGCGGCAGCACAATTTGCTAAGTCAATTGGCGTGAAGA
>JANXZF010000086.1 GCA_025355665.1 Actinomycetes bacterium
CATTGAGGAATACGAAGTTGATGCACGCGACACCAAACTCGGCGCAGAAGAGATCACGCGCGACATCCCTAACGTTTCAGAAGAAGTTCTTGCCGATCTTGATGATCGCGGAATCATTCGCGTTGGTGCCGATGTTGTTCCTGGCGACATTCTGGTTGGAAAGGTCACGCCAAAGGGCGAGACCGAACTAACCCCAGAAGAGCGCTTGCTTCGTGCAATCTTCGGTGAGAAGGCTCGCGAAGTTCGCGACACCTCACTCAAGGTTCCACACGGTGAGTCAGGCAAAGTTATCGGGGTCAAGATCTTCGAAAGCGAAGAAGGCTTCGAACTTCCAGCCGGTGTAAACCAATTGGTCCGCGTTTATGTTGCACAAAAGCGCAAGATTCAAGATGGTGACAAACTCGCCGGACGTCACGGAAACAAGGGCGTTATTTCCAAGATTCTTCCGCAAGAAGATATGCCATTCCTTGAAGACGGCACCCCAGTAGATGTAATTCTTAACCCGCTCGGTGTTCCAGGTCGTATGAACGTCGGTCAGGTTCTTGAAATGCACCTCGGTTGGGTTGCAAAGACCGGATGGGATGTTTCAGGAATCGATGAGGCTTGGACAAAGCACCTTCGTGAAATCGGCGCCGAAAAGGGCGCTCCCGGAACCAACATCGCAACACCAGTATTTGATGGTGCTCGCGAAGAGGAAATCTCGGGTCTTCTCGGAGCAACCTTGTCTAACCGCGATGGTGTGCAGATCGTTGGCACAAGCGGAAAGGCGCGACTCTTTGATGGTCGAAGTGGCGAGCCTTACCCAACTCCAATTTCTGTTGGATACATGTACATCTTGAAGTTGCACCACTTGGTGGACGACAAGATTCACGCACGTTCAACCGGTCCGTACTCCATGATCACTCAGCAACCATTGGGTGGTAAGGCGCAGTTCGGTGGTCAAAGATTTGGTGAGATGGAAGTGTGGGCACTTGAGGCTTACGGTGCTGCTTACACACTTCAAGAATTGCTCACCATTAAATCTGACGACGTGCTTGGTCGAGTCAAGGTCTACGAGGCAATCGTTAAGGGTGAAAACATTCCTGAACCAGGCATCCCTGAGTCATTCAAGGTTCTGATCAAGGAAATGCAGTCGCTCTGTCTAAACGTTGAGGTGCTCTCATCTGAGGGTGTCGCAATTGAACTACGCGATACCGATGAAGAGGTATTCCGTGCCGCCGAAGAGCTGGGTATCAACTTGTCACGAGTTGAGCCAAGCAGCGTTGAAGAAGTCTGAGGGGAGAGGGAATAACTATGTTAGATGTTAACTTTTTTGATGAACTTAGAATCGGTCTGGCCTCGGCCAACAACATTCGTGAGTGGTCCTTTGGAGAAGTAAAGAAGCCAGAGACGATCAACTACAGAACCCTCAAGCCTGAAAAAGACGGACTATTCGACGAGAAGATCTTCGGACCTACTCGCGACTGGGAGTGCTACTGCGGTAAATACAAGCGCGTACGTTTTAAGGGCATTATCTGCGAGCGTTGCGGCGTTGAAGTTACACGTGCCAAGGTTCGCCGTGAGCGCATGGGTCACATCGAACTTGCTGCCCCTGTTACTCACATCTGGTACTTCAAGGGTGTTCCGAGCCGACTTGGTTACCTGCTAGATCTTGCACCAAAGGATCTAGAAAAGGTCATCTATTTCGCCGCTTACATGATCACTGAAGTAGACAAAGAAGCGCGCGAAGAAGATATGCCTCAACTTGAAAAGAAGTTGGCAAACGACATTCGCAAGATCGAGATTAAGCGCGACAACGAACTTGATTCACGAACCAAGAAGTTAGAAGCCGATCTTTCTGAGCTAGAAGCAGAAGAGGCCAAGGCTGATGTGCGTCGCAAGGTTCGAGAGAGTGCGGAGCGCGAGCTCAAGCAGATTCGCGATCGTTCACAGCGCGACCTCGATCGCCTCGAGCAGGTATGGGCACGTTTCAAAAACCTCAAAGTCCAAGACCTCGAAGGCGATGAGACTCTCTATCGAGAAATGAAGGATCGCTACGGCATGTACTTCAAGGGTGACATGGGAGCCGCTGCAATCAAGCGTCGCCTAGAGACCTTTGACCTCGAAGCCGAATACAAAATCCTCAACGACCTCAGCGAGAATGGCAAGGGCCAGAAGAAGACCCGCGCCATCAAGCGCCTCAAGGTTGTCAACGCATTTTTGACGACGAGTAACCACCCAGCATCGATGGTGCTGGACGTTGTTCCAGTCATCCCGCCAGATCTTCGCCCAATGGTTCAACTCGATGGTGGCCGCTTTGCGACTTCAGATCTCAACGATCTTTATCGCCGCGTTATCAACCGTAACAATCGTTTGAAGCGTCTTGCCGATCTTGGTGCACCAGAGATCATCGTCAATAACGAAAAGCGTATGTTGCAAGAGGCTGTAGATGCCCTCTTCGACAACGGCCGCCGCGGTCGCCCAGTTACCGGTCCTGGTAACCGTGCACTCAAGTCGTTGTCCGACATGCTCAAGGGTAAGCAGGGCCGTTTCCGTCAGAACTTGCTCGGAAAGCGCGTTGACTACTCAGGTCGTTCGGTCATCGTTGTTGGTCCACAGTTGAAATTGCACCAGTGCGGTCTGCCAAAGCAGATGGCCCTGGAACTCTTCAAGCCTTTCGTAATGAAGCGTCTTGTAGATCTAAACCACGCGCAGAACATCAAATCTGCAAAGCGTATGGTCGAGCGTGCCCGTCCAGTTGTATGGGATGTACTCGAAGAAGTTATCGCCGAGCATCCAGTACTTCTTAACCGCGCACCTACCCTGCACCGTTTAGGTATTCAAGCATTCGAGCCACAGTTGGTCGAAGGTAAAGCAATCCAGATTCACCCACTTGTCTGTACAGCATTTAACGCAGACTTCGACGGTGACCAGATGGCAGTCCACTTGCCTCTATCTGCTGAAGCACAGGCCGAAGCACGTATCTTGATGTTGTCGTCCAACAACATTTTGTCACCTGCACATGGTCGCCCAATTACAGTTCCAACTCAGGACATGGTTCTTGGTCTCTACTACTTAACCAGTGCCCGTGAAGGTGAAAATGGCGAAGGCCGCGCATTTGGTTCGATCGCAGAAGCCATCATGGCTTTTGATCGCGGCACCGTTTCATTGCAGGCAAAGATCAAGATCCGTCTTGATGCATCCAACGGACTCAACGGTACCGAATCGGTTACTCGCTCTACGACTATGGGTCGCGCGCTATTCAACGAAGCACTTCCTGCCGACTACCCATTTGTTGACTACGACGTCACCAAGAAGGAACTAGGTCGCATCGTTGAGAAACTTGCTGAGCTTTATCCAAAGGTCACAGTCGCTCAAACGCTGGATGCTCTAAAGGCACTTGGCTTCCATTGGGCATCACGTGCCGGTGCAACCATCGGTATCGAAGATGTTGTTACGCCTCCTCGTAAGCGTGAAATCCTCGAAGGCTATGAAACAAAGGCCGACAAGGTTCAATCGCAGTACGAAAAGGGCCTTATCACTGACGACGAGCGTCGCCAGGAATTGATCGAGATCTGGACCCAAGCCACGAAGGAAGTTGGTGAGGAAATGGAAGCACATTTCCCTCGCACAAACCCAGTGTGGATGATGGTCTACTCAGGTGCTCGTGGAAACATGATGCAGATCCGTCAGATCGCAGGTATGCGTGGACTCGTAGCAAACCCAAAGGGTGAAATTATTCCTCGTCCGATCAAGTCCAACTTCCGCGAAGGCTTGTCCGTACTTGAGTACTTCATCTCCACGCACGGTGCCCGAAAG
>JANXZF010000100.1 GCA_025355665.1 Actinomycetes bacterium
GGGCGTGCCGATTCAGTCTGCGCGCTCTCACGTAAATCATTGTCAATGGAATTTATCGCTGGATAAACCACTCTTATCACCAGTGGAATGCAAAGTAGTGATTGCGCAATCGGGGTTACTAACCAGCTTGATCGCAGGGGAAATAAATCAGAATTAAAACTAATGAGGTATCCAAACCCTAGGACCACGCTTGAAACCCCCACAGGCATTTGAAAGAGGATATCCATGCCACGCTGAAAGTATCGCGATCTGCTCTTCGGTCTATTCCGCGAAAGGAGATAGCTTGAAACTACGCCCATTCCAATGCTCATTATCGTTGTGATGATTGCGTTTCTTAGAGTGTTGATCGCGGCCTGTCCGACTGAAATGCTTAAGACATCTCGAGCCCCATGGCTGCCCAGGTTCGCATAATTCGAGATGCTAAAACTCGAACCAACTTGAAAGGATTTAAAGAGGACAGCGCCTAGAGGCAGAAGTATCAAACCGCCTATAAAAAAGCTCGTTATGAACACTGCGGGGGCATCACGCATATCGATCCGCACATTAGGGTCGAGCGAATTGGAAGTGAAGAATCCCACCGGGCCTTTTGAAAGTCGTTGAGCGATTAGAAAGGCAATGATGGTGAGAACTGTTTGAATAAGTACAAGCCCGGCAGCTTTGGGAAGATCTAAGAACTGCGTCGTGGCTACGTAGATCTCCGTTTCAATCGTTCGCGTTGTAGCCCCACCCAAAACCAGTACCAGTCCGAAATTTGCCGCGCAGTAGAGAAATATTAGGGCCCCTGCAGACGCGACAGATTGTGCAAGTTGAGGCAGGGTCACGCTTATGAGTGTGCGAAATCGTCCGGCGCCATCCAATGCTGCGGCGTCTTCAACTCCTGAATCCAGTGATGACCAAACTCCGCCAACTATTCGCACGACAAGCGAGTAATTCATGAACACGTTTGCACAGATGATTATCGGAGTATTTGAGTGTCCGAAGAAGAGTGACGAGATTAATGGCAGTTTCTTGACGGCGGTGAAGCCGATGGCCACGACGATGGTCGGTAACATGAAGGGGACGGTAATAAGAGAACGTATGAACTTTTGTCCCCGAAAACGTCGATGATAAAGAACGTATGCACCAGGAATTCCAAATAGCAGGCAAATCGCCGCAGAGAGGGCGGCCTGCCAAATTGTGAACCAGAGCGTCGCGGCGATTCGATGACTGCTAATTCTGTTGAACCAATCACCTGCAAATCCGATCGATAAAATCTTGCCAAGCGGCCAGTAGAACAGCACCGCAAAGAAAACTATAGGCGCTGCCCAAAGGGCCGCTTGGCTTCGATTTCTATTCAAAGATGGCTGACCACTTTGCTAGCCACGTTTTGCGGTTGGCATTGAAATCGAGTTTGTCACCGTAGGTGTGTGCTGCCACTTCAGTGAATTGACTCCACTTAGTCGGAATTGGAGTGCCAGCGACAATTGGGTACATATACATCGCATCAGGGAAGGTGGCTTGGAATTTAGCGCTTAGGAGGTATTTAACGACTGCCGCCGCCCCATCGCGATTTTTGGCGTTCTTCAACACACCTGCGTATTCAGTCTGACGGAAGCATCCGTCCAAAATACTCGCAGTCTGTGATTGCCCATCGGCTCGAACTTCATCGGCGGGGGAGGAGGCGTAGCTTAAGACGATCGGATATGCACCCTTTCCACTTGAACCCGAAAAGTCTGTGTAGTAGGCCGCTTCCCAGCCGTTGTCCACCTTGACTTGATTCTTCTTAAGCGCCTTCCAGTAATTCTCCCACTGAGAGTTTCCGAAGACGTCGACTGTGGCGGCAAGAAAAGACAGGCCAGTGGAAGACGTATTTGGATTCTCGACGACTGTGAGCCCTTTGTACCTTGGAAGAATCAGTTCGGATATTGACGACGGGAATGCGTAATTCTTTTTTGCGAACCATGTCTTGTCGTAGTTGAAGCAGACATCGCCAAAGTCAGTTGGCTTTAGTGTGCCATCGACAGTTCCGTTGCTTGTGGCCACTCCTGCGAAGGTGTTGTCGATTCCGAACACAGCGTCGCCGATTGGCGCCGATTTGGTGAGGATCAATCGATTTGTAAGGGCCCCGGCGTCTCCGGCCTTCAATAGTTTAAGTTTGTATCCAGTGGTTTTGTCGAAGTCGGCGATGAGTTCCTTGCTCATCACGAATGAATCGTGGGTTACGAGAACTACATCCCCGTGTTTTTTCTTTCCGGTGAGCGTGATCGATACAAGCATCAATGCGACGATAATAAAAAGGGAGGATCCCATGAGAATTTTTCGAGAGAGTTTCATATTTATTGCAATGCCCTTTCACATAAGAAGAGGCACGGTTTAGAGTGGTCTCCCTGCGCTGGCATTATCCAGATCAGGTTAGACGGTCGAAGACTACTTAGTCTTCCTCTCAGTCCGGTGGCACCGAACTCCCGTGTGCGATAAGGCTACCTCAAGTTTCCTCTCGGAGAGAGTCTTAGGTTGGGAAGGTTTGGAGCTGGAATTCGCCCACCAATGCGATCTTCGAAGACTGGAAACTTCTGACTTTGGCTCTGCCATTCCTCACGCATCTTCACTATCTCTTCGTGTGATCGGCCAATGAAATTCCACCACATTACGATCTTTTCCTTGAAGGGTCTGCCTCCGAGGAAGACCAGTTTTGCGCCTTGCTTGGAACCTAGGAAAACCTGATGCTTGCTTTGAGGTATGTAATGAAGTTGACCTGCAACAACTACTTTTTCGTTGACGCGTACCTCGCCCTCCACCACCAGAATTCCGTATTCGAATTCAGGCTCTGTGGGAAGTTGGACATGAGTATCGGCGGGCATATTCAACTCTGCCCCGACAAGGGGTGAATAAGTCTTGGCGGGGGATTTATATCCCAGCATTTCGCCGATAAAAACTCGAGCAGAAATAGATTGCCATTCGAATTTAGGAAGGTTGTTGTAGTGATTAAAGGTCGGATCGCAGTTGCGAGCTTCTTCAGGAAGAACAGTCCAAAGTTGAACACCATGCAGTTTGGTGTTTTGGTTAATCGAAAGTTCAGAGTGGGCTATTCCCTTGCCCGATGTCATGAGGTTGAGTTCTCCGGGAACAATCACTTGAACGCTTCCAAGGCAATCTCTATGCTCTACCTCACCTGAAAATAGCCAACTTACAGTCTGTAGTCCTGTGTGCGGATGGGCGGCAACGCTCATTGCATTCATTTGATCGGTCGGCCCGAAATAGTCGGCAAAACACCAAGCGCCAATTGTGCGCAGACGTCGGTGTGGAAGAGTTCGTTTTACTTCCACGCCAGTGCGAGTCGTTAATTTAACGATTCTGGGATCGAGGGTGATTTCACCAAGGGGGCTTTCATCTTTAGTAATAAAGTTGGGATCGTCTGCTCGATTGCTCATACGCGCGATATTGCCTTACGCGACGATAAGTTTGATTGGCACAGACTTGAGCGCCTGACTCACTGGACAATTAATCTTGGCCAATTCTGCGGCTGCTTGAAATCCGGTCGCATCAAGGTTGGGTACATCCCCACTGACGGTCAGCCGGATTTCGGTAATTCCAGTGCCCGGTACAAAATCAACTTCGGCCGACGTGCGCAATTGAGTTGGAGGAGTACCTGATTTCGCTAATCCATTTGAAAGTGCCATGGAAAAACAGGCTGCATGTGCTGCCCCAAGCAATTCCTCTGGACTCGTTTGACCATTTGGCTCTTGGCTTCGTGCTGGCCAAGAAAAAGTGAAAGTGCCTACGCCTGATGATTGCAAAGAGACCGTGCCATTTCCTTCGAGCAAATTTCCATTCCATACTGCCGAAGATTTTCTCGTTGTTGTCATCGCGGTCCTATCTCTGTATGTGAAATTCGTGTAAATGATTTGCGCATGGGATCCTTGTCACAATGTAACCCTACCCCTTTTAGTTGAAAATTCAACTAAAAGGGGTAGGGTTGAGACATGAGCGATAGGATGCTTCTTGCCCTTCGTAATTAGAAGGTAGGCTGGCAGCAATGTGCTCCTATTGTGGATGTCAATCACTTACCGTCATCAGACTGCTTACAATCCAGCACGAACAGATCATCAATAAATTTGGCGGGATTCGGAGGGCATGCGAACTTGAAGATGCAAGCTCTGCCTCACTTCAAGCCGGCCAGTTGGCTGCCATGATCGCCGTCCACAACAAACTCGAGGAAGACGGGCTCTTTGAGGCCCTTAAGCCAGATTTAGAATTCGCGGAGTCGCTTTCAAAATTGCGAGCAGAGCATGAAGAGATCGACAAATTGGTTGGGAGAATTGAGTCTGGGGAAGTCTCGGCGATTGGCGAATTGGAAATCACACTGCGTAACAACATTAGCAATGAAGAGAATGGGCTTTTCCCGGCATCGGCCGTTACTTTAGATGGACCAATTTGGGATGCGATCGAAACTGCCCAAGGAATTTAGTCGTACTCAAAATTAATTGCTCACGTGTCCGACGCTGGGCAAGAACTTAGAAATGGGCTCGCGTGGCGTATTTGAAATGTCAAAGGCGAAGAAACCCAAAAGCAACTGCAGTCCAGATAGAAATGACATGGCAATCAAGATTAGGGTGCCGGGTTGAGTAGGGATGCCATCGTTCATGGAATGAATCCAGGATTTCAACCCAACTACGAATCCAAAAATACATAACGCGGATCCCAGCGGTAGTTCGATAGAGGCAAGGGTGAAATCTCGCAAGTAATAACCGTAGGTGATGCGTCGGAAATAGTTGCGAATATGCTTGAAGGCGAATTCGAACACGGAATTCACTAGACGCAGGTTGCTTGCCTCATCGCCATACTTGGCATCCATTGGAACATCAATGACAACGGCGCGCATGAGATTCAAATGAAAGAGCATGTCCGACTCAAAGAAGTACCTTTTGCTGATCCTTTCTAGAGCGAGCTGCCCAACAACTTTTGAATTTATCGCGGTGAAGCCGTTATTGGGATCGAAGATATTCCAATATCCGCTGGACGCCTTTGCAAAAAAAGAAAGAGCAAGATTTCCAATTATCCGTCCGACAGGCATCGATTTGACTTTGGTAACGTTAAAGAAGCGATTGCCTTTGGAGTAGTCGGCCTGGCCATCCAGTACGGGCAAAATCATCCGAGGAATCAGAGCAGGATTCATCTGACCGTCTCCGTCGAGCTTGACGATTACATCGCAGCCGTCACGCAGCGCCTCCCTGTAACCAGAGATAACGGAGGCTCCAACACCCAAATTCTCGGAATGAAATATGACCTTTACCCGTTTGTCATCGCACTCTTTAAGGACCAGATCGCCGCTTTTCTCGGGGCAACTATCATCGACGACGATGATTCGAGTCACTTCGGGACCAATGTTATTTAACAGTCCCAAGATGTGCTTGGCGACCTTGTACGCCGGGATAACCACGGTAATTCTTGGCGAATTTCCCTTGTCGGACGAAATGGTCACCCTCTTAGGCTAACAGGGAAATCTGCAATTGATTTGGGAATCACTATGGTGCGACAGAAATGCGGCGATCAAATTTGCTAAAGTTTCTAAGATAGCCGCTAGAAATTAGCCAGAACTATGAGGAGTCCTTATGGTGGAAATGATCCTCGCTTGGTTGCTGGCTCCAGCCCTCTTGGTGTTGACCTCATACGGACTTGGATTACTGCTCTCCCTGACGATTCGCAAGCGCCTCACATTTGCCTTGGCCGCACCGATGGGTTTCTTGCTTATCGTGATCTTGGGAAGTCTCTTCACGATGAATGCCAGCACCGTTCCATACGCGGCAATATCAATCGAGATCCTTGCGGTTCTCGGATTCTTCGCAACCGCGATTTGGTTCCGAAGCTATTTCCTCTTTGATTGGCCGTCCGGGCTGGCAGGAATCTGTGTTTATTTCCTATCGGGCTTGCCAGTTATTGCCTACGGCCACCCAAGCTGGGCAGGATGGGTTCAGCTAGATGACACGGCTTCATGGTTCGCCATAACCAATCGCCTTATGACTGTGGGTCAGACCGGCATTAACGTCATCAATTCAACGTACGAGCGTCTGATCCAACTCATTTTCGGAACCACCACCGGTTCCATCGCGCCGGATAATTTCAGTTATCCGCTTGGCTCCTTTCTTCCCTTTGGGATCATGTCCAAATTGACTGGTATTGAGAGGGCTTGGCTGTTTCAGCCCTACCTCGCACTTGCCGCTGGAATGTCGGCGATGGTTCTCGTGGTCATTGCCCGAGAACGGATATCAAAGAAGTGGATTAGCTTCGTAGTTGGAACTATCTCATTGTTGGCATCAACAATATTTTCGTACGAAATGTGGGGCGGAATTAAAGAAATCGTAATTCTCATCCCGCTTCTCCTATTCGCCTATTTTCTACTTATGTCTACAAACGGCAGGAGTAAGGCGGAACGCTATTCATACGCGGCGGTCACTCTCTTGGGGTTCTATTTCGTTGGGGGTAAGACGAGCCTTGGCTTGGTTATGCCAATCGTGCTTGTAGCGCTCCTGGCAAAGGTCTCTATTGCAAATCGCAAAATCTTTTTGGGGATTTTAGCCGCCGTCGTGGTTGTGTCCGGGATGGGTATCTATTTCTTAAGGGCGGGAAATAACGCACTAGGTAGAATCTTCGTCCCGGTGATTAATGATCCAGGAAATTTGGCGAGGCCCCTAAATTTACTTCAGGTGATGGGCATCTGGCCAAGTCAGGATTTTCGATTAGACCTGATATATAGACCCTTGACGTATTCTCTCATCGCGATTGCACTAGCGATGGTTGTAGTTGGGATCGCATCATCGTTCAAGAATGGTTGGTGGATTCTTCCGGGATTGATGTTGTCTTGCTTGTCCGTAATTGGATACTCATATTATTTCGCAGGAATCTGGATTACGGGCAAGGCAATCGCCGTGGCTTCTCCTGTTTTCGTATTTGCCGCTGGCATCGGCGCTTATGAAGCATGGAAGTGGTTGGGTAACAATCCAAAATTCAATTTCGGGCTAGTGAGAGCGCAATACGTATTACTGGCGCTTTCAGTTATGGTCGCTTCTGGAGTTCTTGTTTCAGATGCGATGACATATCGCAACATTTGGATTGCTCCATATTCGCAAGTTAATGAACTTCGTCAGATTGGCACCACCTTCGCTGGACAGGGGCCAACGTTGATGACGGATTATTCAGTATTTGGCTCAAGATATTTCTTGAGGAATGTCGGGGCCGAATCGGCGAGTGAGCTTCGTGTCCATCCGATATTGATGAGCGACGGAACTCAAGTTCCTAAGGGTTTCTCCGCCGACATAGGTCTGTTTGATTCGGCCACCATCAACAACTACAACCTATTGGTATTGCGGAAATCTCCCGTGGCTAGCAGACCGCCATTGAATTATGAACTCGCATGGAGCGGAATGCATTATGAAGTCTGGCGGAAGGTCGCCAATTCGCCGACGATAAAATCCATGCTCCCAATCGGGAACAACTTCACGCCAGGAGCTATTCCAGCATGCCAAGATGTTACCAATTTCCTCGCTAAGCGGGCAAAGGGTGAGAAGATCTTTGCGGTGGCTCGAAACAAGACCTATCTCGTTAGTTTCTCAAATGGAGATTTACCCTCAAAATGGATTCCAACCAGTCCATTAAGTGGGGCAGTTGATCGAACGGGATCTGGCGGATTTTCAAGGACCTTCGCCGTCGACGAAACCGGCTTCTATGACCTCTCGTTGGCCGGGAGCTTTCCGGGAAAGTTAAGTATGCTCATTGATGGCGATCCGATCTACTCAGGTCATTCAGTGTTCGAGGGAAACCCAACCTTGACCAATACCTTAACCAAGGTTCACCTTTCCGCGGGGCAACATGTGTTAACACTTATATACACGAGCCCGATTCTTATTCCTGGCAGCGACGTCTCCTACAGATTTGGACCAATTTTCCTTTCGACTCAGTTCGCCGGCGATGCGAAGGCTAAGCAAGTTTCCAGCTCGCGAATTCCGCAACTTTGTACCGAGAATTTGGATTGGATCGCGATTACAAATTAGGCCGTCGGGATCCGTTCGATAAAATCCCACTTATTGCCAAATATGTCTTTGAAGACGACAACTTTGCCGAAAGTTTCGTGACGTGGTGCCTCAGTGAACTCAACGCCTGCTGCAAGCATCTTTGTATAGTCAAAATCAAAATTAGTCGTGTATAGAAAAAGGCCTACACGTCCACCCGCGTGATTGCCAATGGCTAATTCCTGTGAAGGCGAACTCGCCCGCGCCAGAAGGATTTTTGCGCCGTCGAGCACATCGGGTGCGATTACTACCCACCGCTTTTCAGCCGACAATATGGTGTCCTCGACAAGCCAAAAGCCCAAGCACCTCGTGAAGTAGTCGATTGCACGGTCGTAGTTGTCCACGAGAATCGTGACCATTCCGAGTGATGCCATGTACTACTTCTTGATTTCCTCGGCGATAGCGAGTGTGTGGGCTGGAGTCGAGCCGCAGCAAGAGCCGATGACATTTACTCCCAGCGCCTGCATCTCTCGGGCGAATTGCGCCATTTCTCCAGGAGAACCTTGATAGACGAATGTATCTCCAACCAAGGTGGGCAATCCAGCATTTGATTGGGCAATAATGAAGACGCCATCGGGACGCACCTCAACCATTTCGCGCGCGATGATTCTCATTTCATCCATGCCTCGACCGCAGTTCGCACCGATAATGCGTACTCCGAGCCCCGAGAGTCTCTCGACTGCTTGCGCGGGTTTTACGCCCATCATGGTTCGCAAGTTCGTGTCAAAGCTCATTGTCGCGATGACCGGCAAATTTGGAGCGACCTCATGGGCTGCATTTACGGCGGCTTCAACTTCAGCCAAATCACTCATCGTTTCAATCAGCAGCGCATCGACGCCGCCGTCCACTAAGCCGCGAATCTGTTCGGCGAAGATTTCCTTGGCAGAGTCAATCGTCAAAATTCCCATTGGCTCCATCAGATCCCCAGTTGGCCCGACATCTCCCATGACAAGTGTGCCCGGGTGGCGACTGGCAACTCGTTTGGCGATTTCTGCTCCGGCCTTGTTCAGTTCGTAAACTCGATCTTCGAGACCATGCATTGCCAGTCTTCCTCGGGTTCCGCCGAAGGTATTCGTCGTTATAAGTCGTGCACCTGATGCTGCATATTCCTCGAGGACAGATTCAATGGCTTTGGGATTTTCTACATTCCAAAGTTCGGGGGAGCCTCCGTCAGTAAGTCCACGTTCTTGGAGCATCGTTCCCATCGCCCCATCCGAGACCAAAGTGGATTCTGCCAATGTCTCATAAATGTTCGACATTACTTCTTCTCCAGATCATCAAGAAGTTTCTGCAAATTCTCTTCTGAAAACTCTGTCTCCAGTGCATTGGCGATACGGTCAGCCAACTCTTGCGGTGACTCGGTGGCCTCAAGCCACGGATCGCGAGCCCATCCTGATGTATAGGCATCAGCATCGGTCTCACCCATTCGCATCGCGGCTTCGTCAATGGCTTCTTGAAAACGCGAGGGAAGTTGAACTTTGACCACCTGTTCGCCTTCGCGGGCGATGATCATGCTCGGAATTTGGTGCCAACGCATAACTTGGTATTCAGACATGCGCCGAACACTATCAATAGAGCCTTATTCGGCAAGCACGCGGAATTGAGACAGGGTGTGGTCCGTGGCGTATGCGATGCGAACGCCTTCAGATTTTGCCGCTACGAGCCCTTCCAAGATTTCCTTCGTGATTATTTCACCGGGGGCGAGAACGGCCACCCCGGGTGGATATGGCGCAACCAGATCTACGCTGATTCTGCCAACTGCATTGTCGATCTCGACTAGTTCGCTCTTGCCGAAGTACGCCTCGCGCATCGACACGCCTCTTTGCGGCACGACAGTCCAGCTCAGGGCAGCGGCGCTCTTTCGAGACGTACCAGAGAGTTTGCGCAGAATCGGTATCAGTGCGTCAGCTAAATCAGTGAGCGTTTTTGAATCATCGGCAATCGTGACCATAAATATGACCGTATCTCGATCTGCCATTTCGACTCGAATATGGGATTCAATCAATTCATTTTCGATTTCAATTCCGTCCGCCCCGAGAATGTTGGCACGGAGAATTAACTTGACGGGGTCAAATCTCCCGACTGGAAAATCTTCTACCTTGATAAGGATGTCATTTCCAAATTCTTTGGTGAGTCTTTCTCTGAATATTCCGACGTTGGTCAAGAGATTCTCGATGAGTTCGTGCCCATGGAGTTGCATTAAGGCGCGAACTCCGTCGATCGAGGCAAGAGGTGCACCGGCCGGAGAAGTTGTGTGCGTCGATTCAAAGCCCTGTTCCAACCTGCCGTGATCGAGCAAGGTTGTGCGAGCAACGGCTACGGCTGAAGCGCTGTATCCCGGCAGAGTCTTGTGAATGCTTGTGACGAAAGCATCGGCATTCAATTGCATGGGGTGAGGTGGAAGTGATTCATGAAAACCGAAATGACCGCCCCAGGCCGCATCAATGATTACGGGTATGCCTTTCTTATGTGCGGCTTTAATAATCGGTGGTAAATCCGAAAGCGTCCCTAGATATCCAGGCTCCGTTAAAAGTAATGCGATCGGATCTTCTTGCAAAACACGATCGACCTCGGAAATTGGAATTCCGATCGGCACGCCGGTTGCAAAATCGAATGCAGGTGCCATCCAAAGTGGTTCAAGTCCTGCAAGGACTAACGCCGTGAGGATTGATCTATGTGTCGTTCTGGTAACTGCCACTTTGTCGCCAGGTTTTCCAAGCGAAAGAATAATGGCCTGATTAGCGTGCGTTGATCCACCCGTTGAAAATCGAGTCCAATCCGCTCCCCATAACTGCGCGGCCAAATTTTCTGCTTGCTCGAGAACACCACGTGAAAGTTTTATTTCATCGAGCCCTCCGTAAAGTGGCACGTCGAGATCGACAACGCGTCCCAGATCAGGATCAAGTAGCGTCGCACGTTGCTTATGTCCAGGTGTTGTGAAAGGTTGGTTGCCATCGTCCAAATATGAAATGTAAGAATCGAGCAAAGGCGCATTTGCTCGTAACTCATACATTTTCGCTCTCCTTAGTTCAGGATGTAATCGCGTCATGCCTTATCCGTACACTTCGAGTGCCAGCACCTTATGCACGTGATGGCTCGCATCATTTTGATCGTGGTTCCTATTATGTGAGTCTAATTGGAAACGACAAAACAATTGGAAGATAGCAACGGGATGAGCCAGAAGCTATCGAATGAGAAAGATCATAGTTGAGGACTATGTAATGTGGTCCATCTTGATTGATTTCGTATTCCCTCAAGAGTAATTTGTAAGGAAGGTTGTAGCTCCGTAAGGGGTATCTCCCGAGCGATCTACCCAGAATCTAGTTGCAATGACTGACATCAAAGCCATTCGCAGGTTGGCGCGAGTTACTTTTATTTTTCTATCGATTCTCACTGTCTTTTTTGGAGTGAACGCTTTCGCCGCGGGTCCTTCTGGCCCGCCAGCCAACATTCCAACAGGCCCGCCAGCCAACATTCCAACGGGCCCGCCAACTGGAATTCAGACAGCACCTCCGTCAGGAATCGCAACTGCCCCTCCGATGGAGTTACCGACTGGACCATCGGGAATAACGGGTCCGACTGGACCGGAGAACCCGCTTGGTCCATCCGGTCCTACTGGTCCCTTCGGTCCGACCGGTCCCACTGGGCCGACTGGTCCTACCGGTCCCACTGGTCCAACAGGCCCGCCTCCGGGTGTAAGTGCCTTCCTGGATAAATTGGGTAATCCTCCGACCGCTTCTCAGTTGGCTGCATTGGGCGAACTGGGCAGAATTGCTTCAACGTTGCAATCGGGACAAACCGTCATGGGTCCAGATGGCAAACCTGTCGGCCTGCAAGCCGCGTTAGATGCTGCGGGCAACGCATTCGTTGATGCGAGCGGCAAACCTGTTTCAGTCGCCCCTGTGCTCGATGCTGATGGAATGCCGATGCTTTCAAGTAGCGGGGAAGTCCTTACGCAGCAAGTGCAGATAGGCACTAATGGCAAGGCACTGCTTGACGCAAACGGCAAGGCCATTCTCAATTCCCCGATACTTGGAAAAGATGGCAAACCAGTATTTGATGTTAATGGCAAAGCCCTAACGAATGCAGCCTTCGTAGATGCAGATGGGAAACCCCTGACGACATCATCGGGTTCCCCCATTTTCGTTAAACCCGTTCTTGACGCTGCAGGGAAGCCGCTACTCTCAAATACAGGCGAGGTACTGACTCAACAGGTTCAACTAACTAATGACGGCAAAGCGCTTCTCGGTAAAGACGGGCAGGCAATTCTGAACTCACCAATTTTGGGAATCGATGGCAAACCAGTATTTGATGCTAGTGGCAACGCCCTAACGAATGAAGCCTTCGTCGATGCAAATGGAAAGCCTTTGACAACACCAAATGGTAAACCGATATTCGTCTCACCAGCCCTTGATTCTCAAGGTAATCCGGTCCTTGATGCGAAAGGCGAGGCAGTTACGAGCCAACCAGTTGTTTTGGGTAACGGTAAAGCCATGGTGGATGCAAAGGGAAATGCATTGCTCTCTGCCCCACTTTTGGACTCGAGTGGAAAACCTCTCACCACTTCGGATGGAAACGTCGTAATTGCCCCTCCAATCTTGGATGCGAAAGGTCAACCAGTAATAAGTGCAGCTGGGCAAGCGCTTATGGCAAAGCCGGTTGCTGGAAGCAACGGTCAGATATTGACTTCGAAGGATGGCAAAGCAGTCATGTCGCAACCGCTCATAAATTCTGCCGGACTACAGGTGGTCGATAGCAAAGGTGCGCCCATCTTGATCGGAGCAGTTGGCTCGGATGTAATAACATCAAGTGGTGCGCCCATTTCAATCAAAGGCGTCGATGTGCAATTTGGCTCAAATGGCAAGGTGGTTGATGCCAATGGTGTCGGCGTCAAGACCTTGGGTGGAGTGCCACTTGTCATGACTCCAACTGGAACGCCGCTTTCTTCCTCAGGTGCTCCGCTTCTGGATCTCCTTGGCAAACCAATCCAGATTTCGTCTTCGGGCGTGGTCATGGATTCTGCGGGCAAGCCCGTGCTTGCACCCAATGGCAAGCCCGTAAATATCTCCGAAATATCGCCTATACCGATCAAGCAATCAGGCAAAGCAGTCACAGGGCCTGATGGAAAAGCGGTATCGATGGGATTGAACGGAGCGGTTACCACATCCAAAGGAATGCCAATTATCAGTACCGATGGCAAACCGCTCTATTGGGATCCCAAAGACAAGAGGATAGAAGATCCTTCAGGAAAAGCTGTCAAGCTTGATGCCAAAGGAAACATTATCGGAGACAAAATCGCACCCTCTTCGCTATCGACGGCCAAACTCACAGGCTAATTAGTTATTGACTCGGATATTTTTCAAGAATCTCTCTGAGTGAGTTAACTAATACAAGTGAAGCGTCGTGTTCACGCTGCCAAATATTGCGACCGAAGATTAGGCCCGTTGCTCCAGCCTCCATAGATTCTCGCGCTTTTTCTAGCATTGCCTCATCTCCGGATTTCTCGCCACCCGAGACCAACACCAAAGTTCGGTTCGCGGATCTCACTACGGAGTTCATGGCTTCTTGTGGAGTGAAGGCCTTGTCGTACTCTTTCTTTACGTTCGTTCGTAAATCTGGATGAGGAAAGTTCACCTTCACGACATCCGCGCCCAATTCGCTGGCAACCCTTGCGGCGTAATCAACGGCATAGAAGGAACTATTTCCACCTTTAGCTTCGATTGCTTCGCCTCGCGGATAGGCCCAAACAATCAGAGGCATTCCGTATTCCTTTGCGTCGTGGCGAACCTGGTGAAATTGTGCGAAGTCCTCTTCCTGCGCCGGTGAACCGACATAAAGTGTGTAGCCAACTGCATCAGCGCCGAGTTGGACTGCATCCTTAACTGTGGCATGAATTGACGACATCGCACGCGCATCTGATGGAATATCAGTCTTACCGTTCAATTTAAGGATTAGTGGAAGTTCGCCAGCAAAGTCCCAGTAAAATTTCTCAGCAAGTCCAATTTGAATTGCGATGCCATTGAATCCGCCTTCTAGCGCCAAACGAATGATGTATTTGGGATCAGATGATGATGGATTGGCAAAGAAATCGCGGGGACCATGTTCCATTCCTTGGTCATACGGCAGAAATAAAGCAGTACCATTCTTCAAGCCAAATTGGTGCAAAATTCGATGTAATCGGGCTTTCTTTCCAGTTCCGAGTCCTCTTTCGGCGAGCGACATCCTTTTGATCATCTGACACCTCCGAGCAATGTGATGCATGTGACTGTGGCCACGTTGAACAGCCTACGCCGATTGCCTAACTATTAAAATATCAATGCGGGTCAATGATTTACGACGAGAATGGAGTTATCCTTATCGTTGAGGAGTTCAATCATGACTACGCCAGAAGTAGATGAGAAATCCGCATTAGAACAATACGGTGTTGACCTAACGCAACGCGCGCGAGATGGAAAATTAGATCCCGTTATCGGCAGAGATAACGAGGTGCGTCGAGTAATTCAAGTGCTCTCACGCCGCACGAAGAATAATCCTGTTCTAATCGGTGAACCTGGTACAGGAAAGACCGCAATCGTTGAAGGGCTAGCCCTTCGTATTGCAGCGCGGGATGTTCCAATTGGGCTGCGCGATAAGAAAGTTTTCTCACTCGATCTTGGCGCGCTCATTGCAGGAGCGAAGTACCGCGGTGAATTTGAAGAACGTCTCAAGGCGGTACTCGATGAAATTGTGGCAAGTAGTGGAGAGATCATCACGTTCATAGACGAGTTGCACACTGTCGTTGGTGCCGGCGGCATGGCTGGTGCGATGGATGCCGGCAATATGTTGAAACCGCTCTTGGCTCGTGGAGAGTTACATATGATCGGTGCGACGACGCTAAATGAATATCGCCAGTACATTGAAAAGGATGCTGCGCTAGAACGACGCTTCCAGCAGGTTCTAGTAGGGGAGCCGACTATTGAAGAGGCAATTGCAATTCTCCGAGGTCTTCGGGAGAAATACGAAGCCCATCACAAGGTGACCATCAGCGATGGCGCTTTGGTTGCAGCGGTCAAACTTTCGGATCGTTACATAACCCATAGGTTTCTTCCTGATAAGGCGATTGATCTAATGGATGAAGCGGCTTCGCGCTTGAGAATGGAAATAGATTCATCTCCTGAGGAAATTGATCAACTTCAACGAGCGGTTGATCGCCTTCGCATGGAGGAATTTGGGTTGGCGAAGGAGAAGGAT
>JANXZF010000105.1 GCA_025355665.1 Actinomycetes bacterium
TTATACCCAGTCAGGCTTATTGCCACCCTATACACGGACTTCTTCCGAGGTCTGCCTCTTCTTCTGGTCTTGTTTCTTGTCGGATTTGGAGTTCCGGGACTTCAGCTTTCTTGGATACCTAATTCTGCAGTCATTCTTGGAACTGTCTCGCTCATCCTCACCTACTCGGCATACGTCGCCGAAGTCATAAGAGCGGGCATTGAAGCAGTCAACCCAGCGCAACGGATGGCGGCCCGAGCACTCGGATTAACTCAATCGCAGGCCCAACGCCATGTCGTATTACCTCAAGCGCTTCGAAAAGTCACTCCACCACTTCTCAATGATCTGGTCTCACTCCAAAAGGATTCCGGTCTCATTTCAGTCTTGGGTGCGATTGACGCGATTCGCGCAGCAGGCATTGAGACGGCTCAATCATTCAATTTCACTCCCTATCTAGTAGCCGGTGCACTCTTTGTCCTCCTAACCATTCCACTTACTCGTTTTACAGATTGGCTTACAAGAAAACAGGACCGAGCTCGAGTACAACAGGGGCAGTGGTAGACGTGAACCCGCCAATTCTTGATATCCGTGAACTTCGAAAGAGTTATGGCCAAGAACTTGTATTACGGGATGTCTCTGTGACACTTGCCGAGCATCAGGTTAAGGTTTTAATCGGCGCTAGCGGATCCGGCAAGTCAACGCTACTTCGATGCGTCAACCTGCTCGAGGGGATTGATGATGGCCAGATAGTTCTAGATGGTCGCGATATCACGGCTGTGGGAGTTAATGCTGACGAAGTGCGAACTCACATTGGTTCAGTCTTTCAATCATTCAATCTATTTCCACATTTGACCGTTCTTGCAAATATCACACTGGCCCCTCGCTTCGTTCATGGAGTCGCACGCAAGGACGCCGAAGATCAAGCGCTCGCCTTGTTGGCGCGTTTTGGACTCGAAGATAAAGCCTTTCAATATCCAGATCTTCTAAGTGGAGGCCAACAACAACGTGTTGCGATTCTTCGAGCGGTAATAAATCGGCCCAAGATCTTGCTGCTGGATGAAGTAACCAGCGCCCTAGATCCAATTCTCATTGCAGAAGTCCTTGCGCTCATATCCGAACTCAAGGGTGAAGGCATGACGATGATGATCGCCACTCATGAAATGGGTTTCGCAGAACAGGTGGCCGACCAAGTTCTTTTTTTACATAAAGGTCTCATCTGCGAATCCGGGTCACCCCGTGATCTACTTGAAAATCCGCAAACCACAGAATGCAAAGCATTTCTAGATGCTCTTCGGAAAGCCGGTCGACTTTAAGGCATCACAAATCCACCGTCGACTGGAATCGTTGCACCGGTGACGTAGGAAGAGGCATCGCTGACAAGCCAAATCAAGGTCGCTGCCAATTCCTCGGGATCGCCGAGTCGACCAGCGGGGGTAAGTTTTTTCAACAACGCGATAGTTTCTGGGGGAATTTGGTCAGTCATCTCCGACGGGAAGAAACCCGGCGCTAAGGCATTAACTCGTATTCCCTTGCGACCAGTCCACTGACTTGCAAGATCTCGCGTGAGTCCAATGAGACCGGCTTTACTTGATGCGTACGCAGCTTGCGGTAATCCTCCCGGTCGAAGCCCCAGGACGCTGGAAACATTGACGATCGCCCCACCAGTTGTATTCGCGCGCGCAAATGCCTGAGCCATCCAATAGGCGCCCATTAAATTCACGTCGATAACTTGTCGAAACTGATCCGGGGTTTCGTGAGTCGCGGGAACAGCCGTGCCTACGCCAGCGTTATTCACCAATATGTCAACGCGCCCAAAAGTCTCCATGGCCTGCGTGATCAATGCCGAACAATCGTCAGGATTGGTTACGTCAGTTGTTTTAGAAACATATCGTCGGCCAGTTGCCTCAATGATCGCCCCGGTAGCTTTTAAGCGCTCCGTACGTCGTGCGCCGAGCACTAAATCTGCCCCCGCCTCGGCAAGTGCTTTTGAAAACGCCACTCCAAGTCCTGATGATGCCCCAGTCACAACGGCCACTTTGCCGTCCAATCGAAAGCGATCTAGAACACTCATTCTCACTCCAAATTCTTGTGGATTGTGCGTACGGTACTCCTATGGACTTTAATCTCAGCGCTAAAGCTAGCGATTATCTTTTCCGGCTACGCGAGTTTATGGATTCAGAAATTTTCCCCGCAGAATCCGTTTACCACGAACAGCATCTTGCCCTAGTCGCCAAGGGGACTCCGCACATGCAACCGCCGATCATGGAATCACTGAAAGCATCGGCTCGCTCACGAGGACTCTGGAATCTCTTTCTTCCCGATGCGCATGATCCATCTCATGGACTGAGCGTCACCGATTACGCCTCCCTTGCTGAGCTAACTGGGTGGTCGCAAGAAATCGCACCGGAGGCAATCAATTGCGCGGCACCAGACACGGGTAATATGGAAGTTCTCCACGACTTTGGAACACCTGAGCAGAAAAAAACATGGTTAGATCCTTTGCTTAATGGAGAAATCCGTTCAGGTTTTGCGATGACAGAGCCCGACGTCGCCTCAAGTGATGCTCGAAATATTAAGACGAGTATTGAGCGCCAAGGTGAACACTTCGAAATCAACGGGACAAAATGGTGGACCACCGGCGCCATGGACCCTCGATGCAAAATTCTCATCGTGATGGGCAAGACCGACCCTGATGCTGATTCGCATCATCAGCAATCGATGGTGCTTGTTCCGATGGATACCCCCGGGGTCGAAATTGTGCGCACGCTTTCAATATTTGGATATGTAGATCAACATGGTCATGCAGAAATTAATTTCACAAACGTTCGAGTACCGGTGGCAAATCTGATTGGTGAAGAAGGTTCAGGATTTGCCATTGCACAAGCTCGCCTCGGTCCTGGTCGAGTCCATCATTGCATGCGAGCCATTGGGACAGCCGAGCGAGCACTTTCGCTGATGGTGGAGCGCTCCATGGTCCGTTCAACTTTCGGTAAAGAATTGGCGCGGCAAGGCGTCGTTCAGGAATGGATTGCACGCTCGAGAATCGAAATCGATCAAGCGCGTCTTCTTGTTCTCAAAACTGCCTGGCTCATTGATACTTCGGGGGCAAAAATCGCTCGGAAGGAAATCGCAGCGATCAAGGTGGCAGTTCCGAGGATGGCTCAAGAAGTTGTAGACCGTGCGATTCAGACATTCGGAGGCGCTGGCGTCAGCCAAGATTCTCCCCTAGCGGGCATGTATGCAGGTATCCGCTCGCTGCGAATTGCCGATGGCCCCGATGAGGTGCATCTACGAGATATAGCGCGTCTGGAACTGAAAGACCATTCTCTAAAGTCGAAATGACCGACGAACTTTCGGACGTGCGTCCAGAAGACCGCTTCGACGTCGCGGCAGTGAATGCGTGGCTCTCCCATGAGATGTCGGGCCTGAATGGATTGCCTACTGTTTCGCAGTTCCGATCTGGAGCGTCAAATCTGACTTATCTTTTGAAATATTCCGACCGCGAACTCGTGCTTCGAAGGCCTCCCATTGGCAACAAAGCCGCCTCTGCACATGACATGAAACGCGAAGTTCGCATCCAGAGCAATTTGCATCCTGTCTATCCGCTCGTACCCCGAGTCCTCGCACTTTGCGAAAATTTAAGCGTCATTGGCTCGCAGTTTTACGTCATGGAACGAATCAAAGGGACCATTCTGCGTAGGGATGTACCCTCCGATGCGGGATTATCCTTTGAGCAAACCAAGGTGTTAGGTCAATCGGTTATCGAGGGACTGGCTCAATTGCACCAAGTTGACCCGAGTGTTCTCCGCGAATTCAACAAGGGGCCCGGCTATGTGACGCGGCAAGTCCAGGGTTGGTCAGAGCGTTACAAGAAGGCGCTAACCGATGACGTGCCCACCGCAGAACATCTGATGTCATGGCTTGCCTCCCACCAACCTCAGGAAGTGGCAACCTGCGTAATCCACGGCGACTGGCGTTTGGACAACATGGTCTTTGATATCTCGCAATCACCAAAGTTGGTAGGCGTTCTTGATTGGGAGTTGGCCACTGTTGGCGACCCTTTGATGGATCTCGGCTCCGCTCTTGCTTACTGGATCGATAACGATGACGAACCAGGGTATGCAGCCCTTCGCCGCCAACCAAGCCATCTGCCGGGAATGCCGACCAGACGCGAATTCGTCGAGAGATATTTGGAAATTACCAGATGGCCCTGTCCTGACTTCACCTTCTATGAAATTTTTGGACTATTTCGCCTTGCGGTTATTTTGCAACAAATCTGGTCCCGCTATCGACTTGGACAGACAACCAACCCCGCATTCGCAGGATTTGGGTCAGCAATTCACGTACTGATTAACCGCGCGTTGGCCCTAACTTGATCCGAGCCTTAATTAATTTCTTCACTTCACTTTTTAACATGGGCTCCCCCAATGGAATATGGAGGGCGCCCTTTGTTGTTACGTACTTCTCGACCATATCTGGAAACTGCGAAATAATCGAACCGCTGTATGGGTAATAACCACATGATTTTTGTTAACCTTCAATCCTGCAATTTCGGTGCCGTTTAATACGAACGTCGGCATCGAATACTTAATTACTTCCTCGGACCCAGGAGCAACTTCCAAGATTCTCAATCGCATCTCCAGCAATAATTCTTTACGTGGACCAGTTTGATCGTTGTAATATCCAACTACGCCCTTCGGAATCGGTGTCACAAAAAAATCCTATCTAGACCAATCTAGTTGCCCAAGCCCTCTGCATCCCCATATGCCCACACGTCCATTTCGTCGAGGTCTATCGCCGCTAATCCATGAAGCGAGAAAATATCAGCAATTTGTGCTCGATGCTCGGTGGCGTGGTGGATGGATTGGCCGAGAATTGTTGATCTTGCTCGATGAATTGTCTTCCCGTCGCGCTGGAAGGTGGTCATGCCATCGGATTGGCTCGCTAATTCACGCAACCGAGCATCAAACTCGCTGAGGCGCCTAGCCAGTTCAACGAGATCCTCACGAGTAGAAGGTTTGGAAAATCCGCCTGGAAGTGCCTCCCCTGTCACTCGCGCCATATAGAAACCAGCGGATCGCGCAAAATGTTCGGCAATACCTGCAACTGTCCACTCGTCGTTTCCGGCACTCAACTTCAGCGACTCAAGGGGCACTTCCTCTAGTTGCTGGAAAAGCAACTGATTCGCCCAAGACATATGACGAAATAGTCGATCTAAGGTCGGGTCCGACTTTGAGTTATCCATGACACGGATAATAGATGTTCTCGTTAGACTCGCATTGTGCTTGAGAGATGGACGCGCGGGGTAATTCGTATTCGTCTCGTGGTAATCCTGGCTTGGCTCGTACTGATCTTGCTGGGACTTCTTGCCGGCTCCAAACTCAATGAGCATCTGACCACTTCTCTTTCAGTACCAGGAACAGAGTCGGCCAAAGCTGATCAAATTCTCTCTCAAAAATTCAAGGAGAATATCGAAGGAACATTCACCGTCATTTTGAAATTCAAGAATGCGACGAAAGCCGAACTAGATACACTCAAATCCAAAGTTGCAGCAGCCGCATCCACGATTCCCACCGCCAAAGTCTCTCAACAGCGTGCACTTGGCGGCATACTCTTCACCAGCGTCAGCACTTCCTTTAGTTTGCTTCAATCGGCCGCATATACAGATCGCTTCAGACAAGCCCTAATGGATGAAGGGCTTGGCAATGCACTTGTGACCGGGCCTTCTGCAATCAACCGGGATGTTACGCCCGTACTTGCTTCAGATTTGAAACGTGGCCAGGCAATCGCAATATTGCTTGCACTTCTCCTACTTATTCTGGTTCTGGGAACCTGCTGGGCCGTGCTTGTGCCCTTTCTCTTCGCCGGCGCCACTATTTCACTCGTTTTAGGTATTGTCTTTCTTATTGCTCAAAAATTCTTGATGGTGCTTTACATACCCAATATCGTCGAACTCATTGGCCTTGGCCTGGCAATCGACTACTCCCTCCTCATTGTTCATCGATTTCGACGAGAGATTTTGGATGAGTCATCAACCAACACAGATGATGCGATCTTAAAAACGATGGAAACTGCTGGTCGCACGGTAATTCTCTCCGGGTTGGTGGTTTCCATTGGCCTGGCAACATTATTCCTAGTGCCTATTCCCTTTGTTCGCTCACTGGGGGCGGCAGGACTGCTAGTTCCTGTCATCTCTGTAATCGCGACGCTGACCCTCCAACCAGCAATGCTCTCATATCTAGGACGAGGCGGCATTACTCCAAGGGGTTTCAAGGGCTTGCTCGCTAGACGAGACCTTACGTCTGGGTTCTTTGCTAGAGCCTCGCACTTTGTTATTCGCCGACCTAAATCCGTCCTGGTATTCGCACTGGGCGTCCTGACATTAGCTGCGGGATCTGTGTTCTGGTTGCAAGTGACTCCCAGCGCTCTCACCGCGATTCCGAGGAACTTAGAATCCTCGCGCGCCATTTCGATGATCACCGACAGAGTCGGCCCGGGAATCATCACTCCTAGCCAATTAATTATTGATCTTGGCCAACCGGGTCTGGCTACAACTCCAGCGATATCCAAAGCCCGCATGGACCTAGCGCAAAATATCCTCAGAGACCGAGAGGTCTTTGTTGTCGCAAGCGGACAGAAGCCTCCCTATGTAGATGCCACAGGTCGGTACTTAAGAATTTTCGTCGTCGGGCGCCATATCTTTGGCACTCAAGTGTCACAACAACTAGTGGAGGATCTTCGAAATAAGTACATTGCGAAATCAGAATTTCCAATTGGAACCACGTTCTATCTTGGCGGCGTACCGCCTCAAGGAAAAGATCTCCTCAAAAGCATTCTCGCATCTTTCCCGCCGATCATTCTCCTAGCCTTGCTACTCGCTTATTTGATTTTGGTGCGGGCATTCAGGTCAGTCATTCTTCCGCTGAAGGCGATCGTTATGGACCTTATTTCTATTGCCGTGGCATATGGATCGATGGTCGTGGCATTTCGATTCAAGGTGGGTTCAACGATATTTGGCACCTACCAATTAGATCAAATTGAAGCGTGGGTTCTCATATTTTTGTTTGCGGTTTTGTTTGGATTATCGATGGATTATGAGGTCTTCATCGTTTCAAGAATGAGGGAAGCCAAAGACCGAGGTGCGACGAATACAGAAGCTATAACCGAAGGATTGGCACACACTGGGGGCGTAGTCACTGCCGCTGCGATCATATTGATTAGCGCTCTAACCGGATTAGTCATCGGACACATCCCAGGACTGCAACAACTTGGAATTGGCTTAGCATGCGGAGTCTTTATTGACGCGACCGTAATTCGGGGCTTGCTTTTGCCTAGTGCGATGGTCCTACTAGGTCGCTGGAATTGGTGGTTGCCTGCGTGGGTTGCAAAATTAGCAAAAACTAAAGCCTCGCCTCTGGAAGAGAGAGGCGAGGCCGTAGTTTTGGAACTATGAGTTACTTCGTAATCGTGATTGCGAAGTGAACAGCAGGAGGCTGATATCCAAGAGCAAGTCCTGGCAAATCAGAGTTATTTGAAAGTACTGGCAGTCCACCACCGTAAGGCGTGTTGGCAAATGACGGCTGGAACGTGTACAGCACCGGATGCAAATCGATGATGTGAGTTCCTGGAGCGCCTGTCGCGACTAAGTGAACGACCATGTATCCGTTTGAATTGAATCCGCAGCCGTAACCGATATAGCTGTTGTCGTATGTGACAGCCATAGTGTTATCCAGCTGGGTCCAACCGACGCCCTTCATCGCGATAGTAAATTCTTCGCCCGCCTTGAAGGTTGATTTTGGTACACCAGAGCCATCACGCAATTCAGGGGTAGGTGAAGGATCGGCTTTTGCAATTCCTGCACTGAGCACTTTCCCAGCTTTGTCTACATAATTAAAGATACTCTCCTTTATGTAGAACGGAATTTGAGCCTCAATAACATCGCCTTGCTTAACCTGTATTACGTGCCATCCACCTAGATTGTCCGGAACGGTGACTGCTTGACTGAACGCACCACTGGTTGGCGTGGCATTTCCAAGTGGAAGTGCGTTGTACACCCAGCAAGTTCCGGTGCAATTTACGCGATTCCCTACCACGGTCGCCCACACTATTTGATGGTCGCCCGTTGTCGAAAGTCCGGTGACGTTGAGGTTGACCTTAGTTCCTACCACTCCGCTATCTTGAGAAAGTGTTGCAACCGCCTTGGTATTCGGGTCAACGCCAACATCCGAAAGGGTTGTGCGTAGCGCCGATGAAGGGACGACTGAAGGAGGGTATTCAATTGATGCTTTTGGTGCTCCGGCGTCTTTTGTTACCTTGAATGAAACAACAGATCCCTTGCCCCATGGGACTGGGGATTGCTTGATATTCATGTACTGGACACCAATACCTGCAGTTGCGGCAACATAGTGGGTGCCAACTGGACCTGCAGCGCGAATCTTAAATACGGCGGTACCGCGAGTCCAAAGGGCGGTTGCTTCGCCGGCGTAACTGTTATCCCAGAGAACTGAGACACCGCCTATGTAGAGGCTCGCTCCCATGCCCGTGTAAGTGACGGTGATCGGAGTTCCAATGGGACCGCTCTTGGGCGAGATGGAGAGCGTCGTGCTCATCTGATACCCGCCATGTGCCACTGCCACACCATCTTTTACAACATAAATGTCATGTAGTGCACCGAAATCCCGTGGAATTGTGGTCTTGAAAGTGAAGGCCCCGTTCGCGTCAGTGGTTACTGTCGTCATATCAACGCTGTACTTGGTGTACTTAGTACCCATGTAATTGATCGAAGTCGGTTGGATATCGGCAAGCCATGCCCCGTCCGCCGTTGACCATGTCATCGGCATTGTTGCATTTGCTGGAAGCCCTGTTCCCGAAATCGTGATCGGCGTTCCCTCTGGACCCTGTTGCGGGGTCACAGTCAGAGCGACCATGGTCGCAGGCACTGTGAAGGTCGCAGATTTTGTACCAGTGAAAGGTAGCGCTGGTACTCCGGGGAGACCTTGAGGCGCGGATAGAACAACGGGGGCGGCCGGTGTTGCATCAGCACCCATTGCTGGCGACATCATTGCTATTGGTAAGATCGAGGCAACAGCGGCGCGAAGTAGATTGGACCGCAGATGCTGTGATAGATTTTTGGTTTTCATGATTGTACCTACACTCTCCGATTTCATATTAAGGACGTCTTGGTTTGAATCTCTTGTCTGTCTTGGTTCTCGAAGTCCGAGCTAAAAAATGCTGAGGAATACTCGGACCTCGAGAACTTTGACATGGCCTAGATCAGGCCGTTGGAACTGCGTATAGCGTTAATTGCGACGCTGGCGTGAAGTTGGACGACCAAGTCGCTACGGCACCTGGCATTGGAGGATCGACAACAACGGTTCGGTATGAAGGAACGCGCACGTAGACAAGATGTCCACTGCTGTCCTTAACTTGGGCACCGTTAACTAACTTGCGTGCAAGTTTGGTTGTCAGGACTTTGACCGAGGTCTCATCCTTTGCAATCATCGTGACCTTGAAGCTAATGACACCTAAGGTGTTGTAAAGGCCTGCAGCTGTTCCGGTCTTTAGAACGCCGACCCAGAATGCAACTCCGCTGTGATTGCCGTATGAAAGTGGAAGTGGATCCTTTACTCCAGCAACCTCGATGTAGGCCTTTGCGGTGTTAGATGAATCCATCACTGCGCCAGCTTGGTCAGAGTTGTTTCCATAGACACGGAAGACAATCGTCTGACCAACTATGTACTGACTGGTGATTGCGCAACCGCCACCAAATTTAGGCGCGAGCACACCAGTTGCTCCGCTAGCGAGCACTGTGTCAACGTATAGATGAATTGGTGAGACCACGCCTTGAACCGGAACGCCCACCTTGGCTGTGAATGGAGCTGCTGTAACGGAAGTGAAAGTGGCTGTATCAGTTGGGGTCAGTGTTCCACCCAAGATTGTGGGGCCTGCTGCTGCAGGAAGCCATGAGCACTTCGCAACAAATGGCGTTACCGTGGTTGTGGCCACAGCTTCGCATCCTTTAAGTACAGCGCCAGCGACAGTAAATGAAACATTTCCTGGGGCGCTAGCAGTTGCGACGATGATTGCTGGATCAAGTCCAAAGACTGCACTTCCACCAGAAATCACAAGTGTCGGAGTGGTTGCGCCGTAAGCGGCCCCCCCAACAAAAGCGCCGCCGGCCAGTGCCATGACACCGACTACAACGCTTGAAATCAACTTTTTCATATAACTACTCCTTCTCCTATTGACGTGCGTCTGTTTTCCCGGGGTTACTTGGTATTGATATTTCCAGCCAAAGTCAGAGTGAGTGGGGTGCTCTCACTGAAACCTGCGGCTGAGGACTTGATTGCAAACGTGCCGGTCACCTTGAGTGTTCCTGTGGCACCAGCAAATTTTCCAGTTCCGCCAGATATCGTGGCGTTACCGGTAATCGTGACAACTGTTGGGGCCGCACTTTCTGCAGCGCACCCCTTTGTTGATGAATCGAAACTAACTTTCAGTGTATTTCCGCCGCCGCTAATAACACCCGTTCCATCAATGCCAGCGCATTGATCAGATGGTGCAGAAGATCCTGTCCCTGTCATTGAATCAAGACCAGCGGTGGTTCCAGTTCCCGATGCAGTTACGGATGATGCCTGCACACCAGCGTCACTCCAAAGGACTGACATCTTGCCCTTATACGTTCCATTGAAAGCCACTGAGCTGGCCTTTGCTGGAGTACTTGTTGCGGGCTTTGGTGCCACTTTTACAACGGGCTTTTTTGTCGTCCATCCTTTTGCACAAACAGGCTTAGCCGCAGTGACCTTCTTTACTGCAGTTCCTTTGTAGCAAGTGATGGTCTTCGTAGTGGCAGCGTTCGCAACTGTTGAATTGGCAGACATAACGCCCAATGCAGTGACCACGATAAAAGCCTTGATAAATATGGACTTACGAGTTGATGTCATTTTAGATCTCATCTCTCCCTGAGTTGTACTTGTTGCTTACGACGAAATCCTTGCATTGGAACGCTGCGAATTACGAAAATAGTGCTGGTACTAACACCCCTTTGACTATTCGTTTGGTCACAAAGAAGGCTCTAGATATTCCGTCCGTCACAAAAGAGGGGACGAATATTCCGTACGTCACATTGTCAAAATGTCAACCCACGCGTAAGAGTCGTCCAAATAACGCTTGTTTTATCGGGTGAATTCGGTCGATTATTGCGTGCGACTCAGTTATGGCAGGCTTCGCAACATGAAGATCAGCGGCGACGTCACTACGTTAGTTGCACTCTTCGCAATCGTCAGCCCAATTACCTCAATACCTGTATTCCTAAATTTGACTGGTGGCGTTACTAAAGAAAAGCGACGAGTCATCGCTTTACAAACTGCATTGGTATCCGCACTCACGCTATTCGTTGCATATTTCGTCGGTGACATTATTCTAAAATTGTTGAACATTCAGATGGATGCATTTCGGATTGCTGGCGCACTTGTAATCGGTGCGATCGCATGGCACATGGTCATGGGTAAGACGGGAAATGTATTTCAAGCATCTGCTTCTAGTGCAGCCGTTGTTCCCTTAGCAATTCCAATGATGGCGGGGCCTGGCGCCATAGCAACTGTGATTGCAATTGGAAGTGCCGACCGAGGAATAGTTCGCATCGCCGATGTAATAATCATTCTTGTGCTTTCGCTTCTCACATTTATTCTGTTGCTTGCCGCCGAACCAATAGAGCGCATACTCGGTGATCAAGGGCTGATGGTGCTCACGCGCATCTTTGGATTGCTACTTCTTGCCATTGCCGTCTCCACCGTAATGTCGGCTCTGACCTCGGCATTTCCTGGTTTGAAGTAAACCTCGAACTTCCCAGGCGGTTCTAATCCTTTAGTACTAGGGTGTAAGAAATGACCTGCATCTGGAGGCATCTCATGACTCAATGCATGCACCAATTTGAGAAGAATTCAGAAGGGGAAGTCGTCTGCGTACTTTGCGGTGATAAAGATGATGAGATGGAATCTATTGCGCCGGTGGCGGCAGAGCAATCTGAAGATTTTTGGGCAACTCAATCCTCCTTTGAATAGTCCCAGAGTTACTTCAAGGCGCTTCATTACCGCCTCATTAGTAGGCGTCCTGCTTTGTTCAACAATCATCCAAGGAGCGCGGGCCGATATCTCGCCCTTAATGACCGCAAGCGGACCTGGCGCTCGAATTTTCGGTCTAGATATAAGCAGATATCAGCACACGAAAAATCAACCAATCAATTTTCCTGCAATGTATGCCTCGGGAGTCAGATTCTTATGGATCAACGGAGGAAATACCCTAGTCACCCCTGATCTAGTAGCTTCGGCTTACTACTTCGTCGACAGAAGTGGCGCGCAAGGTCAGGGAATTTATACGGGCTTCTATTACTATGCCCATTTGCCAGACACCACCGTGAAGAAGACGATCATCGCCAATGCTACGAATCAAGCGAACAAAGTGGCAAAACGGATTCAGGACCAGGGCGGACTCAATTCGCTAGACCTCCCCGTCGCCTTAGACCTAGAGACGAATTGCACTTCTGTAACTTCCAATGGGGTTTGTCATCGTTCGATGTCTAAGACGAACGTGACACTCTGGGCGAAAACCTTCATGCAAAGAATTGAGGTGACCACTGGAAGACCTCCGTTCTTCTATTCATACATCGGTTTCATAAATGCTCACATCGCTTTGGACCCAGTGCTCGTTTCGTATCCCCTTTGGATTTCTACGGCAAGGATCGATCCTGGAAAACCAGAAAATCAACCGACATTAAAAAGTGGCCGTTGTCCAACAAGCCCTTGGATTGACTCACATTGCTCGGTCAATTGGCAGTTTTGGCAATATACCGGCGTAGGAACGGGTGCGCGCTACGGGCTTCAATCAGGAGCCGTGGATCTCAATGTATTCAAGGGAAGTACCGAGGATTTCTTGAATCTGATCAACGGAAGTCCTTCTACTGTGACGCCAGCGCCAACTCCTTTGCCGGACACATCGACTGTCACGAGTGAGTGACTTAAGCAATCAAAAAAGAAGGGCAACAGAAGAGTCGCCCTGTAAGCCGGATCCTGTCCTCAATGAGGGATCACCATCCATCTAGTTCCGCAATTGCTCACGGAATCAAGCGACCTACCCGATAGCTCGAACGAGCAGCTCTCAAGCGCTATCTGTCTGGTCTTGCTCCAAGTGGGGTTTACCTAGCCACATACGTTGCCGTACATGCTGGTGGTCTCTTACACCACCGTTTCACCCTTACCCATTTTCATGAGCGGTCTATTTTCTGTGGCACTGTTCCCGCGGATTGCTCCGGGTGGGCGTTACCCACCACTTTGCTCTGTGGAGTCCGGACTTTCCTCGGTCCAGTCTAGAAATTAATCTAGATCTACAACGCGGTGATCCGGGCGACTCTCCTTGGCTCAAGTCTACGTCGTTCAAATGAAACCGAAAACTAATGTTTCTTTTTCTTGGAGCGCTCAAAATCCTCATAGTCATCGTCAGATTCATCCCGTCGAATCGTAGCTTCAAGGAGTTGAGTCGAGCGCAGAACGACCAAAATAATGACCGTGAGACCAACTCCGACAACTTGGAAACCCAGACCAACGGCGACACCAACAGCAGCGGTTGCGAAAATAGTTGCGGCGGTAGTGACGCCTTGAATTCCCCCACGCTTATCAGTGAAAATCATGCCAGCACCGAGAAAACCTATACCAGTGATGATTGCATGCAGGGCACGAGTTGGGTCTCCATATTTTGCGTTGGTATCAAGCACTTCACCAATCGACACGATCACCGCCGCGGCAGTTCCGACCAGCGCCATAGTGCGCGGACCAGCCGATTTTCCTGCGCGATCTCTTTCCCAGCCGATAATAGATCCAAGGAATGCGGCAATACCACCATCAATGATGACCGCGAATTGCTGCCAGATATCAATAAAGTGCATTTTGAGCATGGTTGATGTTACTTCTTCTGAACTATGAAATGAAGGATCGCCGAGGAATAATCCTAAAAAACGCGTAACATCGTGGTCATGACATCGCCAGCGCTTCCTCATGATCCACGATGGCCGAGGGCAAATTCACTTTTTGATTCAAGGAATATGAAGGGAGACGTTGCAATTGTTGGAATTCCTGCCCATAAGTCCTCG
>JANXZF010000124.1 GCA_025355665.1 Actinomycetes bacterium
CTTGGCAACGGCGACATCTAGTGCCTGCGATGCGCTGCGTAGTTCGGTGGTGATAACTGCATGGTCGCCTGCGACCACTGCGGTGCGGAACTTGCGAACGGCAGTCTTAATAGAGGAACTAACCGACTTGTTGCGAAGGCGTGCCTTCTCGTTGGTCTTGATCCGCTTAATCTGGGACTTGATATTTGCCACGCGTAGTTCTCCGGCTCTGAAAGTAAGATTATCGACCCGGGTGGGTCTTCACTGAGGGTCGAAGGCTACCAGCGAGGGCGCTTCAGGCTCAAATTACGAGCGTGAGCGGGCAATCTCAGTAACGGCCTTCTCGAGGGCATAAATCGGATCCACCGCTGCCCCTTTGACTTGAGCGTCAGCCAGGGCGATAGCACCCACTGCCCGCGCAATTCCTGCTTGAGACCACGAGGACAACTGACGGCGAGCCTTATCAATTTGCCACGGGGCCATGCCCAAGACCCCGGCCAATTCGAAGGATTTGGAACCGCGGTTGGTACCCGAGACCTTAGCCAAACCGCGAAGGGCAGAGGCGATAGCACTTGTCACCATCACCGGGTCGGTTCCAGAGTCCAGAGCATTTCGAAGTGTGAGGAGAGCACGCGATACATCACCGTCCAGCGTCGCGTCGGCAACATCAAAGCCCGTGGTCTCAATTCGCCCCTGATGATATTTGTCAACCATCGTTTCATCGATGACCCCTGTTGTGTCGGAAGCAATCTGGCTGCAAGCTGTCTGCAATTCGCGAAGGTCTGTGCCGACCGCACTTATCAGAGCATTAACGGCGCCAGGTGTTGCCTTCCGTCCAAGATCCAAAAATAAATGGCGAACGAAATCCTGCTTCTCACTCTCCTTCTTCAGTGGATCGCAAGAAATTATTTGAGCATCAGCTTTCTTGATTTGATCTAGCAGCGCCTTTCCCTTGACTCCCCCTTTGTGAATGAAGACAACGGCAATGGTCGGATCGGGATCGGCAAGAAAGCGAGTGACTTCTGGCTGATTATCTACAGGGAGGTCTTGAAGGTCGCGAAGAACCAACGCGCGGTTTTCTGAAAAGAGCGAAGGCGCGAGAGCGTCGGCAATGTCGCCAATCACAACATCTGGGGCGAAGAGAGTCGTGACTTCGGCGCCCTCTTCTTTGAACTGCACCAGCAATTTAGAGAGCGCACGGTCGGCCAATGCGGCTTCTGCGCCAAGCAGCAAATAGATGCTCATCCCAACCTCACCTTCTGCCACCACGCACCAGCGCTTGTACGAACCGAAACCTTATGCGCCCGCGCGCTCACCGCAATGGCTCCGCTTTTATCGGTCCGATAAATTTTGCTTCGAAGTCTAGTCAGCGCCGCCAAGGTTTGCGACGCAGGATGGCCGTAGGCATTGTCCACTCCTACGCTGATTATTGAAATGGCCGGAGAAAGGTGTTCCAAAAAGGCCTGATCTTGATAGACCGATCCATGGTGGCTCACCTTGTAAATATCGACATGGTGGATCCAGGGAAGAATCTCTTGTTGAGCACTAGGTTCGACGTCGCCCGCCGTAAATAGTGAAAAATCTCTACCCACAACCTCCAAGGCCAGACTCGAGTTGTTTATTGCCGACCCGTCGCCCGGGAGTACGGAAAAAGAATGCGTACTGTCATCAGGCCAGAGCGATCGCACAGTAATCGGGCCACCCACGCCCGTCACCGTTGTCGATGTTCCTCGAAGCGCCATCACTCTGGGTACACGACTCAACCATCCGAACACTCGGCCACTTTCAAATGTTGGCTCGTTGTTATTGGTGACCCACACTTGGCCAACACGTCGGTTAACTAGAAGTCCGGCAACTCCTTCCACGTGATCCGCATGGAAATGAGTCAAGACCAACAGTGGAATTGCACTAATCCCCAATTGCTTGAGACATCGATCCTCGAGTGCGGCGTCAGGGCCGGTATCTACAACGATTGCTCGGTGATTTCCCAAATTGATGACCAATGAATCACCTTGTCCGACGTCGCAGTTTGCGACCTGCCAATCCCCTCTTGGCCATTGACCTATCCAACCAAATCCGAGAATCACGATCACAAAAATTGCGATGCTTGCCTTATGGAACTTCCAGATAATAAACATGCCGACGATAGCCAGCATTAAAACGCAGACTGCGATGAATCCGGCAAGTCCTTTAGTCATATTAACAACAGGAAAACTTCCTGCCCAGTGAGCGACGCCTGCAATCCATGCCGCAGGCAACTTGATCGCAAATATAAGCAGCGAACTCAAAGGTGGAGAGATTGGCGAGGCCAAGGCGGCAAGAAATCCGATGATCGTAATTGGAGCCACCATCGGGGCAGCCAACAGATTCGCGATGACAGTCATTGGACCGAGATAGCCAGAGAGGGCTACAAGAATCGGCGCGCACATGACGACTGCGGCAATCGGCGGACTCACGGCATTGGCAATGAAAGTGGGGACGAACTTGCCCAACCAAGCACCAATTCGCGGAGCCAATAGCAACAACCCCGCTGTCGCCAATACCGAAAGGGCGAAGCCCGGATCTCGAGCCTGCCATGGATCAGCAATCACTACAGCGGCGATCGCAAATCCCAGTGCCGGCAATGGATCGCTCTTGCGTCCGACTCCCCTGGCAACAAGTACAACACTTGCCATCGCCGCCGCTCTTAGTACGGAAGGCGATGGCCTGACCAATGCGATGAAACTTGCCAAAGCAATTGAAGTAAATATAAGCCGAACGCGAAGGGTCTTGAAAATCCACTGCATGCACCACAAGACGAAGAAGGAAATGATCGCAAAATTCGCTCCACTGACAGCGACTAGATGCGTTAAACCAGAGCGCTTCATCGCGTTCTTAAAGTCCACGCTCTGCAAGGAGGTGTCACCCAAAACCATGCCAGGGATGAGAGAGCCTGCATCGTCCTGACTGCATAGAGCACGCAGGTGCGTGCGGATAGAACCCAAGGCACTCGCCCATCTCGAAGGTTTGGTCTCGACAACAATCTCGCCTCGCGTGATGAACATGGCCGCAACTCGGGCCTCTTTGCTCTGGCGCAGCGATCCCTCTGCGCTCACTGTTTGTCCCGGTAACAATCCGACGACACTCTTGTTTTGGGTGATCACTCGGATCGGAATTCGAAGTCGGTAGTTGGTCGATCCCTCTTCTATTCTCACCGCACTTGCAAGGAAGGAATAACTAGTTGGTGCCAGAGTCGAGCCGAATACTTTGCCAGCCGTTTTGACTGGGTCAGTCGAGACCTGAAAACCTATCGTTACCGTCTTTCCGATCATGATGTGAGCCAAAGACGTCTGAATGCTCATCTGACGCAACGACATCACACCCGAGCCCAGCAACATTGCGCAGGCAACAACGACAAAGACTTTTCTCCGCTGTTGCATTGCGATGATCGCTAACCCCACACAAATGAAAGCGGTCCGCCACGGCGTCACCCAACTTTGGCTTAGAGCTCCCGCCCAAACTCCCGCGCCAAGTACTACGGCACGGAAATCATTTATACTCGGACTTTGCTTTTGAACTGCGCGAATTTCGCACTGCCAATGCCAGAGACATTCTGCAAGTCATCTACAGATGCAAAAGGTCCATTCGCTTTTCGATAGTCGATGATTCTTGACGCAAGCACTGGGCCGATCCCAGGAAGAGTGTCCAATTCGCCAGCGCTGGCCCTATTGATATTGATCGGCCCTGCCTTCTTCTTCACGACTGGAACCGATGAACTTCCTTGAACGAACGGCTTTGAGAGGGCTACAGGTTCGACATATACCTGTTCGCCATCTTTCACGATCCGTGCCAAATTTATGTCGCTGGTGTCTGTCCCTGGCAAAGCTCCACCCGCAGCCGTGATCGCATCCACCACTCGCGAAGTTGAGGGCAATTCGTAGACGCCAGGCATCTTGACTCCCCCTGCAACATCCACCATAACTTTCGGTACCTCGATAACAACAGGTGGCGCTTCCACAACAGGTTGGGAATGACCTCGAGCAACAACGCCGATCGATATCACACAGACAATCACAGCGACAACAGCTAGTGCTCGCTTGTGAAGTGTGGTGAATTGAAGGTCGTCTACCCATTCCTGAAGGCGTAGGCGAAAAATCTCAAATACATTGTGCATGCCGCCATTGTTTAAGACGTCATATGCCATCTCACCACATGGAGTTAAGACTGTTGATAATTCACCGCTTGGAGTTACCTTTTTGGGGCCACTGCCTTGCCCGCCTTGGCGGCTTCCTGAGCGGCCAAAGTAAATGCAAGAACCTCACGGCCCTGCTCTCCGGTCAATAGGGGCTCGGTGCCATTGATAAGGGCATCCACAAAATGCTGTCCGGATTTCACGAAGCTGCTAGCCCAGTCGTAATCAACATCTAAGAAATTTCTTACTACGCCATCTCGATACAAGGTAACAGGCGGCGCTTCAAGTAGTTGCCCATGGCCCTTGGTCACCCAAATGACACCTTTTGTCCCAGTAATTTCGACCTGATCATCCTGGGGGTAGTAACGAGTGTTCACCAGCAACTCTGGCGAAAATATAACTTCCAATGAACCTATGCCCCCGTTTGCATGCCGCCAAGAAACGATAGAAGGTGAATCAATTCCTGAGTTCTCAAAATTCCCGATGTCAGCAAGAACAGAGGTGACCTTGCCCATAAAATGGAAGGCAACGGCAAACTTATGGTGACCATCGTCGAACACAAGTGGACCACCACCGCATTTTTCTGGATCTAGTCGCCACTGTGCGGTTGTGGAGGGAATTTGCCAGGCGTGTGGACTAAAGCCAGAGCTGGATTTCAACCGAATGCCAAGAAGTTCGCCAATTTCGCCTTGCTCCACCAATTTCTTTGCAAGGGCAATTGGTGGAAAGAATATG
>JANXZF010000082.1 GCA_025355665.1 Actinomycetes bacterium
TTAACCTCTCACTAACTTGCATGACAATAGTAACTTTAGCCGAGTGACTATCGTGACGCAAGTTTGGAGTGTAGACTTCCTTCATGCTTGGACGAATGTATGAAGGTCAGGATTGTTCGATTGCCCGTGCTCTAGAAGTCATTGGAGATCGTTGGACTCTATTGATTCTCAGGGATCTAACTTTCGGCCTTAAACGCTTTGATGCGTTCCAGCAAAGTTTAGGAATTGCCCCAAACGTGCTCACTGATCGATTGAAACGCCTTGATCAAGAGGGCCTCGTGAAGCGAGTTTGCTATCAAGAGACTCCCGAACGTTTTGAATACCTACCGACCCAAAAGGCAATGGAATTGCAACCGATCATTTTCCATTTGGCCAAATGGGGCGATCGCTACTTCCCAGATCCATTGGGACCTCCGCGGTTGAGTTTGCACGCCAATTGCGGAGGAAAGGTCAACGAGAAACTTCGCTGTGGTCGGTGCAAACAGAACGTTTGGTACGACAGCATCTATACCGAGGCCAACCCGACTCATGAGAAAGTTAAGTGAATCCTGGGCAGACGTTTCTAGTTGCTAGTCCTCTAAGGTCAGTTTCTTTAGAGATTCACTGAGTCGCGCAATGCTTGCTTCATCTACGTGAGTGCGTAGTTGGCCGAGTGCTTCAGAAGTTTCGCGGTACTCCTCGGAGATCGCCGCGCACTTGTCGCAAATCGCAATGTGGCTTTGAAGACGGGTTAATTCTTGGTCGCTCAAAGGCGCAGATGGATCGCGATCCAAATATCGAATCAGATGCGCCTTCACCCAATGGCATTCAGGCATTGAAATCGCTTCAGAAATCTTCATTTGCGTACCGCCTCTTCCTTTGCTTTCTGTAAAGACTTTCGCACCTTTGCTACCGCACGACTTCTGCGCGACATTACGGTCCCGATTGGGATCCCTAGGATTTCGGCACACTCTGCATAGGTGAAACCTTCAACATCGACAAGGACGAGTGTTGCGCGAAAATCCTCCGAAAGATCATTAACTGCCTTAGCAAGCGCTGGATCCAAAACTCGTGCCATCACGTCGTCCTCAGCAGATCGAGGCGCCTCGGCATTAAATGCCGGGCGATTCTCCGGCAGAAGAGTCCAGTCTCCGACGTAGTCCGGCTTCTTTTTTCGCCAGACGTTATGTGCTGTGTTTCTCAATATGGTCAGAAGCCAAGCCCTTGGGTTGGCTCCATCAAAATTATTCAATGCCCCAAATGCTTTGATGAGCGTCTCTTGAACGAGGTCTTCGGCGTCACTGCCGTTACCAGTTAGAGAGCGTGCCACTCGGAGTAGAACCGGAATTTCTGGTTCTACAAAGAGCCGAAATGATTCGGGTTTATTCACTGACACGCTCTCAACTTAGCACCCCGCACCTAGGAGGATCAGGATTCTACTTGTGCATACTTTTTGGGATGACGACGACAAGTGCGCCAAGCACCATTCCAAATACCACGTGGCCCATCAAGCTTTGCCAGGTCGCGGTGTCGAAATGAAACAAGGGCATCTTCAATTTCGCTGGCATCAAGATGAGAGGGCCAAGCACCCACCAGAAGACGCCATAGGCCATTCCGTAGGCAATCCCTGCGGAAACACTTTTAAGTTTGTTTCCAAACGCGAGGTTGAACGCGATACCAATTCCCATGGAAATAACGAGGTGAACTGCCCAACCAACGGCCGTTGATTTGCTGTTAACCAACATTGCCACCATGCCAATCATGTGGAGCATGTTCATCATCATTCCGAAGACCACGCCGGCCATTAAGCCGCCTAAGGCGCCGACTCCCACGAGCTGAGGTGGAGTGCACGTGTCGGATTCCAGTTTGTTATCCTTTATATTTATTTGAGACGCCATAATTTTCTCGCTCCTTCTAGGGGGGACATGAAGGAAGGTCGCGAGGAGAAGGTTTAATTCCCGTTTTGGGATTGTTTTTCTAACGACTATTAATTCGCGATAGTGACCTCAGAAGAGAGTTCATCGCAGATTTCCGCAGCCATTTTTGGGTT
>JANXZF010000013.1 GCA_025355665.1 Actinomycetes bacterium
AACGGAGCGAGTGTGGTCTGGGGAAGCTCAGATGGTTTCTGCTCGCACCGTTGAAGGCGACTTAGGAATTCTTCCCGGCCATGAACCGCTATTTGGCATTCTCGTTGACGGCAAAGTCAGCATTAAAGCCACCGATGGCGCAGTGACGAACTTTGCGGTGCACGGCGGGTTTCTTTCAGTGGCAAACAACCGAGTTTCAATATTGACGGAGAGCGCTAACTAGCCCTATTTCATGGGCATATTCGATAACTACTCTGGGTAACGTAATCTTCTGCCATACTTCTCACACATCAATTTGGCAGGCAAAGGGATTCGACTCGCGGGTCGGGTCTCTTTGCTCTTTGCTTTCAACATCGACCAGGTATCCACAATAAACGGCTGAGCCAATATTTGCGCGTCATCGTCAATTGGATACTTCTGCCGCGATGTTGGCGTGTTGTAATTGGCAGCATATCCATTTTTGCCAAATTGATGGTGCGGGTTCGGTCCCCGTCGCCAACACCGTAGCCTCCATTTTCTAGACGGGTCTGTTGGCATTGGCCAAGGAGTCAAGGAAACTGAGCAGGGGTCTTAGGCCAAAACCTAGGACCCCTTTCAAATTTCCTTCAAAGCCCTCAATGATCAGTTGGACCCTGCTCACCTTTGATTTCTCGAAACAAATGGCGTTCTAACGCTTAACTCCTGGTTGAGCGGAGGGATTGCATTTGCCGGAAGCCTGCCCTAAACATGACCCGTGACCTCGACCAATCAAGACTGGAAACGGCTAACGCTTCGACGAGATGACATGTGTTCAACCTGCGGCCTGAGTTTAGAGGCCGGAACTACTGCCCTTTGGAGCGCTTCTCAGAGGATTGTCTCTTGCGAGACTCATCCGGAGACGAAGGCAGTTAGCATAGAAAACGTGAAATTCAATGCCGTCGATGAAGAGCCGGTGGTCTTGGGCGGTCAAGTAAGCAGTGGCGTTGCTGGAGGGTCTGCAAGGGCGGAGCATGAACGTCGCGTCCAGAAGAGGGAAGATCGAGTTACCAAAAGGTTCCCTCGTGCAGGTAAATACATATTTGCGCTGACCGATGAACCCCAGAGTACGCGAGCCTGGGAGTCTGGAGCAGAGGGAGAATTTGCGATTGGGCGACTTCTCAATTCGTTAGCAACAAAGTATGACTTTCGCGTGTTGCATGATCGGTTGATACCCAAATCACGTGCCAACATTGATCATATTGCGATTACCCGCTTCGGAGTTTTCGTCATTGATGCAAAGAACTATCGAGGAGTCGTTCGGATCGAGGATAGAAGCGGATTCTTTGAGAAAAGCGCGCCCGAATTGTTTGTCGGAAGACGAAATTGCACCAAGCTTGTTGAGGGGGTCAAGAAGCAGACGTCAATCGTAAAGGGGATCTTAAGCGAAAATTCAATCGACCTGCCGGTACAGGGGATTCTAGCTTTTTATGCCGCTGACTGGGAAACTTTTAAGTTCCTGCGCGGGCAAATGGAAGTCGACGGAATATTGGTAAACAGCAAAGGCCTAGAAGCAATCGTTTCGCGCGAAGGGATGCACTCCTCCGCAGAAATAGAGGCGGCGACCCACCTTTTGTCCATCACTCTTGTGTCAGCAACGTGATCTAGCGTGAGTTCCTATCGATGGATCGAGTCCGACGTTAACGAGCAATGCAATTAGGCGCACCTGAGCAAATGGTTGGTCACCTTCAACTGGAAGGCAGTACCGAAGAATGTGGGTGTCGCCCCAGCGCGCAAACGAACTTCTCGAGTCCTTAGGGTGCTTAGGTCAGGCTCATGAGAAGTCTGATTGAAGGATCTGTAACGCCTTCATCAATAATGAGATATGCCCCATCTAATTTTTGATTGATGGGCACCATTGCAAACAGGGAGCCGTCTGCCGATTCACCAGACCCAATGTTAAGTCCATTAAGAGTTTCGAGCGCGACTCCGGAATTTATCTCCGTTAAAACTCCGTTGAGCAATAAGCGATAGGAAATGGTGGGTAATGGATTTGAATCCAAATCCTTTACATGAAATGCGAATTCGATGTATCTGGTTTGCGCGGCAGGGTTAGCAACTCCGGCCCCGCTTGAGAGTGTGCATCCGTCCGCCGTTGGATCGGCTGCACATACTTTTGCAGTGGCATCGTTAGTGACCCCTTTAAGCGTTATCTCTGCGGTGGCACTTGCATAGGTGGTACCTTGCGGCACTCTTGCGTAGGTTTGAACCTGATCCAGTAGCGCGTTGGCTGAAGTAATTGTTGGTGACTTAACCTCAAGGGAAAAATTCAACGGTTGAGCAGGTAGATATTTGTCGTCTCCCGACTGAATTGCCAATATTTCGCAAGTACCAGTCTGCAAAAGTGAGATCGAATTCCCTTGCACCGAGCAGATCAAAGGAGTGGTTGTACTTAGTTTGATTGGTAACTTTGAAGTAGAGGTGAAGGAGCCGGTGAATTTCTCGTCAGTAATTTCGATGGCAGTGGTTTGGGATGCGGTTATTATCTGCTCAAGTTTTGACGAGGTGGCCGCTGTACTTTGAGCAGACTTGATTGATGTGCTGCCCTTTACCCAAACAAGACTCTTTCCGGACTTGGCGCAACGGAGGGAACCATCAATAGAGCGAATACAAGGATGCTCCCCATAACGCTCTTGCGCTTCATTAGCGGGATAATCCGATGATTACGAGTAGGACGCCGATAAGCGGTGGACCTGCCTGGATAATTGCGGCCTTCCGAGATTTCTTTACGCTGAAGAACAACACCGCGCCAGCTCCAATCATGCACGAGGAGGCGAAGATCATAAGAGTGAATCCAACCGCGGAGTTGATGCCAAGAATTGCTATTCCGACAAGTGATCCAAGTGCTAGAAAGAGATTGTAAAAACCCTGGTTGAATGCCATTGGTCGAATGATCTCAGCGTGTTCTTGGCTAGGTAAGCCAAATGTCTTCCACGTTTTTGGCCTACGCCATGTCAGGCTCTCTAGGGTGAAGAAATAGACGTGGAAGAACGCGGCGATTGCGATCAGTACCGAACCAGCAACTAAGAAGAAAGTACGCATGTCAGGAATTATGACATGCCAACATGTGCATCGAGGAATAAAAAGGAAGTCGACCTACTTTTCTTCGGCCTTCGCTTTCAACATTCCTAATCGAGTCGTTCCGTCCTTCTTCCCAGTTAATGGCAGCAGGAGAGGCAGCAATACGCGAGCCACTCCCTTCATTTTCGGGAAATCGTGCTGAAAGGTGACTTGAGTACCTTGGCCAACGGATTCCAATTTGAAGGTGTTCTTGAAAGTGCCATTTGCATCGTAGGCATTGAAGGCAAATTTGGAATTCGGAATGATTTCGGTGATCTCAACATCGTTGGCATGATTTTTTTCTGCGGGCGGAATGAAACCGATGGAACGATATTTGCTGCCAACAGTGCCTGCTTCCCCGGCTATGAGTTCGACGCTGTAGGGCTTTGGGGACCATTGAGAGTGCTTGGTGATATCTGAAATCAAGGGCCAAACCTTTTCGATTGGGGCATTGATCATCTGGGTAAGCAAAAGTTGAGCCATGTTCTCTCCGTTACGCTCGTTAGAAAATTGTTCACAGGGTTGGATTGAAATGGTAGGACTGATTAACTCTTTTGGATATATATCCAGCCCACGAATTCGGCCGGTTATTCGCTCGCGCTTGCTAGATCCAGCGCCCAGTGGTTCGCGCGCAATGATCGATCGGCGAAGTCGATATCTTCTTCGCCAAGAAGCGTGAAGCCTAAAGAACTGCAGATTCCGTTTGACGCCGTATTGGTTACGCCCGGAAATGCGTGCACCCTTCCCCAGCGTCCATCATCTCGAGCGCGCGTTAAGAGTTCGCGCACGCTTGCTTTTCCCAAACCTTGACCCTGAAATTGCGGAAGGACCATCCACCCGACCTCGGAGATAGTCTCTCCATTTGCTTCGTGGGACCAGAGAAAAAGGCTCCCTGCCACCGTCTCGGGTTCGCGATCGTTGGGGACAATTATCAGGATCCATGAAGCGTCCGTTGAAGCTGCTTCAACATCTCTTGCGACCTTAGCCTCGATTCCTTCGCGAGGCAGTGGGCCGCCTAAGTCAGCCATCATCACTGGATCGCATCTCATTGCAACGTAGGAATCTACGTCGTGAAGTTCGACATTGCGCAGGAGTAGGGTCATTTGGAAAGTGTAAAGGCGGGTACCGACGAAGCGGCGCTAACTCCAAATATCCTCGCCGCGTAGAAGTGCGTCAGATCCGCCGTCAATGTAGATGGTCTGCCCCGTAACATGTGAGTTCTCTTCGCTGGTCAACCATGCAAGAAGGTAAGCAACTTGTCGCGGCTTTAGGTGATGATTTAAAGGCATCGGAATTAGGGCATCCGTAGCATCCCGAGATTCTTGCGTTGCAAGCAACTTGTCGACCATCGGCGTCTCCACGATACCGGGCCCAACAGCATTAATCGGTATGCCGGCTCCGGCCCACTCTGGCCTGATACTTTCGCGGCGAACCCAGCGACTTATCGCGCGCTTTGTCGAGCCATAGATTAGCCCTGCATCTTCACGCCCTTTATCAACGAGTCCTTGGGCGATTTTCAATGAGATTGCTTCATCGCCGGTGAGCATTGCATTTACCAATTCGGGGGAGTTGGGAAGAAGTGATGCGACCGAACTAGGCATAGCGACTCTTGGAGAAAAACTATTTTTCAAAGTAGGAAGAAGTTCGGTGAGGAATTCAGTGACGCCGAAGAAATTGACGGAGACGGTTTGAATATTGGCACGCATCAATCCCGCGCAAGGGATGACCGCATCGATCTTGCCTTCACTTAATTCGATTGCGCCGATCGCGGCGTCTTTGCGACCTGCTGGCGTGCTGAGATCGGACTCAACATCAGCATCGTGCATATCCACTCCAATGACTCTCGCGCCTCGCTCCTTGAGCAATACAGCAGTTGCCGCTCCAATCCCAGATGCAGCGCCTGTGATCACATAAGTTCTATCCATTGCAGCAACCTTTCTTAAGAGAGCAAAGCCCGGCGTGCCATGTCGATCATGGGTTTAGCAACATCATTGCGCTTTTGGTTTGAACGCAGGCGCGGAGTCGAGTTAAGTAATCCGAAGACAGCGTGCGCCATTGTTCTCGCCGTCTCGGGGGTTTCATTTTTGCGCGCAAGTTGAATTTGATCAACCCAGAGTTCGACGTATCGTCGTTGTAGGCGACGGACTTGTCGTGCATCATCTTCTTCGAGATTTCCAAAATCACGCTCGTGGACTCGGATGAGGTCGGGGTAGTTGATTGCGAAATCGACGTGACGCTCAATGAGCGCGGCAAGTGTTTGTTCGGGATTGAGATTCTCCCCGATCACTTCCGTTGCCCCCTCGAGCAGTGACTGGCTCACGGTAATGAGCATCTCGGCGAGCAAAGCGCCTTTCGTGCGGAAATGGCGGTACATGGAAGGCCCGGTTAGGCCAACAGATTCGCCGAGTTCCTCGACGCCAACTCCGTGAAAACCCTTGGCGGCAAAGAGCGCGGCGCCGTTCTCAAGGAGCCGTTCACGCGTTCCCATCTGTGCCTCCCTCTCAAATAACCGTCTCAGGGACTACCAAATCAGGCCACCTAGGTACTATCCTAAATGTTAATGATCACTAACAATAGCGGAGGATCATGAGTTTGCCACGTATTTCGAGCACAGTAGATAATCGCGATTCTGTCTTTCGCCAAAGGGATGCTGCCTTTCGCGTTGTCATCGATGAATTCGTCGCGCAGATGGGTCGCGCAGCCCTTGGTGGTCCTGAGTCAGTGCGAGCTCGACATCAAGATCGCGGGAAGTTGCTACCGCGAGATCGAGTCACACAATTACTTGATCCAGGATCACCATTCCTCGAACTCTCTCCGCTGGCTGCAAATGGCATGTACGGCGATGATGCGCCTGGCGCTGGTTTGATTACTGGAATCGGAATTGTTAGTGGGCATCCAGTGATGGTCATTGCAAATGATGCGACGGTCAAAGGTGGTACTTATTACCCCATGACTGTCAAGAAGCATTTGCGTGCCCAGGATATTGCATTTGAAAATCGACTTCCATGTATTTACTTGGTTGATTCGGGCGGGGCATTTTTGCCGCTACAACACGAAGTATTTCCAGATCGCGATCACTTCGGTCGCATATTTTTTAACCAGGCGCGGCTCAGTTCGGCGGGCATCTCACAGATTTCTGCTGTGCTCGGCGCATGCACGGCAGGCGGGGCGTATGTCCCCGCGATGAGCGATGAAAACGTCATTGTTGCTGGGCAGGGTCATATCTTCCTTGGTGGTCCACCATTGGTTAAGGCAGCGACCGGCGAGGAAGTATCGGCCGAAGATTTAGGCGGCGGTGCCATGCATTCGCGTATTTCGGGCGTTACTGACCACTTGGCAGAGAGCGAGAGCCAAGCACTGATGACTGTGCGCTCGATAGTCTCGACGCTTCCAACCGAATCTCGATGGTTGGCACCTAACGAGAAGATTGAGCCACCGCAATACAGCGCAGAAGAATTGCTGGGCATCGTACCTATCGATTCTCGAACCTCATACGATGTCCGCGAAGTGATTGCACGAATCGTGGATTCAAGTAAATTCCTTGAATTCAAAGCTGAATTCGGAACCACATTAGTGACCGGATTTGCTCACATCGACGGCTACCCGGTCGGGATAATTGCAAATAACGGCGTGCTCTTTAGCGAATCCGCGCAAAAAGGAGCGCATTTCATTGAGATTTGCGATCAACGCAAGATCCCACTTGTCTTTCTACAGAATATTTCTGGTTTCATGGTTGGCCGCGAATACGAAGAAGGTGGCATTGCCAAGCATGGCGCCAAGATGGTGACTGCTGTTGCTTGCGCTCGTGTTCCCAAATTCACCGTGATCATCGGTGGATCCTTCGGGGCCGGCAACTATTCGATGTGTGGCCGCGCCTATGACCCGCGATTCCTCTGGATGTGGCCCAACGCGCGCATCTCAGTGATGGGCGGAGAACAAGCCGCTTCTGTTCTGGCCACGGTGAAAACTGATCAACTTGCCGCAAAAGGACAGGAGTGGACCTCCAATGACATAGAAGCATTCAAAGATCCCATCCGCGCAAAATACGAAGCCGAGGGAAGCGCATATTTCTCGACCGCAAGGCTCTGGGACGACGGCATAATCGATCCACGAGATACGCGAAGGGTCTTGTCATTAGCGCTATCTGTTTCAAGTTTCTCGCCACTTCCTGAAAGCTCCTTCGGAATTTTCCGGATGTAATGGTGTTCACCAAAGTACTTATTGCAAACCGCGGAGAGGTCGCACTTCGAATCAAGTCAACCCTTGATCGGATGGGCATCGAAGCCATGGGTGTCTACACGCATCACGACCGTGAATCCCTGCACGTGAACAGAATTCCCGAGAGTTATCTCCTTGAAGATACGAATAGGACTGGATATCTGGACGGCTCGCAGATCATTTCTATTGCATTAGCCAGCGGCGCTCAAGGGATTCACCCCGGCTACGGATTTCTTGCCGAGAATGCAGATTTCGCAAGAGTTTGCACCAAGGCCGGTTTGATATTTATTGGACCTCCCGCAGATGCCATGACCTCAATGGGCGAGAAAATTGCTGCGCGAGAACATGCGGTAAGGGCCGGCGTGCCTGTCGTTCCCGGTGTCGGCGGGGCAGGAATGACAAATTCAGAATTACTGGATGCTTGTAAGGATTTGAAGTTTCCCTTACTTGTAAAACCTGCCGCGGGTGGTGGTGGCAAGGGTCTACACGTCGCCCATGACTTGGACGAACTTGGTGAAGTGCTTCCAATCGCACGTCGGGAGGCCAAAGCCGCATTCGGCGACGACGCGTTGTTAGTGGAGAAATATCTCCAGCACGCTCGCCACATCGAGTTTCAGGTTGTCGCGGATGCACACGGTAACGCCATGCATCTCGGAGAGCGGGAATGTTCGCTTCAGCGACGCCACCAAAAAGTCGTTGAAGAAGCTCCTGCTCCACGGATGTCCGAGAAACAGCGCGAGGTAATGGGCGCTGCAGCCCTTTCTCTCACGACGGCAATTGGCTATCAAAATCTAGGAACAATTGAATTCCTAGTGGACGCTGATTCCCCCGACGTTTTTTACTTCATGGAAATGAACACTCGTTTACAAGTGGAGCACCGAGTCACTGAGTTGATTACGGGACTAGATCTTGTCGAATGCCAACTCCGCATTGCCTCCGGCGAAAGCCTGAAAACGGTCATACCAAATCGCGAATTCAATGGCCACGCAATCGAAGCCCGCATCTATGCTGAGGATGCCTTCAGTGGATACCTCCCAACAGGGGGTGTGATTTCAAAATTTACCGAAGCTCATACACCCAACACCGTGACGGATTATGCGATCAGTGACGGTGCAGTCGTCTCCTCGTCATTTGATCCCATGCTAGCCAAAGTTGCCAGTTGGGGTGAAAGCAGAGCGATTGCACTTGGGCATTTGCGTGATGCGCTGTCGAAGACCGTGCTGCTGGGGATCACCACTAACATCGATTTCTTGATGCAACTTCTGGATGCGCCTGACGTTAGAGAATCCAATTATGATACGAAATTCCTAGAATCACACGAATTCGTACGGGCAATTCCGCCTCATGCGGTTCTTTCGGCTTACGCAGCCATCATTACCGAATCGAAATCTGGTTCGTGGAGACGTGATGGATGGCGATTAACTGGCATGCCAGCCGCGAGCATTGCCGCCTACATCGATGGCGTGCGCTATGACGTTACGACCGATAGCCATCCGATTTCTGAGGTTGATTACTTTGTGGCGGATTCGCAGGTGTGGCTCCACCATCCATCGTTTGGGACTTGGCTGATTAAAGAGGTTGGTGAACGCCCGGTTTCGACAGATCGGCAAGGCGAGGAAATCGTGAGCCCAATGCCGGGAGTGGTGATGGCAGTAAACGTGGCAGTAGGGGATCAGGTGATGATTGGTGATCCTCTTGTCGTTATTGAAGCAATGAAGATGGAACACATTGTTCGGGCCAGACGTTCTGGCCACGTCGTGCGCTGCAATGTCGCCTTTGGTGAGAACGTGCGCGTTGGACAACTCCTACTCGAGGTGGTTGAAGATGTTTGATCGCAATACATTACCCAAGGCAGTAACTGTCTACGAAGTTGGAGCCAGAGACGGCTTGCAGAATGAATCCATCATTTTACCCACACATGTCAAAGCCCAATTGATCAAGCAACTTGTGGGCACAGGAATCTCGGCCATAGAGGTCGCGAGTTTCGTGCGGCCCGATTTCGTACCGGCACTAGCCGATGCAGATGAGCTTCTGACCGAATTAGAACCGCTACTTACATCGCATCGCATGAGCGCACTTGTGCCAAATCAAAAGGGTCTCGATCGCGCGCTAAAGACAGGTCTGCGGGAGATCGCAGTATTTGCCAGCGCAACAGAGTCATTTGCCAAGGCAAATCTCAACAACAGCGTCGCCGGCTCACTCGACATTTTCAGCCCAGTTATCAATCAGGCTCGTGAGGCTAATCTTCAAGTTCGCGGCTACATATCGATGTGCTTTGGCGATCCATGGGAGGGGAAAGTTTCGCCCAGCAAAGTTGTTGATGTTGCCGAGAGATTAATCGCTGACGGAATTACTGAACTCTCATTGGGAGACACGATTGGGGTCGCAACTCCTGGAGATGTCATAGATCTTCTCAAGGCCTTCGATGCACGCGGACTCTCGCGTTCACTTCTCGCGGTCCATTTTCACGACACATACGGTCAAGCACTTTCCAACACCTTAACGGCCCTTCAAGAGGGCATCACGACTGTTGACTCATCAATTGGCGGTCTCGGTGGATGCCCATTTGCCAAGAGCGCAACTGGAAACCTGGCCACCGAGGATCTCGTTTGGCAACTGCACGGGCTCGGCATTTCCACTGGGATTGATTTCACCGCATTACTCAACACAAGCCGCTGGCTGCGCGACACAACCGGATTGGCGATCCGTTCTAAAGCTGCGATCGCATTAATGGACAAGAAGGGAACGGCGGAAACGAAATGAATTCAGTACTCACGCAGTTATCTGAGGAACACCAGGAGTTGGCAAAGACCGTTCGAGACTTCGCCAACCAGGTTATTGCTCCCGTCGCGGCTCAGCACGATGCGGACCACACGTTCCCGTACGAAGTCATTAGGCAAATGGGGGCGATGGGGATAATGGGTTTGCCTTTTCCTGAAGATGTGGGTGGAATGGGTGGAGACTTCTTGTCGCTCTGTCTTGCAATCGAAGAGCTGGGCTGCATCGACCAGAGTGTCGCAGTCACCGTTGAAGCCTCCGTTGGCCTGGGTTCGATGCCTATTTTTCGTTTCGGCACCGAAGACCAGAAGAAGCGCTTCCTGCCGGCACTAATGAGTGGCGAGGCGCTTGCCGCATTTGGTCTAACCGAGCCAGATGGCGGCAGTGATGCAAGCGGCCTTCGAACAACGGCCCGCCTTGAGAATGGCGAATGGATTATTAACGGATCAAAAACATTCATCACCAACTCAGGAACTTCCATTACATCGTTGGTCATCGTCGCTTGCGTAACCGGCACAAAGCCCGACGGATCAAAGGAAATCAGCACGATAATCGTCCCCAATGGCACTCCTGGCTTCACCGTCGATCCTGCATATCGCAAGCTTGGCTGGCATGCCTCCGATACGCATCCGCTTTCGTTTAACAACGTCCATGTACCGGAGAGCAATCTTCTCGGTGAACGGGGCAGAGGTTACGCGATCTTCCTTCAGTCACTTGATGAAGGTCGCATCGCAATCGCTGCACTTGCTGTGGGAGCCGCTCAGGGATGCATTAATGAGTCATTGCGTTATGCCAAAGAACGCAAGGCGTTCGGCAAGTTCATCGGGGAGCACCAATCCATCGCATTCAAGATTGCCGAGATGGAAGCGCGAACTCACGTCGCTCGCCTTGCTTACTATCACGCTGCTGCGCTCGCAGCGGATGGAAAGGATTTCAAGACCGAAGCTTCCATCGCAAAACTTGTTTCAAGCAACGCGGCAATGGAAAACGCACGTGATGCAACACAGATCTTCGGCGGCTATGGATTCATGGACGAATTCCCTGTTGCTCGGCATTACCGCGATTCTAAAATCTTGGAAATCGGAGAAGGGACTAGCGAAGTGCAAAAGATACTGATAGCTCGCAGCCTTGGATTGAAGGCAGAATGACAACCAAGGACGAGTTCCTATACGAGGTCGCTGATGGAGTTGCAACCATCACGATCAACAGGCCTGAATCAAGAAATGCTCTAAATGCCGCAGTTCGCGAGGGCATTCGTTCATCTCTCGAACTTTTCAATAAAAATGATCGAGCCAAAGTCCTACTCATTACTGCAGCGGGAAACGTGGCATTCAGTGCTGGGGCCGATTTGAAGGAAATGTCTGAAGAACATCTCACTATTCCTCCCGATGATTTTATTTCTGATTTAACCTCTCACAAACCGGTTATTGCCGCCGTCAATGGAGTCGCCCTTGGTGGAGGATTTTTCCTTGCGCAAAGCGCCGATCTTGTAATGGCCGCAAGCCATGCAACTTTCGGCATTACTGAAGCGCGCTTTGGTCGAGGGGCCCCATGGGCCGCACCCTTGCCTCTGATGATTGCGCCCAGGGTTGCACTTGAACTTCTGCTGACAGCTCAACCCATTACTGCATTTCGAGCGCAGAGCGTAGGCCTGGTCAATTATGTAGTCCCTTCAGGTGAATTGCGCAGCGAAAGCAGGGCTCTTGCCCAGCAAATTGCTGCAAACGCTCCGCTCTCCGTTGCGGCTGGAAAGGCAATGGTGCGGGGAACGGTTGAAGACGTTCTGGGTGATGCGCGTCAAAGAGCCAATGCAATTTGGAAGTCGGTCTACCTGAGTGAGGATGCCCAAGAAGGGCCTCTTGCCTTTAAGGAAAAGCGCGCACCGCATTGGAAGGGCCGTTGAGCAGGGATTCGAATCCCCGCTCGCGCATTTTCACATTCGAAATTTCAGGGTTTATAAATAAACCGGTTGAGAATTGATCCCTCCGAGTGCAACGAATTTCCATAATTTGCCAGCTCTGGCAAAGGCAAAATTCAGCGGAACTGATTGAGGGCCTATCTGGCAATATGCAACTGATTCCCAAAGCAATTCCGAATTTTCTGGAATCCGGGGATCAGGTCCAGTGAAATATGGGGCAATTCCAGCACCATTGGAACACATACCTATTTGCCGATAATAATTCACATTGAGATTGTAGAAACCGAAACTTGGTTCGAATCGGACAACTCTCGAGTGCAATTGTGTTGAGACGTATTGGGACAGCGCAAGATGAAAAGTGGAAAGAAGTTTCGGATCGATTTTCGCCACACTAAGATGCTGTATTTGGTTACCGCATTTCATTAGTATGGAATTCAAGTGGGCGTCGACCTTAATCTTTGAGGGGTCTTGCCACTTCAAACCCTTCGGAGTCGTAAGGCAGATAAGTTGGCCAACAATATTCTTCATACTCATGGGAATTGATGCCCATTGAAGTTCTGCACTACACGTTCCGTTTAGGCGAGGAGCAACCGAACCAATTGCCAGCGATGAAGTTGAACCAAGCGTGGTTAACGCGAGGAAAGTGATTAGAGCAGCACTTCGCTTGATTTTTCTCGATTTCATCATTACTCCTATCATTGGGGGAAGCGGCGCTGTGTTGGCGTGGACGTGTTAAAGATCCC